>CAZVYZ010000001.1:0-88464 GCA_964630695.1 uncultured Ruminococcus sp.
GGCTTCCCCTTGGGGGGAAGCTGGCGCGTTAGCGACTGATGAGGGGGGATAAGCCTGCACCCACAAAACGAGTGTGATAGCCGCACTTTGTAACAAACACCTACGGAAATGCCTGCGGCATTACGTCGAACCCCGTAGGGGCGCCGGCAGGCGGAATCTCGGCACCCACGTATGGAATCATATAGTCGTCAGTAAGTATCTTCCACCTGAAGCGGAACGACCCGCGTATCGTTCCGTTTCGTTTATCAACTAACCTGAACTTTTTCTATCCGGTAGCGGAGCGAGCGGCGGTAGCCGCTTTGCCAATCCCGCTGGACGGGATTGGACGCGGAGCAGCCGGAATTCGTAATACATAAACGGCTACAAAAAACAGTACAACATAAAAACAGGGGGAAAATCCCCCTTGGTTAAAGTTTTGAAAGTTCTTAGAAAACTTTCTCAAAAGTTTTCTAAGTAGGGTTTGGGGCAAAGCCCCAAGGTCTTACTACTTATATCCGGTAGCGGGAGATGAGACAAGGCAACAAGTTGCCGTCGTCCGCATTTCGCTGGCGGAATGCGGCTCGGAGCAGCCGGAATGCGTAGCGCGTATATGGCTACACAAAATCAGTATAACCCCAAAAGAGGGGGGATAATCCCCCTTGGTTGAGGTCTTGCGGGTTCTTAGGGGACTTCTCCTTAAGAAGTCCCCTAAGCAGGGTTTGGGACAGTGTCCCAAGGTCTTTGGGCGTGCTTTTTGTCACGCATTCCGAACAATGCCGCGGCGGAGGATGTAACCTTTGCCGTAAACGCTTTCAATGAGCGGAAGACCGCAGATTTCGCGCGACTTGTGGTTGATACGGTTGACCTGAACGGTCAGATTTTCCGCCCGTTGCGAACCCTCGGGGAAGCAGACGGACAGAAGTTCGTTCCGCGATACCAATTCGGGGGCGCGCAGATAGACGACACGAAGTACCTGATGTTCGCGGGGCGAGAGTGACATGCGGTAGCCGAGCAAACGGGTGTCGGCAGGAACGTCGGTCACCAGTAGGGTGAAAGTCGATAGTTGGGGACGCCAACCGCAGGACGCACAGAGGCCGAGAACCTCATCCGCCATTTCCCGTAAAGGGGAGACACGGATGATGCGGTCGGCTACCGTGTCCGCATTGGCATCTTGCGCAAGAATGAGCATAATCGGCATTTCGCGGTATTCGGCGCGCATCCGATTACAGAGCGCGCGGGCGGAGGCGGCGTTCGGAACTCCGTCAACCAACAACGCGCCGACGGTGCGCTCACGGCAGAGATATTCCGCCGCTTCGGGGCGTTCCATCAGAACGGGAAGCCCTGATTCGTTCAGAATGCGGGTCAGTTCAAGACCGAACAATTTTCGGTCTGTCAGGAAAATCAGCATACGCGGACTCTGTTACCTTTTGTTACATTCCGAGGACTGCCGCACCGATGATGCCCGCGTCGTTGCGCAGTTCGGCAATGCGGATGTCGGTCATGGGGACCAGATTCGTTCCGTACTGCTGTTCACGAACGCGCGGAATGACCAAATCCAAGAGGTACTGCCCCTCGTTGGAGATGCCGCCGCCGATGGAAAGGACCTCGGGTTGGAAGATGTTGATCATGCTTGCAATGCCGCTTGCAAGGTATTTGATATACTCGTCCACCACCTCGCTCGCCGCCGCATCGCCGAGCCGCTTGCCGTCAAAAGCCGTGCGACCGTTGACCTTGCCTTTTTCGGCAACCAACTTGGTCATCACCGTTTCGCGCCCCGTCTGCTTGCATTCTTCAAGTTTTTCTTTGGTCATGTGAATCAGCCCCGTTGCCGAGGAATACGCCTCCCAACAGCCGTGCCGACCGCAGGTGCAGGGGCGACCGTCCACACGAATCACGATGTGTCCCAGTTCGCCCGCCGCATTGTTGAAGCCCTTGTAAACCTTTCCGTCCTCCACAATGCCGCCGCCAACGCCGGTTCCGAGTGTAATCATCACCGAGGACTTGCTGCCTTTTGCCGCGCCCGCGATGGCTTCGCCCCAAGCGGCGGCGTTGGCGTCGTTCTCAATGTGCATTTCCGCAATGTCAAGCAACTTGTGCAACTCGGGCAGAATCGGAAAATCGCGGAAAGCGAGATTGTTGGCGTAAACCACACAGCCTGTTGCATCTTCCACAATCCCGGGGGAGGCGATGCCGAGAGCGGCAACGTCCGAGAGGGCAATGCCCGCGTCCGCGCAGAGTTTGTTTGCAAGCGCGGCAATGTCGCGGACAATCTCAATGTTCGGTCTGCCGACCAACGTGGGGGTAGACACCTTTGCGATAATCTCAAATTTTTCGTTGACCAGTCCCGCGGCAATGTTGGTGCCGCCGAGGTCGATGCCGATACGATACATGATAAAATCTCCTTTATGTGCAGTTATTTTTTTGCTGTTTCAAAATCCATCTCCAAAAATTCTTCCAACGTGATGCCGCGTTTCATAATCTCGGTTGCGGCTTCCCGACCGACAAAACGGTAGTGCCACGGCTCGTAGTCGTAACCCGTGATTGCGATTTTGTCCGCCGACTTCGGATAGCGCAGGATAAAGCCGAAACGGTAGCAGTTTTCCGAGAGCCATGCAAACGCCTTGGTTCCCTCAAAACTTTCGTCGAGGTTTGACATGGTGGAGGTCATGAAGTCCACCACAAAGCCCGTCTGATGTTCGCTGTAACCGGGCGGGGCGGAGTAGGTTTCCACTTTTTTGACGGCTTCCGAGTGGCTCAGCCCTTTGGCTTCTTCCTCTGCGATATATTTGTAGTAAAGGGACTGCTGATAATTGAAAGTCCTGTAGGCGCTGGTGACGTAGACATCGCTGATGCCTGCGGCACGCATTTCGTCCATCATGGCGTAAAGTGCCTGTGCCGTGCGGCTTTCCAGTTGAATGCCGCCTTTGGAATAATCCGTTGAGAGCGGTACCAGTGTCCCGGGGTCGTAGTTTTTATCCACGGGATGATCTTTGTTTGCCAGATAGAGATAGGTTGGATTCAGCCCCGTAGTCAGGACGGATTCGTCCACCGATGTGTTGTAGGTGTAGGTGACGGAGGGGTAAAGGTAAATCTCCTTTCCGTCTTTCCGGATGCAGGAGGGGAGCAGGAGCAGAAGCCCCAGAGACAGCCCCGCGAGCCGCCGTTTGAGATTGCAATCGTATTTTTTCATCTTCCGTTCCTTTACGACTTGGTTTCGATTACGAAAAAGTACGGGGATGTCGGGGAGTTGAGAATCGCAACCTTGGTGCAACAGACCCTGTGGCGGCTGAGCGTTGCAAAGTATTCTTCCAACATTTTGCCCTCTGCGTCGCCCTCGGCATGCCCGGGGTAGACCGCAACGTTCAGAATCGCGTCCTTGTCCATCAGGTCGATTGCCGCCTGAATCGCGGGCATGGTACTCTCGCGCAGGGTGGTGATGGACTTATCTCCGCCGGGAAGCCAACCGAGGTTGAACATTCCCGCCTTGACGGGGGTGTGAACATAGTCCTTTACAAACTGGTGCGACGCTTTGATGAGCGTGTAGTTTTCGGGGCACCCCGTGTCGCGCAGATGTTGCGCGGTGGATTCGAGCGCCTGTTCCTGAATGTCAAAGGCGTAGACATGACCGCTCGGACCCACGGTTTTGGAGAGAAATTCGGTGTCGTGTCCGTTTCCCATCGTGTAGTCCACGGCGGTGTCTCCCTCGTGCAGATGACTCCGGATGAAGTATTTGTGCAGTTGAAGCAAATCAATCTGATATTTTCCCATTGAAACCCGTCCTTACTTGTTGTGAATATCCGAGCGCAGGAAACGGATGGCGCGCTCCACGGCATCCTTGGCGTTGCCCCACGGCTCGTCCTGAAAGCGGTAGTCGAATTTTTTGCAGAACCAACTGACGTCTTTTTGCAATTCCGTCATGTAACCCCCGACCACCCCCGCACACGCGGCGGCGAATTCGGGCATTTTCTTCTTGCCCAAACGCTTCTGCCCGACTGCGAGAAGCAACCGGTAGTGCGGCAGACAGAACAGCGGCTGTGCGCGGAGTTTTTTGGGGAATTCCTCATCGGTCTGCCAGAGCCAGACCACGGTGTCCGCCATCTTTTCAAAATTCCCGTTCACGCGGCGGCAGATGTAGCAGTCCGCCTCCAGTTCGCCGATTCGCTTCAGTGGTTTGTTTCCCTGACCGCCCCCAATGCCGCCGTCGCGCAGGTCCTTTTCCAGTTCCGCGAGGTGGCTTTCCAATGTCAGCGCCATGCCGAGCCGATTCTTGCGAACGAACATGAGGTCGTAGTGCGTGCGGCAGAAGCCCTGCCCGTTGGTCTTGATGCGGACATCCGGCTCCATCATCGAAGCGCCGAGAATCAGGTCCAACTCGTCCGCTTCCAGCTTGCGCGCGAGGGCGCAGAGCGGACACCCGCAATTCGGGTCGGCGGCGCTCGCCTCAAACGCCTCGTTGACGGGAATGGTGAAATTCATATCCATAGAAGGCAGTCCTTTCGGCAAAAACACACTTGATTTCCGTTCGGAAATCGTGTATAATAAAAGCAAAGGTGATTCAGATAACATTATACCACATTTTCACTGTCGGATGCAAGGGGAAAAGTGAAAAAAAGACGTCGGAACGGATAATTTTTCTTGCGGAAAGGATACAAAATGGAACCCTACCTGTTTTTTGACCTTGACGGCACGCTCTGCAACTCCGCCGAGGGCATCCTCAACGCCGTGACCTACGCGCAGGACAAGCTGGGATTGCCGCGTCAGGAGCGGAGCGAAATGATGCACTACATCGGACCGCCGCTGGTGCGGACCTTTGCCGCGGACTACGGTCTGAACGCGGAGGAGGCGGAACGCGCGGTTGCGGCGTATCGCGAATACTACAATGTACGCGGTATTTTCGAGTGCGCGCTCTACGACGGTGTACCCAAGATGTTGGATACTCTGCGCGACAGCGGATACGGTCTGGTCCTTGCGACCTGCAAGCCGACTGTTTCGGCACGGCGGGTATTGGAGCATTTCGGAATAGCGGACCGTTTCCGCATGGTTTCGGGACCGGAATTTGACGGGACGCGGAACGAAAAACACGAGGTGATTGCCTACGCGACGGAGCAACTGGGCTTGCATGACCCGACTCAAATTCTGATGATCGGTGACCGTCGGGACGACGTTCTGGGCGCGGCGCGGAACGGCATGGACTGTGCAGGTGTTCTCTGGGGATTTGGTTCTCGCGCCGAACTGCTCGATGCCGGCGCGAAATATCTGTTTGCGTCCTGTGAGGAGTTGGTGGAGGGGGTAAGGGAAAGACCTTGGAGGGAGAGGGAGACCTCTTGAAATGAGGATAACGCGGCGGAGCCGCTATTGACAAGATTTTGCGTTGCAAAATCTGTCATCCCTACCCTCCAAGCCTCCCACACCCTCCGAGAACTTCCCCGCAAGACCCCGTCCGTATATGGCAAAGAGTTTTTATGCGTTGCAGGGCGGCGGGGGCTTGTGGGGAAATTCTTTTCTTTAGGGTTGGAGGCGGATTTTTAGGCGTGCGGCTATCGCGCCCGTTTGGTGTGAGGGGGGCGGAATGGTTTTCATGGCTTTGATTGAAAAAATATTTTGAAACTAAAGCCGACGCCGAACAAATTCGGTGTTGGCTTGTTTGCTTTTGAAGAGAAAAAGGGTATACTACTTCTAACGACGTTACCGATGAGGTCACGATAATAGGGAGGGTATTCCATGAGCGGGAGCACAGTCAACCAAAAGATTGGTGCAAGAATTCAAAAGCTGCGCCGTGAAAAAGGGTACACACAGCAGGCGTTCTCCGAAATGATAGGTGTATCAAACAATTATCTTTCGGACATTGAGCGGGGTGTCAGCTTTCCGAAAACGGATAAGCTGGTGGCGATTTGTGACATACTGGATTGTTCGGCGGACGATTTGTTCTGTGATGTCATCCGTCGGAGCGCCCCCGCAAGGGCAGAGCGCCTGAATGCCATGCTGGACGGCTTGTCCGCAGAGGAACGGGAACGCGCCTTTTCCATTCTGGAGGCATTTATCGGGGATAAAAACTAAAAAAATTTTTGCTTTCTTACACGATGTGACACAATTTGACAGGGATGTTGTGTTATAATAACGGCGTTACCGTTAGTGAAACGGAATAATCGTTATGAGGGGCAAAAAATGAAACGGATAATCAGAACAGTGGACGAGTTGGGGAGAATTACTTTGCCTCATGAAATTCGGGAGGCTTTGAATCTATTTCCCAAAAAACAGGTAACATTGGAGTTGACAGACAATGGCATTTTGGTTCGGAAAAGTGAGGAAACACCCCCGAAATTCCAATCCATAAAATATTTTTGGTGGGTAAGATGCTTTGAAATGTTCACATGGGTCGTTCCCTACAACCTCTAACCTTTGACGGATTCCGCACTTTGCAGGGTTGTAATTCGTAGGGAACGACCCATGTGTCGTTCCGCCCGATTCAAATGTAACTTTCCTACCGCTTCTATCCGGTAGCGGAGAGAAACGATAGTTGTCCAAATCCCGCTAGACGGGATTTGGCTCGGAGCAGCCGGAATTCGTAGAGCGTATACGGCTACAAAGAATCCGCACCACATAAATATAGGGGTAAAATTCCCCTTAGTTAAAGTTCTTGAAAGCCATGAAAACTTCTTTCAAGAAGTTTTCATGCAGGGTTCGGGGCGGAGCCCCGAGGTCCGCAGGTTCGGGGCGGCACCCCGAGGTCCGCAGGGTCGGGGGGCACCCCGAGGGTTTCACCGCTTAGAGCCGCTCTTTTTTCTCACCCCAAGAAGCGCGCCTGCGAGGGAGAGAAGCAGAATGAGAGCGTGGAGCAGGAGCGCAATTCCGATGGAATAACCGAACGCCATGTTGCGGAAGAAGAGGGAGAGCAGAAGCATCAGAGCGAGAAGAAAACAACCGTTGACGGGACCGCAAAGCGCGGGAGCGGCACGGTGAATCCGTCCCGCAATCACGCCGCCGACAAAGGCAGTCAGAAACGCAATCAAGAGCGCAACGGGCTGAATGGCAGGGTCGGGGTCGGGCAGGAAGTAGATTGCAAGCGACGCGATAAGCAGTAGCCCCGCGGCGAAAGCGAGGGTCCAAAGAAAAGCGCGGAATGCTTTTTGAGCAAAGCCGACCTCCTGACGAGCGGTAGATTTGGCGGATTTTTTCGCATGAGCGTGTGACATGACCGTTCTCCTTTCAAACAAAAAACAGACTCCCATGGCATTTCCGTAACCAGAATATGCGAGGGGAGCCTGTTTTATGCCTTGGGACGACGTTCAGTCTGCCGCGTCCTCCGCTTTCACATCCACGCGGCTGATGGCGCTTTTGAGAATGCGGATTTTGGTGTTGTCGTGCGAGGTCGCAATGACGCAGGTTTCGTCCTTGATGCTGACAACCTTGCCGATGATGCCGCCGATGGTGGTTACCTCGTCTCCGACGGTCAGCGCGTTGCGCATTTCGTTGTTCTGCTTTTCCTGCTTCTTCTGCGGGCGGATTCCGACGAAATAAAACACACCCAGCATCAGGACCAACATGACAACCATCATGATGGTGCCGCCGGCGCCGTTTGAACTTCCCTCCATGAACAGTGCAATTGCGTTAAGCATACCGATTCCTCCGATTTGAACATTACCCTCATTATACCGCACTGCGGCGACGGATACAATGGATATTTTGTAAATTTTAGCGCACAAAGCGATTTTTTGCGGGCAAAGGGACAAAAAACGTGTCGGACCGTTGCATTTTTCACCTTTTTGTGGTATACTAACGGCAGAAATCATTTGGAGGACAGTATGAAACAGTCATATCTGGAATGCGGAAAAATCATCAACATCCACGGTTTTCGCGGCGCGGTCAAAATGGAGTCCTATTGCGACAGCCCGACCGTTCTGGCGCATCTCGGAACGCTCTGGCTTCGCGAGGGGGAGGGCTACCGCCCCGTTCGGGTTCTGCGCGCGTCGGTGTTCCGGCAGTTCGTCATTGCCGAGTTGGATGGAGTGGAGAACGAGGATTCGGCAAACCGCCTGCGCGGGGTGACGGTCTATGCCGCGCGGGAGGACCTGCCGCTGAGGGAGGGCGCGTACTTCATCGCGGACCTCATCGGGACCCCTGTGCGCCACGCCGATACGGGAGAAGCCATCGGAACGCTGACCGACGTGACAACGGGCGCAACGGCGGACCTTTACACCGTGACCCTCACGGGCGGCGGGCAGGCGCTGATTCCTGCGGTCCCTGCATTTGTCGTGCGGACCGACCCCGATGACGCAATATACATCCGCCCGATTCCGGGACTTCTGGGAGAGGAGACGGACCGATGATGCGGTTTGATATTATGACGCTGTTTCCGGACCTTGTGGAAACGGTTTTGGCGGAGAGTGTCATCGGGCGCGCGCAGAAGAACGGCGCGATTACGGTGCGGGTTCACAACATCCGCGATTACGCGGAGGATAAGCACAATCGCGTGGACGATACGCCTTATGGCGGCGGAAAGGGAATGCTGATGATGGCGCCCCCCATCTGGCGGTGCTACCAAGGCGTCCTGCGCGCGCAGGAGGGGGACGAACTGGAGGGCTTGCGGCGGAGAGTGATTTACCTGTCGCCTGCGGGGCAGGTCCTGACCCAAAAGCGCGCGGAGGAACTGGCGCGGGATTACAATAACCTGATTCTGCTTTGCGGGCATTACGAGGGGGTTGACAGCCGGATTGTGGATGAAATTGTGGACGAGGAGATTTCCATCGGCGATTTCGTCCTGACGGGTGGAGAAATTCCCGCCTGCATCCTGACCGATTGCGTGGCGCGGCTGGTCCCGGGGGTGCTTGCGGACGCGGAGTGTTACGAAAAAGAAAGCATTTCCTCGGGGCTTCTGGAGTACCCGCAGTATACCCGTCCGTATGAATTTCACGGAGTCAAGGTTCCCGACGTGCTGATTTCGGGACACCACGGAAATATTGAACGCTGGCGGCGCGAGCAGGCGGAAAAACGCACGCAGGAACGCCGACCGGATTTGCTGAAATAGCCGCAAATTAGCTTGCCGAATGGGAGTTTTTCACTGACCGACCGCCATCATCTGTCGCCGCAGGTGACGGATGATGGCGTTGCCCAAGCAGATGTTGCGGTAATGGTTTGGTAAAATTTATCCCCCCTCATCAGTCGCTGACGCGACAGCTTCCCCCCGAGGGGAAGCCTGTTTTACGCGGTGCATAAACGCAAAAACGGAAATTGAATGCTCATGTGAACATTTGTGTTAGGCGCGGTAGCCCTTTCTTCTTTTTGTAATTTTATGAACCACAAAAGGGGTCTTGCAAAAAGGCTTCCCCTCGGGGGGAAGCTGTCGCGTCAGCGACTGATGAGGGGGGATAAATTTCCACCACCACATAGTCAGTGTCTCATTGTCACAACAATACAAATACAAAAGGCTCCCGCAAAAGCCTCCATCTTCAAGTAGATAGGTGTTGCGGCAGGTGACAGATGCGGGGAGATTTTCATCCTTTATGCCCGCCCTTTTACATCTCCTCCGAGGAGGTGTAAAAGGGCGTTTTTTCTTTACGGGGAGGTGGCGGCATGATAACCGAGCGATTGGAACGCGGTGCGGAACGGGTACGCCGCGCGGCGGGGGATAGCGTCCTCCTGAACACGTTCTTTTGCGGCGAACGGACAGAGCGGAAAAACAGGCGCGGAACCCTGCGCTTCCGCATCATGCGGTGGCAGGAGACTTCGTTTGCACGGCAGGCAATGAATTCTCTTTGGGCGGCGCTCCTGCGGTCTTCGGTCGGGAGCCTTGCGGGGGTCCCGTTCGGTGCGGCAGCGAGCGCGCTGATTCTTTACTTTCTGCGCGGCGGGACGGATTTCACAACCGTATCCGTCACCGTTCCTGCGGTCGTCCTGTTCTCTGTGCTTCCTGCGGTCGGGGAGGAGCGGTCGCTTTCCCTCTGCCTGCAACGCGGACGGCTGACCGCGCCGTTTCTGTTCGGTTTCTGCGGACTGTCTCCCGATTGCTTCGGGGCAGGGGAGGCAGTCGGCGTGCGTCGCCGTGCCACACTTCCCGCCGGGCTTGCAATCGGGGCGCTGACGGCTTTTCTGCCACCGCTTGCATTGCCGCTTTTTGCCGCGGCGGTGTGCGTGTGGTTCCTTTGCCGTGCGGTCCCAGAGTTGAGTGCCCTGCTCCTTGCGCTGTCGTTTCCGTTCCTGCCGCTTCTGCCGCATACCACAGTCCTGCTCGCGTGCGGCGTGACGCTGTCGTTGGCGGTGTTCTGCGGGAAATGGCTTGTCGGGCGGCGGGACTTCCGCTTCGGAACGGTCGACCGTCTTGCGGCGGCGTTTGCGGTGGTCTACCTGCTTGCGGGTGGCGCGGCGGGCACGGTGTCAGCACTGCTTGCGTTTGGCGGTTGGTCGGTCTTTCGGAGCATGAGCGGACCGTGGAAACGGCGGGCGCTCGGCGGGCTGCTTTTTTCGGCTTCCGTGTGTGCGTGTATCGGTATTTTGGAATATGCAAGCGGACGCGCGGCGCTCCGTTGGGTGGATATGAGCCGTTTCTCCGACATCGGCGGCAGGGTCTGCGCCACCTTTGACAATCCGAACATTCTGGCTGTCTTTTTGCTCGCGGTTTACCCCGTGGCGCTGTGCGGAACCGTGCGGTTCGCAAACCGCATGACGCGGTGTTTCAGCGGGGTTGGCGCCGCGTTGATTGCGGGGTGTATGGTGCTTACGTGGTCGCGCGGCGGCTGGCTCGGGATGCTCGCGGAAACGATCCTGTTCCTGCTTCTGACCAACGCAAAAAGCCTGACGGTCCTGTTTTGCCTGCCGCTTCCCGCCGCGGCGGCGCTCCCGTATCTGCCGCATACCGTGACGAACCGTTTTGCAAGCATCGGGGAATTCGCGGAAAGTTCGATCCGGTACCGGTTGGAGGTCTGGCGCGGTATCGCGCGGATGGTTGCCGCAAATCCGTTCGGAATCGGGACGCGCGAGGCGGATTTCCGCCGCGTCTGGCAGGGATTTGCCGTTGCGGGAACCGAAACGGTCATGCACGCGCACGCGCTGTTTCCGCAGGTCGCGCTCGAAACGGGACTTGCGGGCGCGGCGGTTTTGGTGGTGTTTCTGTTTGGTCTGATACGGTCGTTCCGCCCGCGCGGTTGGGCGGTCGCGGGTTTCTCGGCGCTCGGGGGACTGCTTCTGATGGGACTGTTTGACTGCCTTTGGTATGCGCGGGGGATGCTCTGGTTGCTGTTTGCGGTCTGGGCGCTGATTCCGACGGAGGAGGATACGGAGGAGGATAGAGAAAAAGCATGAAAAAGCGGTGGAACGTGTTGGATTGGATCCTGCTTGCGTTGGCACTTGCCGTTCTGGTCGGCGGCGTGTGGGTTGTGCGCGCAAAACCTTGGAACCGCGTGCGGCGTGAGGTGCTGACCTGCACCGTGCGGACCGCGCCGTTTGACGGAGCAACGCGGGAGGCAGGCGTGCTTCCCCATGCGGGAGATGCGGTGCTGACTGCGGCGGGCGGCGAGACGGTCGGGCGTGTATTGGCGGTTGCGGTGGTCCCGCAAACCGTCCTGACGGCGGACGGTGACGCGCTGGCACTGACGCCCGTCCCCGACCGTTACGTCGCGGAGGTCACCGTGCGTTTGACGCTTGCGGAGCGTACCGTCGGCACCCACCGCATCGCGGCGGGCGGCACGGCGGACCTGATTTTCGGCGGCTATTTTGCCGCAGAATGCGGAATTTTGTCGGTGGAGGTGACGGAATGTGCGGAATGAACACGCAACGCGACGATTGAGCGCAACCGATTTCGTCCTGCTGATTCTGTTGGTCCTTTCGGTGGCGGGAATCGGATTGCGCGCTGTCCGAGGACGGATGACCGCCGCAGAGGGGACCCCGACCGAGGTCTATGCGGTGTGGCGGGCAACGGACCGACGGAGTGCCGATTGCCTGACGCGCGGAGAAATCCTGCGGACTGCGGCAGGAGCGGAATTCGGGGAGGTTATCGGGATTCGCACAGTGGATGCCGTCCGCGCTCTGCAAACCGATTCCGCCGCGCTGACGGGGACGGTTCCGAATGACCCATTGTGCGACGTGTATCTGACGGTCCGCATCCGATTGACCGAGACGGACGGCATTGTAAGACGGGAAAACGGACAGCCGCTCCCCGTGGGGGCTTCCTATGAACTGTTTGGGGAACGTACCCGCCTCGTTTTGTCCGTTTTGCGGCTCGGATAGCGGACTTATTGGGCAACGACTCCTCCGGAACTATCCGAAATGCACGAAAAAAAGAGGTGCAATTTGTGAAATTGCGTCAGAATAACTATTGATTTTGGACGCGCTTTTTGGTATACTATAAATGAGAATTTGTCGTGCCTATTTTTGTGCGGCGTGCATCCATATCTTTAAGAAACAGGGGAGCGAATACAGTATGATTTCACGTGAAGTCGTCATCAATAATACGAGCGGTCTGCACGCCAGACCCGCGACTTTCTTTATCCAGAAAGCGAATTCTTATCCTTGTTCTGTCTGGATTGAAAAGGATGACCGCCGTGTCAACGCCAAGAGCCTGCTCGGCGTTCTTTCGCTCGGAATTGCCAAAGGAATGACCGTAACGCTGATGGCGGACGGACAAAGCGAGGAAGCCGCGCTGAACGGTCTGTGCGAACTGATAGACAGCGGGTTCGCGGAAATCTGATACAAGCGGAGTTTTACCCACATAGCGGCGTGCCGACAGCACGCCGCTATGTGTATCTGAAAGGATGTTTGCGGTTTGGCAGATCTTTCGTTGCAATGTTGTTTCCTGTTGGCTTATGGCATTCTATTGTAAGTCAGCAAGTATCTTTCACCCGAAGCGGAACGACCCGCGTGTCGTTCCGTCCCATTCAACAACTAACTTGAACCATTTCTATCCGGTAGCGGAGATGAGGCGAGGCAACAAGTTGCCGCCGTCCAAATCCCGCTGGACGGGATTTGGCTCGGAGCAGCCGGAAATAGTAGCACGGCAAATGGCTACACCCATAATCCGCACAACGTAAAGACAGAATCAAAAATTCAATTGAGTTAAAGGTCTTGAAGGTCCTTAGGGGACTTCTCCTTAAGAAGTCCCCTAAGCAGGGCTTGGGGCAGAGCCACAAGGTCTTTCACAGGAGGAAAACGCAATGCCACAAAGCGAAAGCACGCGGGAAAAGTTGTTGGAGCGGGCGAATAGCCTGCCGCTATGCCCGGGCGTGTATATCATGCGTGACGCGAGCGGTAAGGTGATATACGTCGGGAAGTCGCGGAAACTCCGGAACCGCGTCTCGCAGTATTTCCAGAACAGCGAGAAAAACCGAAAAACGGAACGCATGGTCGCGGCAGTCCGCTCGTTCGATTACTACCTCTGCGATAACGAGATGGAGGCACTGTCACTGGAGAATACCCTCATCAAACAGTATACCCCCAAGTATAACATCCGCCTGAAAGACGCAAAATCCTATCCGTATATCAAAATTACGGGCGGCGAGTACCCCCGCCTTGTCTTTACCCGCCACCGCGGAGCCGATAAGGCGCGCTATTTCGGTCCCTATTCCGGCTCGGGAACCGCGTATGCCCTTATCGGTCTACTGAATAAGACACTGAAACTGCCAACCTGCTCGCGCGTGTTTCCGAGGGACATCGGAAAGGAGCGCCCGTGCGTCTATTACCAAATCGGACGTTGTGCGGGGGTCTGCACCGGACAGGTGACGGGCGAGGAGTACCGCGAAACCATGCGGTGCGCGGCGGAACTCCTGGAGGGCAAAAACAGCGAAGTCAGGCGGCGGTTGGAGGAACAAATGACTGCCTATGCCGAAGAGGAGCGCTTTGAAGCGGCGGCAAAATGCCGCGATACCCTGCGGGCGCTCGGCGCAATCCGCGAGAAACAGAAAGTCGTGGCGTCTCCCGATACCGAGCAGGACGTTGTGGCACTGTATTCCGATGACCTCTGTACCTGCGTGTCGGTCTTTTTCATCCGAGGCGGTGTTCTCCACGATACACAGGAGATGATTTGCGGCGCGGACGGTATTCCGGAACCGGAGGATATGACCGCTTTTCTTACCGATTTCTACCGCTCCCGCGCCTACATTCCAGCAGAGGTCCTTATCGGCTTTGAAATGGCGGACGAGGACTGCGACCTGCTTGCAGGCAGTCTTTCCGCATTGGCGGAGCGCAGGATTCACGTCCGTGTGCCGGAGAGAGGGTCCAAACATACACTGTGCGAACTGGTGCGCAAAAATGCCGCCGAAAAAGCACGGCAGTATGAAGCCGAAACGGGACAAAAGGAGAGCATCCTTGCGGACTTGGCGCATAAACTCGGTCTTGAGGTCCTGCCCGAACGGATTGAAGCCTATGATATTTCCAACCTCGGGACAGAGCATCTGACCGCAGGCATGATTGTGTCGGTAAACGGGGCGTTCCGAAAGTCCGACTATCGCAGTTTCCGTATCCGTACCGTGGAGGGAACCGATGACTACGCTTCCATGCGTGAGGCACTGTCGCGGCGGCTGGCGCACCTCTCGGATGCCTCGGGGTCTTTCTCCGAGCGCCCCGACCTCATCCTCTTGGACGGCGGGCGGGGGCACGTCTCGGTGGTGCGGGAACTGCTCGGCGAACTGGGACTCGATATTCCCGTGTTCGGCATGGTCAAGGACGATTACCATAAAACCCGCGCGCTCTGCACGGATACCGACGAAATCAGCATCGCAAAGGACCGCGGACTCTTTACCATGATTTATAAGATTCAGGAAGAGGTCCACCGTTATACCGTGCGGTGCATGGAGCAGGCGAAATTGCGTACCCTGACCACCTCGGCACTGACGGCAATCCCGGGAATCGGCGAAGCGAAAGCGAAAAAACTGCTTCTGGCATTCGACGGTCTCGCCGCACTCAAATCGGCGGACGTGACTGCCCTCAAAGCCGTCGCGGGTATCAGCGAACGGGACGCGGAAGCCGTGTACGCATACTACCACTCAAACGAAGAGAAAAGCGAAGATTCCAACCGCGAATAATGTATTTCGGTACCGTCAATAAGTATCATCAATGGGTTACGCACTTTGCAGGGTCGTAATCCGTAGGGAACGACCTGCGTGTCGTTCCGCTCCGTCAACAACTAACCTGAACCACTTCTATCCGGTAGCGGAGCGAGCGGCGGTAGCCGCTTTGCCAATCCCGCTGGACGGGATTGGACGCGGAGCAGCCGGAATGCGTAGCACTTAAACGGCTACAGAAGAAACGGTACCACAAAAAGAAAGGGGGAAAATCCCCCTTAGTTAAAGTTCTTGAAATTCTTAAAAACCTCTTTCAAGAAGTTTTCAAGTGGGGTTCGGGGCGACGCCCCGAGGTCTTAGGGTTCGGGGCGATGCCCCGAGGTCTTAGGGTTCGGGGCGACGCCCCGAGGTCTTAGGGTTCGGGGCGACGCCCCGAGGTCTTAGGGTTCGGGCAAAGCCCGAGGTCTTACAAAGGAGGAAGCACTATGATGCGGATTATAACGGGCAAAGCAAGAGGCGTTCGGCTCGATACCCCGGAAGGGGAGAATACCCGACCCACCGCCGAACGCGCGAAAGAAGCAATCTTTTCCATGCTGCAGTTTGAAATGGAGGACCGCGCGGTTCTGGACCTGTTCGCAGGCTCGGGTCAACTCGGTCTGGAAGCGCTCAGCAGGGGCGCGGCGCACGCAGTGCTGGTCGACCGCGATAAGACTGCCGCCGAAATCATCAAAAAGAATACGATAAAAACCCGCCTCGCACCGGACTGCGAGGTGTACTGCGCGGATTATACCGAATTTTTGCGCGGATGCCGCGGCAAACGGCGGTTCGACTTGATTTTTCTCGACCCACCTTATGCCCCGCGGCTGATTCCGGACGCCCTGCGGCAACTGAAAAAGTATCGCGCGCTTTCTCCGCACGCAACGGTGGTCTGCGAAAGCGGCGCGGAGGAGGACGTGTTCGGCGGGGACGACGCACTTGCGGCACTGTTTGACGTCCGACGCACCGCAAAATACGGCGCGGCATACGTGACGGTACTGGAGTACCGCGGGGAGGAAGCATGAAGAATCTCGCAATCCTGCCGGGGAGTTTTGACCCGATGACACTCGGACATCTGGAACTGGTCCGCAGGGCGGCAAAGGACTATGCGCACCTTGTGATTGCCGTGATGGTCAACCCCGACAAGGAAACCCGTTTCACGCCCGAGGAACGGGTGGAAATCGCGCGCAGGACCGTTGCGGAATTCCCGCAGGCGGAGGTGCTGTTTGACGGCGGGCTGCTGATTGATTTGTATGACCGCCTCGGCGCCGATGCAGTGGTCAAGGGCTATCGGGACGGTAACGATTTGGCATATGAGCGGAAAATGGCGGCGTGGAACCGCGCGCATAACCGCAACTTCCGAACCGTCCTGCTCCGCTCGGAGGGACCGTATGCGTCTGTCAGTTCGACCGAGGTGCGGCGGCGGCTCGATACGGGCGGCGACATCCGCGCGCTGGTTCACCCCGCCGCACTGGAGTTGGTTGAAAAGAAGCGGGGCGGGAGGGAACGCAGATGACAACGCGCGGACGCTTCGGAAAACTGTTTTCCGACACCGTAATTCTTGCACTCGGGACGTTCGGTTCCAAATTGCTCGTGTTCCTGCTCATGCCGCTGTATACCGCGCTCCTGTCCCCGTCGCAGTACGGAATGGCGGAACTGATTACCGGCACGGCAAACCTCATCATGCCGTTTGCCTGCGTGGGCATCACGAGCGGAATTTTCCGCTTTGCGGCGGAAAAGGGGACTGACCGCGAGGGGGTGTTCTCCTCGGGTGTGGTCCTGCTCGGCGCGGGGCTGGGCGGAACGGTCCTGCTCGGGGGGATTGCGCTCCTTATCGGCGCGGCGTGGCGGACCGAGATTCTGCTTGTGGTGCTGTACGTTTTGGCTGCCGACTTGCAGGCGGTGTGTGCGCAGTATGTCCGCGCAATCGACCGCACGCGGCTGTTTGCTGTGCAGGGAATTCTCAATACGCTCGTGACCATTGGGTTCAATATCCTGTTCCTGATGGTGTTTGACCTCGGCGTAACGGGCTACGTGCTGTCCACAGTGGTGGGCAACCTGCTGACTACGGGGTTCCTCGTTGCGAGCGCCAAGTTGTGGCGGGTGTTCCGCCTCTCGCGCGTGAGCAGGGCCGCCATGCGGGAACTCTTCCGCTTCAGCCTGCCGATGGTGCCGACGACCATCTGTTGGCTGATTACCGACCTTTCCGACCGGTATCTGATCACTTGGTTCTGCGGCGAGGCGGTCAACGGCATGTACTCGGCGGCTTATAAAATTCCGACGATTGTCAATCTGGTGTCGGGGATTTTCATGCAGGCGTGGCAGTTTTCCGCCGTCGTGCAGTCGACCGACGGTGAGGCGTGCAGTCGGTTCTATTCGCAGGTGTTCCGCGGATTCCTGTCGGTCATTTTCATCGGGAGCGGGGGACTGATTCTGCTCTCGCCCCTGCTTTGCCGCCTGCTCCTTAACGCGGCGTACCACGAGGCGTGGCGCTATATGCCGACCCTGCTTTGCGCGGCGGCACTGGAATCCGTGGTGTCGTTCCTCGCAAGCGTTTATATGGTGCGCAAAAAGAGTATGCACTCGTTCCTGACCGCCGTGGCGGGGACGGGGCTGAACCTGCTTCTCAATTGTCTGTTTATCCCGCGGACGGGGCCGTTCGGCGGCGCGCTCGGCGCTGCAATTGCCACGCTCATCGGCTACGCGGCGGTCTGGGTATTGCGGATGGCGGACGTGCCGCGACTGCTTCGGTTCCGCCTGTACCTGCCGCGGCAGGTGTGCAGCACCGCACTTCTTCTCGCTGCCGCGGCGGCAATGACCGCAGGGGCGGGGTGGTCGGTGTATGTGACGCTTGGGCTGTTCCTTGTGTTGGCGGGCATCAATTTTCCGGCGCTTGCCGCCGGCGCGCGGGCGCTTCTCGGGCATCGGCGCGGCGTGACGGAATAAAATCGAAACTTTTTTTGCAAAACCCCTTGCAAAAAAAGGGAAAGTATGCTATAATACTCATGTTGCGCCCAAAGCGCTGAATTTTAGGGTGGTCCGCTGCAGGCTCGCATGAACATCCGGTATTACAGGAGGACTCAAATGAATCTCATTGAGGCTTTTACAAACGAGCAATTGAAGAAAGAGGTCCCGCTGATCCGCGTTGGTGACACCGTGCGTGTCTACAACAAGATCAAAGAGGGCAACCGCGAGAGAATCCAACTTTTCGAGGGTACCGTAATCGGTAAACACGGCGGCGGAATCTCCGAAACTTTCACGGTACGCAGAGTTTCCTACGGCGTCGGCGTCGAAAAGACGTTCCCGATTCATTCTCCGAACGTGGAGAAAGTGGAAATCGTCCGCGTCGGTAAAATCAGACGTGCGAAGTTGTACTATCTGCGCGGCAGATTCGGCAAGGCTTCCAAAGTCAAAGAGCAGATTTGATTTTGGGGAAAGAAAGACCTTGGAGGGAAAGACCTTGGAGGGAGAGAGGGTCCTCTTGAAAGAGGACCCTCTCTCCCTCCAAGCCTCCCTCTTACCCCGAGAACTTCCCCACAGAACCCCGTCATGACGGGAGCGAATTTTTGATTCGCTTTCGTTACGGCGGGGTTCTGTGGGGAAGTTTTTTGTTTTGAGGGAGGGGGACTTTGAAAGGTGCGGCTTCGCGCTCGCTTTGTGGGGGCTTATGACGTTTTGCTGTGCAGATTTATCCCCCCTCATCAGTCGCTTGACGCGACAGCTTCCCCCCGAGGGGAAGCCTTTTTACAAGATTCCTTTCGTACTATGCACCAAGGCAAATGGATGAAAATTTGATGCGTTGTTCTATTTACCTCTTGCTCTTACTACTTACTACTTACTACTTACTACTTACCACTTACTGCTTACTGCATGGAATATTTACTTACAACGTGAAGTTGTATTTACTATGTTCGCACAACATAAAGAAGGCTTCCCCCTTGGGGGAAGCTGTCGCGTAAGCGACTGATGAGGGGGGATAAATCTGTGCATCCTACAGTTATTATACCCGACGATAGGTTCTATGCACCCCTCCCTTTGTTAAGGCAACACCGCGCAATTCGCAATCGGCGCACTCGCTCGCGCCTTTCCCGTCATACTTCACAAAAATCCTTGCCTGTAGCCGCGCTACAGCCTGCGAATTTTTGTATTGTCTGACGAAAAATCCGGCTTCGCGATTTCACCATCGGAATTGCGCGGTATTGCCTTAAAGGTTTTTGAAAGGGGCAAGGGGAAACTTCTTCCAAGAAGTTTCCCCTTGCACATCCCTCGCATCCCCGCGTCCTTTATTTTCTGCACTCCTTGAGGGCGGCAAAGCGACAGGCGGCAGCGTAGGCGCGGGCGAAGTAGTCGGCATCGTCCATGCTTGCGTAGCGGTCGTTGTCGTGGCGGTTCGGTTTGGAGTCGCGGTTCAGTTCAAAGGTCAGCGTGCCGTTGTAACCGTGCGCGTTGAGACGGTCGGCAATGTTGTCCCAGTCGGCGATTCCGTCAAACGGGAGCAGGTGCAGGTCGTCTGTCCATGTAATGTTGCCGTCAAAATTGCTGATGCCCAGATTGTCGTTGATGTGCGTGCAGACCAGACGGTCGCCGTAAAGCGCAAGCATATCCCGACTGCGGTTGTAGCACATCTCGTGTCCCGTGTCCCAGCAAAAGCCGAGGTTGGGGTGGGAGGGGAAGGCGTTCATCAGCGCGGCGAGGTACTCTTCGCCCTCGGTGTTCTCCAGCGCCACCGTGACCCCGCATTTCTCCGCTTCCGCAAGAATTTTTGCAAAATTACGCGGACCTTCGGGCGTTGGCGTGTGGTCGCGGAAGCCGATAAATGCGTGCATGACCATAATCGGTACCCGAACGGCGGCACAGGCGCGCAGACATTCAATCAGTTCCGATACCACGTCATCCGCTTCGGGACCCGATTTCCAGAGTCGGTCGGCTTTTCCGAACGGAGCGTGGACCGACTGAAAGTCCAAGCCCAGTTCGTCCGCTTTTTCGCGGAGCGGTGTGAGGTCCATCCCCCGATCCCACTCGATGAAGAAGCCCTCAAAGCCGATTTTCTTCCATTCCTCCATGCGCTGTAGCGCAATGGCGCGGTCGTTGATTCCGAGGCAGAGTTTGGTTTTCCACATAGCAGAATCCTCCTCAGTATTCTTTGAAAATTTCCAGAATTCGCCTGCCTGCTTCCTCTGCATTCAGTTTGTCAACGGCGAACGCGTGACGGAGCAGGTCGGTCGGAATGTAATCGTCGTATTTTTCAAACAGCGGGACCTCGCCCGAAGAGACCAATTCGTGCGGGTCGATTCCCGTTGCGGCTTGGTCGGCGAGAACGTGCATCAACTCGTAATCCGTCCCTTTGCTCATCTTGAACGCGATGAAATAGCACCCCTCGTATTCCACGCCGGTGATGCCGAACCGCGCGCTCTGCCCCTGAATCAGCCGTCGGACCGTGCGGAACGAGCGCGTCCCGAGCCACGGAAAGAGACAGTAGGAGTAGCCGCCGAGGTGAATCAGAGAATGCTCGGTCAGCCCCGTATTCCGCGCAACGTGGCGCGCCACCTCCAACCGCTTCTGCGCGTTCGGCTTGAGGTAGGGGTAGACCGTGTCCTCGCGCAGGACCTGCCGCATCCGCTCTGCAATGCGGGTGTGGACCTCGCCGTAGTCGCCGGGCCACGAGACTTCCATTTTACCCTCAACCGGCTGAACGTATATCAGTTTCCGCTGAATGTCGAGTTCCTCCACCTCCCAGACCCGCCCTGCAAGTGCGAAACGGTCGCCGACGGGCGGCGGAGTGGTGATGGTCCCGATTTCGTCGGACCCCGCACGGACCGTGTAGTCCTCGCTGTCTTTGAACACCGCGTAGAATTTGAAACTTTTCAGAAGCCGCTCGCCCGCAAGTCCGACAATCACGGTTTTCTCCTCGGTCATTTCCAGAAAATCATTGTTCAGCATGGAGAGGAGCAGAACCTTGTAGTCCTCCTTGCTGACCGCCGCAAACGGGGGGAGCGCCAACACGCGCTCGGCAAGCCGACGCACGGTCAGTTCTCCCGATGCCGCCAGAACGCTCAGCGTCTGGTGAAAGAGCAGGCTGAACGGCTGTTTCCGCACGATAGGCGGCTCAATGAAGCGTTCCTCGCGGTACAGTTCGATGATGGCAATCGCCTTGAGCAACTCCCAAGGCATCAGATGCGGCAGGGGCGTGTTCGGGAGCGGGTCCTCCTCGCGAAAGACCATCATCATCTCGGGCGGCTGTCCGCGTCTGCCCGAGCGCCCGAGCCGTTGCAGAAAACTCGTGACCGAGTTGGGGGATTGGTTTTGCAGGACCCGCTCCAACTTTCCGATGTCGATGCCGAGTTCCATCGTAACAGTTGCGCAGGTGACGGTTGGGGGACCCTCCTCGTCTTTCATTTTCAGTTCGGCTTCCTCGCGCAGAGCCGCCGAAAGGTTGCCGTGGTGAATCAGAAAATCATCGGGGTCGCCGCGCAGGCGCGCAATCTGGCGGAACGTCGCGCAGAGGTATTCGGTCTCCTCGCGGGAGTTGGAAAAGACCAATGCCCGCTTGCCCTGCACGCAGTCGTACATGAACGTGTAGCCCGCGTCGTAAACAATCGGCGCGGGGGAGGGAGACGGCTCGTCTTTCGGCTCGGTCGCCTGTTCCTCGCGGGGGGACTGAACGTAGAAATGCTCCAATCCCAAGCGCCAACGCAGGGCGCCTTGTGCAATGCGCGGAATGTCGGTCGACCGTCCCGAGCCTGCCGAGAGCCATGCCGCCGCCAGTTCGGGGTCCCCGACCGTTGCGGAAAGCCCT
The DNA here is from genome assembly GCA_964630695.1 of uncultured Ruminococcus sp. Taxonomy (GTDB): domain Bacteria; phylum Bacillota; class Clostridia; order Oscillospirales; family CAG-272; genus UMGS1865. The sequence goes on from CAZVYZ010000001.1 coordinate 21,799, forward strand.
ACGCGGCGCGGGTGGTAGCCGATGCTCCGACCGATGCGGGCAAGTTGACAGAGAATCTGGTTGCCGCGGTCCGAACCGGTCAGCGTGTGAATCTCGTCTATCACCACGAACCGCAGGTCACCGAACAGGCGCACGATGTCGTTGCTTCGGTTGATGAGCATCGCTTCCAATGATTCGGGGGTAATCTGAAGAATTCCGCGCGGGCGTTCGAGCAGTTTCTTTTTGTGGGACTGCGCCACGTCGCCGTGCCAGTGCGTCACGGGAATTCCGCTTTCCTCCAACAGGTCCGCAATGCGCCCGAACTGGTCGTTGATGAGACTTTTCAGGGGGGCAATGTACAGCACCCCTATGCTCTCGGGCGGATTTTCACAGAGCAGGGAGAGGATGGGGAAGAACGCCGCTTCGGTCTTGCCGCTCGCGGTGGAGGAGGTCAGAAGCAGGTTGTTTTCGCTCCCGAAGACGGATTCCGCCGCCGCAACCTGCACGTCACGCAGGGAATCCCAGTTGTGGGCATAGATGAATTCCCGGATGAAGTCGGGAAACCGCCCGAAAATCTCGGCTCCTCTCATAGGTCAAGTTCGTCGATGGTGTAGGTCTTGGCGGGTGCAGGCTCGGCGGCGGACGCGTTCTGTTTTTCGTTCCCGTTTCTGTCATCGTCCTCGTCGCTGTCCCCGTGGCGGAGCGTGACCGCACTGCTCACCACATCGTCAAAGGTCGCCTCGGGGTTCTGCATCAGAATGTTCAGCACCGTCATGTAGTCGCGGAGCATTTCGCGCGGCGTGATGAGGCTGTCGGCGCCCGCGCGGGAGAGACAGATTTGCAGAAAGCGTGTCATTTGTTCCTCGTTCACGCGCGGGGAAATCCCGTAATTCTGCGCGTAAAGTCCCGTGATGCGGACAATCAGCGCGTACAACTCGTCATCCGAGAGACGGCGCAGACGGATGACGGGACCGATGAGGTTTTTGTAGCCCTCGGGCGAAAAACGGCTGTCGCACAACCGACTGCGGAGCGCTTCGTAACTGAACAGTCCCCGCCGCGTGTCCTCCAGAAACTGCGGGGTTCCGCCGAGAATCAGCGCAAGCCCCGGGGCGCGCCCCTGCAGGGTGTCATTGAACATGGAGAGAATCTTTTCGTAGTTGTTCTCGCGGCTCACGCGGTGCGGGATTTTGTAAAGGTTGACGCACTCGTCGATGAAGACCACCAGACCGCGGTAGCCCATCACCCGCGCCATGGATGCCCAGAGTTTGAGAAAATCGTACCAGTTGTCATCATCGATGATGACCGACACCGAAAAGCCCAGTTCGTTGCGTGCTTCGGTTTTGGTGGAGAATTCCCCGCGGAGCCAACGCAGACAGGCGCTCTTGCGCGCGTCGTCCCCCTCCGTGTAGGCGCGGTAGTAAGCGGTGAGAACGTGTGCGAAATCGAATCCGCCGACTAAGAATTCCACCTCCTGCATCGCATTCAGGACCCGACGGTTCAACTCGGGGGAAAAGCGCGCGTCCTCGGGCGCAATCCCGCCGGCGGCAATGTCGGTCTGCAGCCCCGTAATCCATCGCGCAATCACGCGCGGCAGAGCGCCGCCGTCGGGTGCGGCTTTGGAGGCAAGGTTTTTCATCAGTTCGCGGTAGGTCGCAACGCCGCTTCCGTTGCTGCCGTAAAGACGGCGCTCGGGGGAGAGGTCGGCATCCGCAGTCAGAAAGCCGCGTTCCAGAGCGTAGCCGCGAATCAGTTGCATCAGAAAACTTTTGCCGCTTCCGTATCTGCCGATGAGAAAGCGCATCGACCCGCCGCCGTCATTGACCGCTTCCAGGTCGGAAAGCAGTGCCGCAATTTCGTCCTTTCTGCCAATGGCAAGGTAAGGCGCGCCCGAACGCGGGACCACGCCCGCCGAAACCGACGCGAGAAGCGAGGACAGAATCCGCCGTGGGACCTGCCGGATGTCGGGATTGGTGTTCTGTTCCATATCAGTATCAGTCTCCTTTCCGTATTTCGGAGAGAATGGTATTCAGTCGGTCGCGGTAATCGTCAAGGACCCGCCAACCGTCGCCGTTGTCCTCCAGAAGAATATCGCCGGATTCTTCGGCGGAGCGTTCGTTGATTTCGTCCGCGAGCGCGTCCGGAAGCGTGCCGAGCACCTGTGCCGCCGCGCGGATTTTTGCGTTGTCCTCTTCGCGCACAGCCGAGAGAAAAGCGGCGTAGCGGGCATAGGGGGAGGGCGTGTCGGATGGCTGCTCCGCCGGCTTTTCCTTTGTCTGCGGTACGACAACAGGGGCGGGAACTTCTGCGGCTGCGACACCGTCCGTCTCTTCCTGCTCAAACGCTTCCACAAGCCGCTCAGTCGTGTCCCATGAAGCGCGTTCGATTTCGGCGGCGCGTGCGGGGTCAAGCGGCAGAGCGGGGAGGTCGTAAAGTTTCTCGTATGCGGGTGGTTCCGCGGGCTTGACGGACCGCCGCGGCGGTTCCTTTTTCGGCAGGCGCGCGGCGCATTCCGCGTCAATCGCTTCGCGCACTTCGGCAGGGAGCGCATAGACCGTCATGCGGGAGCGGATGCCGAGCGTGGCGCGGAGTTTGTTTTCGGTGTATTTTACGATGTCGGTAACGAGAAAGCGCAATTCGTGTGAGCGGGAAAAGGAGCAGTAGGTGACTTCCAGTTTCCTGCGGTTTTCCGAGGCGCAGAGCGCGCCGTTGTAGGCAAAGCGCCCGAGTTTGCTGTCGTCCATTCCAAGACCCGCAAAGAGTTTCCCGTCCCGACTGAGCCGAGTCATCACGGCGGACAGCACGGCGGGAATCAGGCGGTCAAACTGCGGGAGGTTTTCGGGCGTGCAGAACTTGCTTTTGCGGTAGTCGTAGTTGGAGGCAAAGCAGAGCAGTGCCTGCAGATACCCGTCCTCACCTCCCGCAACGTAGAATTCTTTCAGGGTACAGTGCCGCATGATTTCCGTGCGTTCCTCGTGGGACAGCGCGGGCGGCGGCAGGCGGTGGATGAGACTGTAGTCGCAAATCCATTCGGGCAGGTATCCCGAAAGTTGCGGGTAAGCCGTGCGGTAATTCTGCCAGAGACGGACCAGCACCGCCTGCCCCTCGGCGGTATTCCCGTGTTCCGCAAGGTTGATAATCTCAAACGCAAGCAGGAGCAGGTAACTGTAGTCGGTCGCGGGACAGACCCCTTTGCGGATGCAGTCCCGCAGGCAAAGATACCAGTCCAGTTGCGAACGGGTCATCTGGTCGTATTGCGGGACGTAGGAGAAGAACGGAACGGGCTTTGCGGGGCTTCCGTGACGGGTTGCAAGCGTTCGCGCGGTGCGGCAGAACGCGTCGTAGTAGGTGTGGGAAGCGTGGGGGAGATAGATTGCCACGCGGTGGAGCAGTGCGCTGTCCGGCTCATATTCCGCAATCGGAGCGGGAGCGGGCGGCGGAGCGGGAAAGACCGAGCGGCGGACCGAAGTTCCGGAAAGCGGGGCTTCGTGCGGGTGGATGACCGTTCCCTCGGGCGGTGGCGGAATCGGCTCCGCACGGTGGGTCGGCGGCTCGGTTTCGCGCGCCGCTACGGTGACTTCCTCTGCTTCGGTGTTCCGGCTCCGTTCCGGTATTTTTCGAACCGGCAAAAGTGCGTCAATGTCCCAGAAACGGTCCAGTTCTGCGGCGCGGTTGCGCTTTTCATCATCCCGTTCCATTTTCGCACCTCCGTTTTCGTGTTTCTTGAATATTTCATTATATCATGGTTTCGGACGTTTGTCAATTCTTTTGCCGATAAAAACAGAAAGAAAACAGAAAAATCTCCCCTGCACGCATCGCGTGCAGGGGAGTCGTTTACACGTTGAATCGGAACAGCACGATGTCGCCGTCCTGCATGACGTACTCTTTGCCCTCACTGCGGAGAACGCCTGCATCGCGCGCGGCGGACATCGAGCCGTATTTCTTCAAATCCTCAAATGCCAGTACCTCGGCGCGGATAAAACCGCGTTCGATGTCCGAGTGGATTTTGCCCGCCGCCCGCGGGGCTTTGGTCCCTTTGCGGATGGTCCACGCGCGGCATTCGTCGGGACCTGCGGTCAGAAAACTAATCAGACCCAACAGGGAATAACTTGCCTTGATGAGGCGGTCCAGTCCGCTCTCCTCAATGCCGAGGTCGGAGAGAAACATTGCCTTTTCTTCGGCACCCAGTTCCGCAATCTCGGCTTCAATCTGACAGCAAATCGGAATGACCTCCGAATGCTCGCTCTCCGCGTATGCCTTGAGAAGCCGATAGGATTCCAAATCGTTCGGCTCGGTGGCGGCATAGTCCTCGCTGACGTTCGCAACGTAAATGACGGGCTTCATGGTCAGCAGGGGCGTGTCGGCGAGGCAAGCGCGCTCGTCGTCGGTCAACTCCACTGTCCGCGCACACTTTCCCTCCTCCAACACACGGTAGACCTTTTCGAGAACTTCCAGTTCGGCGGCGTACTTCTTGTCTGCGCGCATCGCCTTTTTCGTGCGGTCCATGCGGCGCTCCAGAATCTCCATGTCCGAGAAAATCAACTCCAGATTGATGGTTTCCAAATCGCGCATCGGGTCAATTTTTCCGTCTACGTGAATGATGTTGTCGTCCTCAAAGCAACGGACGACGTGGAGAATGGCGTCCACTTCGCGGATGTTTCCGAGGAACTGGTTGCCAAGTCCCTCGCCTTTGGAGGCGCCTTTGACCAGCCCCGCGATGTCGACGAATTCGATTACGGCGGGTGTGACCTTGGCGGGATGGTGCATCTGCGCCAGATAATCCAACCGTTTGTCCGGTACCGTCACCACGCCGACGTTCGGCTCAATGGTGCAGAACGGGTAGTTTGCGGATTCGGCACCCGCGTTGGTCAGTGCGTTGAAAAGCGTGCTTTTGCCCACGTTGGGCAGTCCCACGATTCCGAGTTTCATAGTCCTGTATCCTTTCCGATTGCGGTATTCCCATATATTATAATACGAAAAAGCGATTTTGGCAAGAGGGCGACGCAAATACGCGAAAAAAATTTCAAAAACATTTGCTTTTTGGCGGGAAATGTGCTATAATAAGGGAGTGAATATCGCAGTATCCGATTTTTTGACGGAAAAGATGGAAAAAGGAACAGAAAATTCATCTTTCCGTCACATAGATACCCCATTGACGCGGTAGAATGAAAAAGGAAAATTATAATTATCGGAGGTCCCGTAACATGACAGATACAAAAATTCTGATCGTTGATGACGATCCCAATATCAGCGACCTGTTGAAAATGTATTTTGAGAACGAGGGGTATGACGTCAAACTCGCCGCCGACGGGTCGGAGGGTCTGAATTACTTCAAAATGTACGAGCCGGATTTGGTCCTGCTCGATATTATGCTTCCCAAAAAGGACGGTTGGCAGGTCTGCCGCGAGATTCGCGAGATTTCTTCCAAGCCCATTATCATGGTAACCGCGAAAGGCGAGGTCTTTGATAAGGTGCTGGGACTGGAACTCGGCGCGGATGATTTCGTGACCAAGCCTTTCGATATGAAAGAACTCTCTGCGCGCGTCAAAGCGGTTCTCAGACGGTATCAGGCACACTCCAGACAGAGTGACGACGAGGTGATCAAGTTTGAGAATATTGAAATCAGCCTGCAGAAATATGAGTTGAAACTCAAAGGGAAGTCGGTTGACGTTCCGCCGAAGGAACTGGAGTTGCTCTACTTCCTCGCGTCGAACTACAACCGCGTGTTCACCCGCGACCAACTGCTCGATAAGGTCTGGGGCTTTGATTACCTCGGGGACTCCCGCACGGTCGATGTTCACGTCAAGCGCCTGCGTGAGAAGTTGGAGGGCGTTTCGGACAAATGGGTCCTCAAAACGGTTTGGGGAGTCGGCTATAAGTTTGAGTTGCTGAACTGAACCTGTCCGGACCATGTTCAAAAGCGTTTTCGCAAAGTATGTCACCGCCGTGATGCTGATTTTCGTCATCGGCTTTGCGCTCCTGCTGTTCGTGATGACCTCCATCGTCAATAACACGCTCTCGGAGGGCAGAGTGCAGACGATGGAAATCGTTTCGGGACAGTCCGCGGCATTTCTTAAGGAAAAGTTGGGCGAGTGTGGCGGAGACGGATTTCCCGCAAAACTTTCGGAGGTTATGGAATCCGATTCGGCATTGCTTTCCGCGCTGACGGTAACCGAACCCGACCTGACCTTGTTGCTGTCGGATACTTCCGGAACGGTTCTTTATCGGGTAACGGACGGAACCGTGGCAAAGGGAGAGGGCAGTCTCCCGACGGAAGTTTGGGAAGCGGTTCTGAAAAGGAGTCCGTTTCTCGGCGTTGCAACGTGTGAGGACCCATCTGCCGCGCAGCATCTGATGCGGGCGGATTCGCTCTACGACGGAAACGGGCAGTTCTGCGGCATGGTTGCCGTTGTTTCGGATGACTTTGCCGGCGGAGCCGTAACGGAAGAACTGAGTAAAACCGTTGTTTCCGCGGCGCTGTTGGTCCTGCTTGCCATTCTGATTGCGGTCTACTTCATCAGCGACCGCGTAACGAGTCCCTTGCGGGGAATGTGTACGGCAACGAGACAGTTTGCAAACGGAAATTTTGATGTCCGCGTTCCGGTTCCCGCACACGGCAGGGACGAGGTTTCGCAATTGGCTTCGGCATTCAACCGGATGGCGGAGTCGCTTGAGCATCTGGAGAACCTGCGGAATACGTTCATTGCAAACGTTTCGCACGACCTCCGTACCCCGATGACCACCATTATCGGCTTCATCGAGGAAATTCGGGACGGCATAATCCCGCAAGAGGAACAGGATCATTATCTGGAGATTATCTCCAATGAGGCGCGCAGGCTGTCGCGGCTCGTGTCTTCGCTTCTGGATATTTCCCGCATTGAGGCGGGGGACCGCAAGTTTACGCCGACACCGTTTGACATCTGCGAAATGGGACGGGTTATCCTGATTTCCTTTGAACAGCAGATTGATGAAAAGCATCTGGAGGTCGGGTTTGAATGCGACAGGGAGCGGATGACGGTCTTTGCCGACCACGACGCGATTTATCAGATTTTTTACAACATCTGCCACAACGCAGTGAAGTTCTCCAAAGCGGGCGGTGTCCTGCGCATTCGCATCCGTGCCGACCGTGACCGCAAGGTGTTGGTTTCGGTCTATAATGAGGGAGAGGGAATTCCCGAGGCGGATTTGCCGTATGTGTTTGACCGTTTCTATAAAAGCGACAAGAGCCGCGGGCTGGACAAAACGGGCGTCGGACTCGGAATGTTTATCGCAAAAACGATTATTCAGGCGCACGGGGAGAAAATCTGGGTCGAGAGCGAGGAGGGAAAGAACTGCGAGTTCTTCTTCACGCTTTCCGAAGCGGATTCACAGTCCGGCGGATAACAAAACAGAAAAGAATTTTCTTTTTCGGGACCTGTTGATAAGACCAATTTTTACGGGCACTGTGATGGCGGTGTCCGTCTCCTTTTGAGGTGAGATTTCAAATAAAAGGAGTTGGTGAGATATATGAAATTCCGCGAGCGGCTTTCCCGCTTCTGGAGGGGAAGAAACGGAAGCGATACCCTTTATCGCGTGACGGTGTGGGTGATTCTGATTCTTGCAGTGGCAAATCTTTTTCTGCGGAGTCCGATTCTGCTTGCGGTTGAGACGGCACTGCTGATTTGGTCGATTTTCCGTTGCTTTTCGAGAAATCTTCCCGCGCGACAGCGGGAAAATCGCGCGTTTCTGCGTTTTTTCGGCAGAATCCGCGGATGGTTTGTATTGCAAAAAAATCGGATACGGGACCGCAAAACCCATATTTATCGGAAATGTCCCGTCTGCCGCAAGGTTCTGCGCCTTCCGAAGATTATGGGCGCACATACGGTTTGTTGCCCGTGTTGCGGGAAAAAATTCCAATTGAAAGTCTGAGGTATTTTATCATGAAAAAAGAACTCTTGAGAAAACAAGTCCTGACCGCAATGTTCACCGCGCTGATTTGTGCGGCAACCATGCTGATTCAGATTCCGACGCCCATGACCAACGGATATGTCAACGTCGGAGATTGCTTTGTGCTTGCGGCGGGTTGGTTCCTCGGACCGTGGTATGGGTTGTTTGCGGGCGGTGTCGGTTCGGCGCTTGCGGATTTGATTTCGGGATACGCGCACTATATCCCGGGGACCTTTGTCATCAAAGGACTGATGGCAATGGTTGCGGCGCTCCTGTCGCGGAAGTTGCTCGCGAAACTGCCGATGCGCGTGGGACGACTGATTGGCGCGTTGGCGGCAGAACTGATTATGGTGTCGGGGTACTTCCTTTATGCGTGGGCGATTCTCGGGAAAGCCGTTACGGCGGCGGTGACGAGTATACCGTCGAACCTGTTGCAGGGAACGGTCGGAATTGTCGGCGGAATGATGCTGATTGAAATTCTGGACCGACTGCCGTTTGCAGGACATCACCGTGTGGTTTGAAAATTTTTTTCCTTTCTGTACGTTGCCGGAGGACAGCCGTATTTTTTGCGGAAAGCGGTAATCAACCCGTTGCGGTGTTCGTAACCGATGGATTTCATAATCTGCTCCAGACATTTGAGTGCATTCATACGGCGGCTATTTGTTGAAATCGGGCGGCAAATGGGATACAATGAAGCCGGAATGCGGGAATCTTGTTATCCTGTTCCGAATACGAAATTTTTGAAGCAGAAAGGAAAATCGTTATGAAACGAAAACTCACAGGAATCCTCAATCTTTTTGTAATCGGCGCGCTGTTGCTGTCGGCGGTCCCGATGGCGGTCTGGGCGGATTCGGAAACCGCAACCGTGGATTCGGGCATCGTGTTGACCGACGGCGCGAGCATCCGGTTGGACGATAACTACGGAATCCGCTTTGAGGCCACGGTTTCCAAAGCCTTTTTGGAGGCACATCCCCAAGCGACTTACGGAATGCTCATCGCTCCGACCGATAAAATCACGGCGGGCAGTGACTTTACCGACAGAGCGATGGCAGAGGGCGATTATGTCAAACAGGACAGTACGAAGTGGGCGGCGGAAAACGGAGACGGAAGCAAGACGTTCCGTGTCGCCTTGGTCGGTCTGAATGAAACGGCGACCGCAAAGGTTGCGGCAAACATGGCTTTCTCGGCGCGTGCTTATGCAAAGGACGGAGACAAGGTCTATTGGTCCGCGTATGATTCCGAGAAAAACTCCCGTGCGATTTCCGACGTTGCGCTTCTGGCAATGCAACTGCTGTTTGCGGAGCGGACCTATGACCTTGATTTTGCGATGTATATCACCGGCGTGACGAGCGAGGTCAGTTATAACTTTGCACGCGAGAGAAAGACGGAGGGGCTTTATACCGAACTTTCCGGCCTGCAAGGCGCCGCGGAAGCCAGACTTGACGATTTCCTGAAAGATTGGAAAACAAACACCAAGGATTAAGGGGGTAAGGGAATTATGGAGCAGAACAGATGGACAGCGGAGCGCGCGTGGGAATGGTATCGCGCGCAAGGGTGGATTCGCGGGTACTGCGGCTATCCGTCCAATTGCGTGAATCGGATTGCACTCTGGCAGGAGTACGGACACAAGGCTGTGTTTGAACAATTGGAGCGTGAATTTGCACTGGCAAAAGAAACGGGGTTGAACGCAACGAGGGTATTGGTTCAGTTTGAAGTCTGGCAGAATCAGCATGACGGTTTCATGAACCATCTGGAGGAATACCTTACCCTTGCGGACCGCTACGGGCTGAAAGTGATGCTCGTCCTCGGAAACGACTGCACGGTGGCAAAATCCCGTTGGAAGCCGTTTACGTTCGGCGAACAGCCCGTGGACTGGGGCTATCACAGCGGCATCAAGGGCGGTCAGCATGCAGGGGACTACCGCGAGGTGGGCTACCAGTTGTTGGATGACCCGACTGTCGAGCCGCTTTACTACGAAATGGTGGCGGAACTGGCGGAAAAATACGGGCAGGACGAGCGGTTGCAAATCTGGAACGTCTGGAATGAAATCGGCAACAGCAACCGCGGGACCATGAGCGTCCCCGCAATGGAGAAATTCTTTGCCATCCTGCGGGAGAAGCAGGTCATGCAACCTCTGACCGCCGATGTCTGGTCGTATGACGAGAACATGGAGGTCAATACCGAAGCAGGGAAACGTGCACTGGAACTTTCGGATATCGTGTCCTTTCATTGGTACGGGTCGTTTGCGGACACGGTGCGTCTGATTGCAAATCTGAAAAGGCTCGGTCGTCCTCTGCTTTGCACCGAGTGGCTCAACCGCTATGAGGGGAATGACGTGGAACATCTGTTGCCGCTGTTCTGGCTTGAGAACGTCGGCTCTTACCATTGGGGGCTGATGCAGGGGTATTCCCAGACGTATGAGCCGTGGGGCGGGTACTTCCTCCGTCAGGAAAAAGGGGAGAACCTCGACCTGACCAAATGGCAGCATGACCTTTACCGCTTTAACGGATTGCCGTATATCCCGCGCGAGATTGCGGTGTTCCGTCACTTTGCGGAACTGGCAGACAGCCAAGGCAAAACCTGAGATTGCGAAACTCACCGGCGGCACGTATCAATTGATTAAGCGGAGCGAACTGTAGTTCGCTCCGCTTTTTGTCGTCCGACAGGACCTTTTGGAAAAGTTTCCCGAAAAAGATGGCGAATTGTTGCATATTGCCCGAAAAGAGGACAGAAAGACTTGAAAAATGTTCCATAATATGGTATACTGTAAGATAAGAAGAACAGGACGGAGGACAAAACAATGGCTGAAAAAACAACCGCCGACATCGGCTTTGAAAAACAGATATGGGACGCCGCGTGCGTGCTGCGCGGGAATATGGACGCCTCGGAATACAAGAATGTGGTATTGGGGCTGATTTTCCTCAAATACATTTCCGACCGCTTCGAGGAGAAGCACCGCGAACTGGTCGCGGAAGGTGACGGCTTCGAGGAGGATATCGACGAGTACACCTCCGAGGGGATTTTCTTTGTGCCGCAAGGCGCGCGGTGGGGTGACATTGCCGCAAAGGCACACACACCGGAAATCGGGACGGCGATTGACGAAGCGATGCGTGCGATTGAGAAGGACAACAAGCGCCTGAAGGACATTCTGCCGAAAAACTTTGCCCGCCCGGAACTGGACAAGCGGCGCCTCGGCGAGGTGGTCGATCTTTTCACCAACATCCGCATGATCGAGCACGGGGACGAGAAGGACATTCTCGGCAGAACCTATGAATACTGCCTTTCCAAATTCGCCGAGCAGGAGGGCAAACTGGCGGGCGAATTCTACACGCCGTCCTGCGTGGTGCGCACATTGGTAGAGGTTTTGCAACCCTATCACGGGCGTGTGTATGACCCCTGCTGCGGGAGCTGACCGATATGCTCCGTCGGAACCGCACCATAGACTGGCAGAAGAAAGAGACTGCCCGCGCGGGAATGCGGAAGATGGTCAAGCGGCTACTCAAAAAGTACAAATACCCGCCGGAGAAATACGAGGATGCCATTGAAACCGTCATGAGCCAGTGTGAACTTTGGACGGATCAGGCGGTGATGTAAAAGATTTTGGAGTGTGTGTGTTGGATACGAAAAATAATTTGATCGTAGCAAAAGGGAAGCCGATCACCTCTCATGTGACGCACTGTGCTTACGATCGTAATACAAAAATGTGGAACGTGACCTTTCAAAACGGGAAGACCTTCCGTTATAACTATGATAATATTGAATGGCTTAGAAATCCAATCAGGTTGGATCCTAAGTCGTATCATATATCCCATAAAGGAAAACCTTTTGATAACGTTAGCGCAATTTTGTCGTTTTCGGGAAAAAAAGAGGAGTATTGGCATATATGTTTTTCAAATGGTTATGAAAACGATTATTCCGTTTGTGAACTTTGCGTTGAAAGGTCTTGCTTGGAAGATGACGGAGCTCAAAAGATATTTTCCTATTTGCGACAGGTTGCGGAGAATACCGATCTGAAAACAGAGGACGGTGCCACAATTTTGGTGAACCAATATAAAAAAATTGACTTTATCGGTGAAAAAAACGCGCTTGCGGTTTATTTGAATCCCAATCAATATTATGCAGAGACCGGGCTTGACGCGAGTTTGCTGATTTTTCCGTTTGGTTGCAATCAAAGTCAGTACCATGCCGTTGAACAGGCGATTCTGAATCATGTGAGCGTGATCGAAGGTCCCCCCGGTACAGGTAAGACGCAGACCATTCTGAATATTATTGCAAATTTGCTGATTCGTAAAAAGACTGTGCAGGTTGTCAGCAACAATAATTCTGCCATAGAAAATATTATTGAGAAGCTTTCTTCTCCGAAATATGGCTTGGATTTTTTTGTTGCGTCCCTTGGGCGAGCGGAGAAAAAACAGCAGTTTCTTGATTCTCAAACGGCATGCTATCCGGATTTTTCTAAATGGCGAACAAACCGGGGCGGGAAACCAATAAGCAAAGTCGATATTCAGGCCTGCAGTGTTGCTCTTCAAACTGTTTATGAAAAAAGGGATCGACTTGCAAAGTTGATGGAAGAATCTGAAAATGTAAAAACAGAACAAAAGCACTTTCTTTCCGTTATGGCTGACTTGGGTGTGAAGGCGGTGGATTTCCCGAAGGACCTCTCGTCGGCGGTGATTTTACGTATCTGCCAAGAGTTCGAAGCGTTCCTGCACGGTCGAAGCAAGATGGGATTTTGGGGAAAGCTCCGATTTCGATTTATGTATGGTGTTTCGTTCGGTTTTTTTGAAAGTCAAAATGCCGACTCCTTGATTCCGGGAATGCAGATGGCGTATTATCGAAAAAGACTATCCGAACTCCATGTAGAAACAGCACGATTGCAAAGTGAATTAAAAAAGCTTGATGCCGACAAGTTGAGCAAGCAATTTGAGGAGGATTCGCTCTGCTATTTTCGGAAAGTTCTTTCGGATCGATATCATGAAAAAGGTGCGCGAATTGTTTTTGAGAAACAGGATCTGTGGATGGAACCGGAAATATTTCTGAAAGAGTATCCCGTTGTGTTAAGTACAACCTATTCGGCAAGGAGCAGTCTTGGAAAAAAAGCGCAATATGATTATGTTATCATGGATGAAGCGTCGCAGGTTGATGTAGCTACAGGAGCGCTCGCCTTGTCCTGTGCCCGCCATGCGGTAATTGTCGGAGACTGTAAACAGCTTCCTAATATCGTCACAAAACAGCAGGAGGAACTGCTTGAGGGAATATTCAAAGCGAATCAGGTTCCAATGGCGTATGATTGCGTAAAATACAGTTTTCTGTCTTCCATTTGTTCTTTGTTGGAAAAGCGGATTCCAAGGACGATTTTGCGTGAGCATTACCGCTGTGATCCCCTGATTATAGGTTATTGTAATCGAAAATTTTATCATAATGAGTTGATCGTTATGACGGAGGCACATGAGGATTCATTGGAACTGGTGACGACTGTTGCGGGAAATCACATGCGAGAGCGAACCAATTTAAGGCAGGCAGAGGTCATTAAACAGGAAGTTCTTCCGACGCTGACTTGTCCGCATTATGAGATCGGAATCATTTCTCCGTATCGGTCTCAAGCGGAGTTGCTGAAAAGTGAAATCAATGACCCCGAAATCGAAATTGCTACGGTACATAAATTTCAGGGACGCGAAAAGGATGTTATTATTTTCAGCACCACCGACGATATTGTATCGGAGTTTTCTGATAATCAGAACTTGTTGAATGTTGCAGTTTCCAGAGCGAAAAAGAAGTTGATCGTGGTTGCATCGGAAATGGAGCAACCGATTGGAAGCAATGTCGGCGATCTGATTGGATATATCCGATATTATAATGGGGTGGAAACGCATAGCGCGGTAAGTTCTGTATTTGATTACCTTTATTCGCAAAACAGGGAAAAACGGTTGGAGTATTTGAAAAAGCACAGGCGCATTTCCGAATTTGATTCCGAAAATCTGTTTTTTTCTTTGATCGAGGATGAATTAAAAAAGCGGAAAGAGGCACTTGGTGTAATCTGTCATCAACCATTATATTTATTATTCCGCGATTTAAGCAAACTGAATACGGAAGAGACTCGATTTGTCAGAACTGGATTGTCGCATCTTGATTTTTTGATTTATAATAATGTTACAAAACGCCCACTTTTGGCGATTGAGGTGGATGGTTATCGTTATCATAAGTCGGACTCCGTGCAGGGCGAACGTGACCGACTGAAAAATCACATTTTGGAGGTTTATCACCTTCCACTCATCCGATTCAAAACCAACGGCAGTGGGGAACAAGAAATGTTGCAGGACGCTTTGAATCGGATTTGCGGAGGAAAGAGTGGATAATTCAGAAATCCCGAAACAGCGTCTTACCGGGAGAGTTTGGTGCGATTTTTCGCCCGTTCGCATCCGGAATTTTGCTGTTCAAAATCTGTACCTGAGAACCATTTCTTCGGCATCATGCTTTGCAGCATTCATCTCCTGCGCTCAACGGAGCGGGTCTGCGGCTTTCAGGGACTCTGTAATGCCTCTTTCGGCTTTCAGGCGGTCAAGGATGAGGACAACCGCTGCTCGCACTTCTGCATCGATTTTGGCAAGTTCTGCGGCAAGTGTGCCGCTTGTCAGCAGAAAAGTATAGGTTCCTCAGCGATGGCGCTTTAGGTATGCCAGGTGCAACTGCCCGTATTTTCCGATTGTAATCGGTTTCTGTTCCGGCAGGGTAAGGAAGCCGCGCGCAAGAAGGCACGTGACGTCGCAGAAAAGTTACGCTCCATGAGGCTGAATGAGGCAGCCAAAAAGGTGGAGGACGGCATTGAAGAGACCTTGACGTACATGGATTTCCCGTCACAACACAGGCTGAAGATCCGGACAAACAATGTTATTGAACGTATGAATCGTGAAATACGACGCAGAACGAGAGTTGTTGGTACATTCCCTGATGGAAAGTCTGCTCTGATGCTGGTCTGCGCCGGACTGCGGTATGTTTCGGGAAAGGAGTGGGGCTCAAAGCGGTATCTTTGCATGAAATATTTGACTGAAGCTGCGACAGAAGTGGCATAAACACAGCAACTAAATAGCATCTGCCGTCGACGGAGTCAAGGGTCAAGATGAACGGTCTTGCGACCGCCCTTGACACCGCCGCCGACAGATGCTTTCAGACAATTAAGCGGAGCGTAGTCGCTCCATCGCCGGAGTATCGGCGCACTACTTCATTTTATCAGAAACGAATTTGCGAAAAATACTTGACAGTACCCATAAAACCGTGGTATAATAAATAAAAAGACATAGGAGGTATTTATTATGTGTGATAACAACAAGTTTTATATTTGTGAGCATTGCGGTAATCTGATCGGTATGATCCACGATGCCGGTGTTCCCATGATGTGTTGCGGACAGAAGATGACTAAGCTTGAGCCCGGCGTTGTTGAAGCAAGCCACGAGAAGCATATTCCCGTCGTTTCGATTGATGGAAATATCGTTACCGTAACGATCGGCTCGGTTGAGCATCCTATGCTTGAAGAGCATCACATTGAATGGGTATATCTTCAGACCGATAAGGGCGGCCAGCGCAAGTGCTTGGAGGTTGGCAAGCCTCCCGTTGTAACCTTTGCGCTCTCCGATGAGAAGCCCATCGCTGCATACGAATACTGCAATCTCCACGGCTTGTGGAAGGCAGACATCTGAGCTTAGGAGGATTACATATCATGATGAATGCGAAAGTACGTGATCTTTTGAATCAGCAGATCAACAAGGAGTTTTACTCCGCATATCTTTACCTTGATTTCTCCAACTATTTCGAGGATGCAGGTCTTGTCGGCTTTGCCAACTGGTATAAGGTTCAGGCTCAGGAGGAGCGCGATCACGCAATGCTGTTCTATCAGTATCTCCAGAACGAGAACCAGAAGGTTACTCTCGAAGCGATCGCAAAGCCTGACAAGGTGTTCACCTGCCACATGGATGTTCTGAAGGCTGGTCTTGAGCACGAGGAGTACGTTACTTCCTTGATCAACGACATTTATGCAGCAGCGTATGAGGTAAAGGATTTCCGCACCATGCAGTTCCTTGACTGGTTCGTTAAGGAGCAGGGCGAAGAGGAAACCAATGCAAACGATATGATCACCAAGATGGAGCTGTTCGGTGGCGATCCTAAGAGCCTTTATATGCTCAATCAGGAGCTGGCAGCACGTGTTTACACGGCGCCCTCCTTGGTCCTTTGATACATAAAGTAGGAGGTAGAATATGAAATACGTATGTGATGTATGCGGATGGGAATATGACGAGGAGCTCGGCGATCCGGATAACGGCATCGAGCCCGGCACGAAGTTTGAGGATCTTCCCGAAAACTTTGAGTGTCCTCTTTGCGGAGTAGGCAAGGATAATTTCTCGAAAGCAGAATAATTTTAGTTTTAAGCTTAGGCGGCAGGGAGAAATCTCTGCCGCTTGTCTTTTAGTTTTTTGTTGTGCATATCTTATTTTGTAAACTATTGTTGACGAAAGACGAAAAAAGTGGCATAATATTTAGAACAAATTTTCTACTTTTTGCGTTATAATAATTAGCAATTGTAAAAGGGGGCAATATGAAAAAACACAGTAAGAATGCTATTCAATATAAAAGGGGAGCGTCGCTCAAAAAAATCGGAGGTACTATTACGGTCGATAAGCGCGATCCTTTGTTTGGTGTTCGTTCTTGCTGCGTGCGTCGGTTGCACCTCATATGCTTCATCTGATGAGGTTGCTACACGGAATGCAGAACTTAACGATGCAATTGCTGAACTTGATTCTCTCAAAGAAGGTTACGAAGCGGCTCAAAAAGAAATGGATGCCTTAAAGCCCGGTTGGGAAGAGGCTCAAAAGGAGTTAGACGCTCTTAAGACAAGCAACGAAACTGCGCAACAGGAAATTACATCATTAAAGACCAGTAACTATAATCATAGCAAAATCATCACTTCACCTATAAGTGATGATTTTATTATATTTCGTTTTCACCCGACGTTTTATTGCAGGATCTCTTAAAGTCGAGAACTTTCAATGATGCTTTTTGCAATATTGAACAGCCTTATACATTCCGCTTCAAACGACTTGTCGTCAAGCGCTGCCGATGGCAGAGTCTCAAGCGAAAAAACACCGTCGAAGCCGACCTCATCCAAGGAACCTAAAAAAGCCTTCCAATCGATAATTCCTTTAGTAGGGAACATATGAGCGTCCCGATCTCCCGCGTTGTCGTGAACGTGCAATACTTTGATTTCCGTACCCAGCTTGCGGACGGAATCGGAAACGGATAAATCCGGAAATACCGCAACGTGTCCCGTGTCAAGACAGATTTTAAAATATGGGTCGTTTATCACTTTTATGAATTCAAGGACCTTTGTCGGGGTAGCCATGGAGAAACGGCGAATGGGCATGTTTTCAAGGCAGATTGTAACGTTCTGTAATCTTGCGTATTCAAGTAATTCGGACATGAACTCAATGTTAAGTTCCCATGTCTTTTGAGCGTTTTCAGTGCCATCCTCCTCAACCCCATAAGGCATGATCGGATGCACCACCCAATATTTGCAGCCGAGCAGTCGTGTGGCAAAAATGGATCTCTTCATTTTTGCCATTCTTTCTCGTCGCAATTCAGCTGTTGAATCCTGTGGCGGCCATCTCCAAGGTCCGTGAACCTGTGAGATCTCAATATTTGCAAGATCAGCGGCTGCCTTTTCTTCAAGCATTTTTTCCTTCAGCTCCGAATCGTTTAACTTGTATATTTCGATATCAGTATCCGACATATTGTAGTCTACGGCAGAAAAACCGTGCTGTGCTATTTTTGCAAATTTTTCGTTGCCGAAGCGGGCATATTCGTTGTTATACGGTTGAAGACAAATACCTATTTTCATGTTTTTCTCAATCTCCTCCTGAAAACTTAATATTACAATGTAGAATTATATCATATTTTAAAAATAAAATAAATACCTTTCAGCAATTTTATTTCTCGTTTTATTAAAAATACAAATGAGCAGAAACGGTATCGCCATAAGAATATTATCGATTAAAGCCTTTATCGGTATTGTTGCCTGTATTCGCGCGGGGTAACGGTCATTTCCTTTTTGAAAATCTGGTAGAAAAATGCGGGGTCGGAATAGCCTACGATGTTGGCGATTTCCGCTATGGTTTTGTCGGTCTTTTCCAGAAGTTCGCAGGCTTTTTTGATCCGTACCTTCTGCAGATAATCGCGGAAGGTCATACCTGTATTTTTTGTAAAGATGATGCTGATGTTGGAAAGACTGAAATTGACATTTTTACAGATCTCGGAAAGAGAAAGTGGCTGTGCGTAATTGCTGACAACATAGTTCTTGATATAGCTGGTAATGTCTTGTTTGCCGTCATCTGTAATTTCGTTGCGAACAAGATAAATGAGTGCGCAGGATAGGTAGGAGCGAAGAATCTCCGTATACTCCCTATAATGTTCATTGTATTCATCAAGCATTTGTTGCATCAGAAACAAGACTTTTTTGTCATTGTCGTGGTAGATGTTCCGGGTTGGCTCGTTTTCAAACTCATTATTGTTGAAAGAGATCAGGAATTTGTTGATCATGTCGCTGAACTGATGCGTGTGAACCAACGCATTGTCCAGAAAACTCGGAAGGAACATACAGTTGATAATAGAAAATTCCTCTCCAATTGACGCAGAGATGTAACTGTGAGTTCGATTTATGTCAATCAGAAAATAGTCTCCTTCGTTTATCATAACTTTTTTGTTTTCGAAAGTGTGATATGCCCTTCCTTCAAGTACATAAACGAATTCGAAAAAACAGTGGCTGTGCGGAGGAGTGGAAATGTGGTGGTCGCACAGCTCCAGACAAATGCCGTCCTGCAAGACTTTTTCGGCGCACTGCTCCATCTGGCTATCACAAATGATTACGGATATGTAAGTGCCCGTGAATATGCAATGGTAACGAATGATACGGTACGTACCAATCAAACCTATCCTAAGTTTGATTCCTCGCTCCAGATTATGAAGCCGGTGGAAAACAATGTTATCACCGGTCGTGAAAATTCAGTTGATCACATAACACTTTATAACCATGATTCCCTAAGCGTTAGACTGTTCGGTATAGTTGTTGACGATTGCACACTGTCCGCTTCCGACCATTTGCCTATATTTATGGATTTCTCTTTTGGAGAGCCAGAGGGAGATTGGTCTGAATTTTATTGATACTCAAGGGAATACATAAAAATGCAAATTACTTTGGAAAATGAAAAGGTTGGATTTAAACTTTCGTACAGAAAAGAGGACGGATACGAATCAAAAAGACTGACCGTCATGCTGTACGATATGTTGAGTCGTTCCAAGAGAACCGAAGAGATACTGAATGGATACTTTATCCGCGTTATTCGAGAGAGTGAAGATCAGACAAATGTTTCTCCTGCATGCCGTATCAATGTTGATGGGAAGAACATTGATGTTATTGTAGGCGGTATACTCGCAGACGAGACGGCTTTGAAGTATTTTGACAATGTGCTTCGGAACGGAGAGATTTATTCTGCCGAATTGAGAGGTGATGAGGAGAGCGGCGGTGCAAATGTCTATGCGTTTAAGCGCCGTGGAAATCACAGAATTATGTATTACAATATTCTGTGGGATTCCGATCCTTCCCATGCCCCCGGAGAGCGGAATATTATGACTGCAGACATCGTGCGAGAGTTTTCTCCGGAGGTCGTTGGATTTCAGGAATGCGGCAGATTTAAAAGAAAACATCTCTACTTCAACGACATCGTAACGCAGATGGAGCGTGTAGGATACCGTGAGGCACCAATTTCAGACGTGAAAAACAGTTTTCACGATTGCAACTGTACACCGCTCTTTTACAAGGTGTCTGAGGTGAACTTCATTGAGGGAGCGTACCATTGGTATTCGATGCAAACTCCCGGTCTTGGAGAAGGTGATGCTTCGTCGAAGTCATTGTCCTGGGGCGTCTTCGAATCAAAAAAGACAGGAGAACGCTTCATAGTAGTGACGACTCATTTGTGCACCCAGGTGGAGGATATCCGTGAGCAACAGGCAAAAGAAGCGATAAAACTGTTTGAAGACCTTCATGAACGTTACGGGTTGCCTATAGTTTTGGGAGGAGATCTCAACTCCAATCACCACGACAAGGGGTACCGTTGTTTCAGAGACTTTGGAAGATATGACAGTGCGGCGGGTTTGGCAAGTGAATATGTTTCACCCGAACAGACTTTTCACCCGTATCCGGAATTCTGCCCCGAATTGGGATTGTGTATGCCGGGCGATGGCGTATGGTATGAAACCGAAAAAAGCGTTGACCATATTCTGTTCCCGCTGAGAACAGATTCGCTTGATGTAAAAGTGTTTGGCGTTGTTGTAAATTCTCATTCTCTTGCAACCTCGGATCATTTTCCGGTATTTGCAGACTTTAATTTTTAATTCTTCTGACTCGTAAGGACACAACAGTGTCCTTACGAGACTATTTAAATCAATATGGTAATTGTTTGTAATACATAATTGCGGACGCTTCTTAGTGATGAAATTGTCTGATGATTGTACGCATCAGAAGGAGGGGGAAAAATGAAAAAGTATGTTTTTTGCCTTTGCTTATGTGTATTGTTCTTATTGCTTCCACTGTTTACGTCGTGCCGCGGTGATGGTGGGGCGGATACAAATACAGAGCCGAATACCACAACAACCGCTGAGGAAACAACAACATCAATCAGAAATGACCAGGAGCCTGAGAATATGCCGCACGATGAAAAATTATTGATTTGCGGCGTCAACATTACTTCGTATCGGATCGTATACGGAAGATCGCCGCTGACTCGCAGGGCTTCCAATACAGGAAAAACCATAGGAGATGACATCGACAGTTTAATGCAGGGAACCGAGACTGCCTGCGATTTCGATTTTCAAACAGCAATTCGCCTGCGTGACCTGATCAAGCAGTATTACAACTATGACGTGGAAGTGGTAAATGATTCCGATGCAAAACACGAAAGCAGATATGAGATCCTGGTAGGCTATACCGATCGCTATGCTTCTTCAGAGGCGAAAAAAGCATTGAAGGATTCAGCAGATCGTTTCAAGGTGGAGCCAAATCCTTATTCAACTTCCAAGGAAATGACGCAGTACCTGGTTTGCGGCGGATCGTACGGTGCAACCTGGCATGCTGTGGATGAGATCGAGAAATTTTTGAAAGACAATCAGAATTCCACAACAACTGATCTTTCTACACTGAAACAGGATAACGGACAGTATGACTTTACAGTAGTGGCATGCGTAGGCGACAGTATCACCCGTGGGTCGCAGGCATTTCCTGACGGACCTTATGCAAACAGCACGGGAATTGCGGCAAAATTCGGTCCTATTGCCGCGCCGATCTACCTTGAACAGTACCTTAGTTATCCCGCAACCATGCAGAGAGAACTGTGGAAGGATGCGATCGTCTATAATTTCGGTCGCGGCGCATCTACTGCACGCAACTATGGAAACGATCAATACTATGCAGGAAGCGAGCAATTTAAGAAGTGTCTCGACACATCCAACAGCAATATTGATTTCGATATTGTTTTTCTGATGCACGGAACAAATGATTCCGGCATGGAAGGAGGGGCACAAAGCTGGAGTGAGTCAAGCAAGGCGAATTTTAAGTCTGAGATCAAAAATCAAATTGATAAGATCCGCGAGGGCTCTCCGAATGCCTCGTTCGTTTTGAATCTTGTGCCGCACGCATGCAATGAAGTTAGCAGTTCGTCTGAGAGAGAAAATAAAGAAGCGGTCCGCACAATTCAGAAAAGTCTTGCAAAAGATCTCAAGGATGCAGGCTATCAGATTCGTCTCTTTGATATGGAGACCTTTATGATAGAAAACCTGAGTTCCGATGGCAAGTGCGGAAGCAATCAGACTGACGAGTGGGCGGCTCACGAAGCCTATTATAACGTCAAAACAGATACCGGTTCACGTGACCCCCTTCATCCGAATTATCGCGGATACGGAATGATGGCACAGGGACTTATAAAAGTTGTGGATCATCTTGTGAACAACGCTCCGGCGACAAAATATATGATCAGTATAGAATAACGCGTGTTCAATCTGTCAAAAGACGGCGGCGATACAGTGCAGTTTAACCGGAGTTTGGGTAACTGTTAATTCTCACTCTTTTGCAACCTCAGATCATTTTCCGGTCTTTTCAGATTTTACGCTTTAGATCATCAACAGATACGAGTGTTTATAACTGATTTTATCTTCGTGTGACAAACAAAAAACAGCAGTGACGACCCCCGAATTTGGGGGCCGGCACTGCCGGTGCCTCGGGTGACACTGAATGTGGTCCCCGGGGCTTTATAATAATAAAGTTTGTTATACTGTAATAATAATGACGAAAAAATGGCGTGAAGAATAAATAAAGCACAAACAATAGATAACCAAGAAATTGTTAAATGAAAGAATATAAAATATTAGGTGGTTAAAATGGTTGTTCGGGAATGTAGTTTTCAATTTGCAAAGCCCGTATGGGAATGCACAACAGAGACTGAGATGAATCGTGTTCTTGTTTTTTCTGCAAACATTGTCGGGGGAGGGCAGGTGTTGTTGCGACTTGCGGGTTCGTCGATGTACCGGGTGTTTATCAATCAAAAAATAATACACTGGGGACCTGCGCGTGCTGCAAAAGGCTATTTCCGGGTTGATGAGTTGCAAGTCGGAGATTATTTGACTTCCGGAAACAACCTTGTGGAGATAGAGGTCACGGGTTACTACTGTTCCAGTTACGACTGGCTTCGGATTCCATCGTTTTTGTGCGCTGAGTTGTTGCGTGGCGGTGAGATGATCGCCGCGACCGGTGTGAACGGTTGGAAATGTTGTCATGATGGCAGAAAGATACAGAGGACAGCCAGATACTCATTCCAACGGACTTTTTCCGAGGCTTATGACTATCGGCTCGGTAAACTTGAAGAAGTGAAAACCGAAACAGCGCAAGCCGGTTTATTCATTGAAAGAAATGTTCCTGCGCCATCGATGATATATGAACCGATACAGAGCATCCCTCAAAGCGGAAAGGTAGCATGGCTTGAGGAGGCGCCCGAGTGCAAAAGTGTCTTTCTGACCAGAGCCGGAAAAAAGTTTGACGGATATCCGATGGAGATCATTGACGTCAATCAAGTCGGTGACGCTTTGCACCTGTCTTTGTACGATGAAAAGGAATGTTCGTCGGTACTTCCGGTTTCAATGCCCGGAAATACGTTTTTAACAGCAAAAATGGCGGGGAACAGAACAGGGTTGATACGCCTGTCTGTTGCGTGCACCGAAGATTGCGACCTATATCTGACTTTTGATGAAATACTCGTCGACGGAAGGATAGATTTTCTCCGTATGGACTGCGCAAATGTTATACTTTACCGTCTGCGCGGTGGAGAACGTTACGAGATACTGACAGCGGAACCGTACACCTTACAATATATGAATATTATCCCCGTGGGCGGAGGCATTGTACTTGAGAAAGTGGGAATCGTGCGTATCGATTTTGATCCCAACGAAATAATTTTTCATGCGGATTTCTCTCCGGATGAAGCGGATATAGAGGAGATCTATGACGCAGCCATAGAAACATTCCGGCAGAACACACTTGATATTTTTATGGATTGCCCATCAAGGGAGCGTGCAGGCTGGCTCTGTGACAGCTTCTTTACGGGCAGAGTCGAAAAATTGCTTACGGGAAAAAATACAGTGGAGAAAAACTTCCTCTCCAACTTCATTATGGCAGATGATTTTTCTCCGTTGCCTCAAGGAATGATCCCCATGTGTTATCCCGCAGATCATCCCAACGGTAATTATATACCCAACTGGGCTATGTGGTTTATCGTGGAATTGAATGATTATTTTGAACGTACAGGGGATTCGGAGCTTGTTTTACAGGCGAAGGATCGCGCCTATGGAATATTGAACGCATTGAAAAAATTTGAAAACGCCGAAGGACTTCTGGAGCGTCTTGAAGGTTGGGTATTTATTGAGTGGTCAAAGAGCAATGCTCTGGTTCAGGATATAAACTATCCGAGCAACATGATGTATTATCTGGTAAAAAAGTTGATGTCACGGCTTTACGGAGATACGGAACTTGAAAAAGAGGCAGAGCGGCTGCGCAATACGATACGACGGAATAGTCGTTACGGTTTGTTTTTCTGCGATAATTCGATATATCGTGACGGAGTTCCCGTTCTTTCCGGAGAATGTACGGAAAGTGCGCAATATTATGCTTTTTTCACCGGAGTTGCTACGCAAGAGGAAGACGCGGAACTTTGGAATGTTCTTGTCAGAGATTTCGGACCCGACAGAAAGAAAACCGGTCTTTGGAAGGAGATATATTTTTCCAACGCCTTTATCGGAAATTATCTGCGTCTTGAATTGTTGGACCGTGCAGGCGAACACGAAAAACTGAAAGAGAATATTCGCGGTTACTTCGGATATATGGCAAAGCGTACCGGAACCCTATGGGAAAATGACACCGAAAGCGCAAGCTGTAATCATGGATTCGCATCGCACGTGTTGGTATGGCTCTCACATTTGGGATACGGACATTGTGAAGAGGAAAAACAATCATTATAAATAGGGGAAAGTGTATGCGCTTTGAGATGGCATACATCCACCGACGGTTTGGTAAGTCAATTTAATCGGTTTATCTGAGCGCGGAAAACATGACACAAAAAATAGGGAGATGCGAAAAATGAAAAAAGAAATGAACGGAATTGCTTTTGATATTGACCTGAACGGACAGAATGCGGAATTTGAAACAGAAGAATTGGAAAGTGAGCCTGCAATCAATCTTTATCGCATACGTTTTACACTTTACAAAAAGGCTGTCCCGAAAAAAATAACCCTGCAATTCCATTTTCCGAGAAACGATATTTTTTCCGTTTTTAAGCCGAATGCAAAGCTGATCTCCGGAGTACTGCCGGATTGGAATCCCGTAAAATCATCCGCTTCGGCGGTTTCGGGTGCTCCTGTGCTCGCACTGATCTCCAAAGGTGACGCTAACAGATTGACGGTTGCGCTGTCGGATTGCAAAACGCCTTGCTGTATCAAAGCGGGCTTCAACGAAGCGCAGAAGGATATGACGGTCTGTGTCGAGATCTTTACCTCCGCCGTCAGCCCTTTGTGTGAATATGAAACGGTGCTTCGTCTGGATATGCGCAACATTCCCGCATCCCGAAGCATTTCGGATGTCACCGTCTGGTGGAAGAGGACAGGATACAGCACCGCATATCTGCCGCAGGCTGCAGCAATGCCTATGTACGCACCATGGTATGCATACCAGCAAAAATTTACCGATGATATTCTGCTTGAGGAATGCAAGTATGCCAAAAGTCTTGGGATGGAAGCGATTATCGTGGATGACGGCTGGCAGACGGAGGACAGCAGCGGCGGTTACGCTTTTTGCGGGGACTGGAAAATATGCAGGAATAAGATACACGATATGAAAAAGTTCGTTGCCGATTTGCATCGGATCGGCATGAAGATCATTCTGTGGTTTTCCGTGCCGTTTATGGGGAAATATGCAGAATCGGTGGAACGCTTCAGGGGAAAATATCTGTACTTTAACAGTAATCTTGATTCGTATGTTTTTGACCCGCGCTTTCGGGAAGTCCGGGAATATCTCGTCGGAACCTATGCGGATTTTCTGAAAACATACGATTTGGATGGTTTCAAACTGGACTTTATTGATGCTTTCCGTCTGACAGAAGAATCGCCTGAAAACTATGCAGATATGGATCATGTATCGCTCGAGGATGCTGTGGATGCATTGCTTAGTGAAATATGTAATCGCCTGAAGGAAATAAAGCCGGATATCCTTTTGGAATTCCGTCAGCATTACACGGGAGTAATGATGCAGAAATACGGAAATATGTTTCGTGTCGGGGACTGCCCGGGGGATGCAACCACACTTCGCGTCGGTGTTGCCGAGCTGAGAATGCTGACAAGGGGAGTTGCCATACACAGCGATCCGCTCATCTGGAACTATCGGGATCCCGTTGAATATGCGGCATATCAGCTGAATCACTCCATCTTCGCTGTGCCACAAATTTCGCTGAAGTTCGGGGAAATCAGTGAACAACACAGAAAAATGCTGTCATATTACCTTCAATACTATAAAGAAAACAGAGAAATCCTGTTGTTCGGTGAATTGTACGCGGATGGCTTTGAACAGAATTATAAGTCTATTACAGCAAAAGGCGCTGATAAAGAGATCACGGTATTGTACGGAAAAAATATTTATGATTATCATTCAAAAAGTAGAATATACATTGATCTGATAAATGCGACTGCCGGGACAACTGTGTTTATCCGTTCAGAAGCGGAAACTGAGATTTGTATGAAAATAACGGATTGCAGAGGGGAAAATGTTGAAAACAACAAAGTGGTTCTGAGATCCGGGATGAATGAATTTTGTATTCCGATTTCAGGTTTTATGAATATCAAGAAGATATCGTAACCGTAATAAATAACGTTAATAAAGTGGAGAACCGTTACTTATATGTGCCGAAACGACCGGCATAGTAGCAAGGGACTCATACGGATGGTACGCGGACATACCGACAATATTGATACTTCCGATGCCCTTGAGGTCATATATTATTGCAAATTCATATCAGATCGAAGAACTGAAGCCGATTCTTCATGAGCTGAAATGTATCAGCCGCAATCTCAATCAGCCTACCATGCTTTCACATCAGGGCGTGGTGCGGACGGTCAGTCTGACCGAGACGGCGGACGGCATCGGTCGGTGCTATGAGGCAATCAACAGGCTGTACGCCTACACCGATGCGGTGATACGGGGCGGAGGTTGATATTCTATGGCAACCGTTATTTTCATCAAGGAGAGCAAGCAGACACCGAGTGCCATGCGCGGCTGTATCCGTTACTGCGTGCAGGAGAAGAAAACGGTGGACGCAGACGGGCGGCAGTATGTCGGCGGGGTCAATTGCCTCGGCGCTCATGCTTACGAGGAATTTATGGCGACGAAGAATCTGTACCGCAAGGCATCCGGTGTCTACTTCTACCGGTATGTCCAATCCTTTCGTCCGGGCGAAATCCGGTCTTACGAAGAAGCCCATCGCATCGGATTGGAGTTTGCCGGGAAGTCTTTTCCGGGATACGAGGTTTTGGTCGCCACGCATCTGGATGCGTATGACGAGAACGGCGCACAGCGCATCCAAAACCATTTTATTGTCAACTCGGTCAGCTTTGAGGACGGAAGGAAGATTCACTTTACAGGTTATAGTGAACGGCAATCGATTTTTGAAAATTGAATATTTGCCTGTCAGCACGAGCATACTCACAGAAAAAGGAAGGTGAGCCGCATGGAAATACAGGTACACGATGACAAAAAATATGTTTCCGTATGGCTCACAAGGTCCGAGGCGTCGGATGCCTCGGTGCGCGAACAGCTGAAGCCGCTCTATGGGCAGTACCGTGCACAGAAATATCGCGTGGTGGTGTTCGAGTCCGGAACCGGTGATCTGCCAACGCTTACGAAAGATTTGCTCCGGCATTCCCTGGAAGTCTGCGCCCGCAGGGAACAGGAGCAGGATTGCCGGTAAAGACGAAAATCGGGCTGTTTCAATTTCAGTTGAGACAGCCCGATCTACGATTGAGCAAAATCTCCGGATTTGACTGAGCAAAATTTCGGACTTTGACTGAGCAACTTTTTTGTGAGTGTCAAGCTACTTGTTTTCCACCCGTGAAATATCAGACAGATCATCCAACTCAACCACGGGCATTTTGATGTCATCACTTTCGATAAACATCAACATATAGATTGGGTAATAGATCAGATTTCCCTTGACCTCCACATTATAATTGGAAAGGACAAAGCCTTCCTCAATGGCATAATTGGAAATATCCACGATGTTGCTCAGCGCGGAGTGCCGCTGATAGCTTTTTCCGCTTTTTACTTCAATCGGCAGAACCCGTCCCTTGTATTCGATCACAAAATCCAGCTCTCCGAATTTTCTGTTGTTATAGTAGGATTGACACTTTTGCAACAGAAAATTATGCCGTTTTGACATTTTTTCAATAAGGAACGAACTGAAACTGACACTTTTCAAACATTTTGTCTGTGATTGCAAGTTGCAAATGATTGTTTTTCCTCTTTCTGTCTGTTTCCCCTTGACTTTTCCCACTTCTTGTGATACAATATTATCAATAAAAATAAGAAAGGAGATAACGATATTGCCGGAGCAATTAAAGATTGCGGCATACACCCGTATTTCGGTTGATTTGGAGTTGGACAAGGACAACACGAGTATCGAAAACCAAAAAACGATTATCGGGGATTACTGTCGCCTGCATTTCCCGACAAGTACGGTGGATTATTACGAAGACCGCGACCGCTCGGGGTACACCTTTGAACAGCGCCCCGACTACTGGCAACGACTCCGACCGAAGCTGATGCGCGGGGATTATGATATTTTGATTGTCAAAGACCTGAGCCGATTCTCCCGTCGGACGGGCAAGGGGCTTGCCGAATTTGAGGATTTGGCGGAAAAGGACATCCGCATCATTGCCATCGGGGATGATGTGGACTACTACCAAGACCACATTGACGACTGGATGAAGATCAAACTCTACTTCTTCGTCAACGAAATGCCTGTCACCGATGCCAGCCGCAAGGTGTCCGATGTGATTGCAAGCCGTCAGTCAAAGGGCGAATGGATTTGTTCGGTGCCTTACGGCTATGTCATTACCAACTCCAAAAAGATGACCTTTGAAGTGGACGAAGCCGCCGCTGAGGTGGTGCGGACGGTGTTCCGGCTCTACATCGAGGGATATGGCTACAAAAAGATTGCCAATTATCTGACCGACCGCCACATCCCCACGCCGCGAATGCGGGAAAAGGCGAGGAAAGAAGCCGCCGGAGAGGAATACAAAGCGAAAACGCGGGAGCAATGGAGCATCATCACGGTTTCGGAGATGCTGAACAACGATTTCTACATTGGCACGCTCCGCGAACGGAAGTATCACCGCAGAAAGATCAACGGCGACGATGTGGCGCTGGACAGAAGCGAGCATATCGTCTTTGAAGATCACCACGAGCCGATTGTGGACTACCGTACCTTTGCCACTGCGCAGGAACTGTTGAAGCAACGCACCAAGAACAATTACCGCGGGGTCAAGAAATACGACAACACCTATGCCGGATTCCTGTTCTGCGGGGATTGCGGCAGTCCGATGTTTGCCATGAGCCGCAAAGACCTTGCCGAAGCCTACACCTGCGGAACCTACCATGTGCGGGGATTGGCGGGCTGTACCTCCCACCATGTGCGGGCGGATTTTCTGGATTCGGTGCTGAAGGAGTATGTTGCCAAGGTACGGGACAATTCTGCCGCCATGCTGCGCATTCTGGAGGAAGTTCTTTCCCATGAGGAGCGCTCTGCCGGAAGCGGGAAACGCGCGGCGGAGGATCTGCAGGCGCAGATTGAGGTGGAACGGGCAGAACTGAAAAATCTTGCCCGGCAAAAGGTGCGGGATATGACACGCCACCCGGACAATGCGGAGATCCTGGAGGAAACCTACGATTCGCTGATTGAAGAATCCAACAGCCGCATTGAGGGGCTGACCAATCAGCTTGCAATGGTTGCGGATACCACCAACACGATGGTGCGGGTCAATCGGGTGTCGAAAACGGTAATCGAACTGTTTGACGAAATTCTTTCCAAGGGCAGGCTGGACAAAAACGACCTGCGGCTGATCATCGACCGCATCATTGTCTACGAAGACCACATCGACATCAAACTGAAAGCCGATGTGGACGAGCTGTTGCGCACCGGAACGATTGCGCACATGAAAACGGATGCGGAAAGCGAAGTACCCGTAAATTTTAACCGCGACACGGGAAATAACGAAAATGCCACGGCGGAACCCGCAAAAGTGGCAGTCCAACGCGCCCAAAAGCGGCGCGATAAGGTTTTTCGTGTCAATGTAATCAGTGGCGGCGACCCGCTTGAAATTTATACAGACCGCGAGGGTAAAGTCATCTTCAAAAAATATTCCCCCATCGGAGAACTTGCGTCCTTTGCGTCCCAATATGCCGAGACGTTGCATCGCGTATGCTCGCTCGCAGTCATTATCTGCGACCGCGATGCGATTATTGCCTGCTCGGGGGTCCCCAAAAAGGACTACTCCGAAAAGTCCCTCTCGGCTGAATTGGAGCATGTGATGGAGGGCAGAAATCTGTATTTCCATCGCGAGGGGGATGCCCCTATGCCGGTTCTCGGCGAGGACAGTGCATTTGAGGTCAGTTGCGCCATGCCGATTATCAGCGAGGGCGATGTAGTGGGATGTGTTGCGTCAGTCGTCGACCGCACCCGTGACACACGCCGCGATGCCCCGACGGGCGAGGTGGAGAAGAAACTGATTCTTACTGCCGCAGGCTTCCTCGGCAAACAACTGGAGACCTGATACGGTCCGACAAAACGACACACGGGTCGTTCCCTGCAATATCCCTTTTGAAACGGATTCGTTTTTCAAAAAAGGATTTGCAGGGGATGACCCGTGTGTCGTTTCACGCCGTTTTCAGGTGTCACGGCTCGTTTTTTTGGTATTCGTTCGGCTTTTGATTTCCTTTCTTCCATTGCAGGGGCGTCATTCCGGTGTTTTTTCGAAAGAAAGAATAGAAATAAATCTCATTCTCAAAACCCATTTGGCGGGAAACGTCATGGACGCTACGGTCGTCACGTTTCAGTTCGTATTGCGCGATGGAAATCTTGACGTGGATGATGAATTGGTGTATCGAGATGGAAGTGAATGCGCGGAAATCCTTACTGAGTTTATTGCTGCTGACGAAGAACCGCGCGGCGATGTCGGAGATGCGCAGCGGGGAGCCGATGTTTTCCACGACGTATCGGATGACCTCGGGAATATAACTCGGACTGCAAATGTGAATGATGTCCTGCGGCAGAATCTTATTGTTGATGTTATAATGGTGCAGGTGGCGGAGCAGGTACACGAGCAGGACCTCCTGCCGGATGGAGCGGATGGCGGTGACGTCGACCAAATCCAGAATCTGCTTCAGCTCGCGGGTACACTGCGGGGTCAGTAGGAAAATGCAGGAATTCTTGCTTTGCAACATGGGGAGGTCCGAAAGGCAACTCCAATGTTTGGCAAGAAACGCGTCCCCAAAGTAGAAAGAATAGCGGGTGTAGATTGCCTCCTTGTTCTCCGCAACGTTGGAATGGACCGAATAGGGCGCGAAAAGAATGGCGCAGGGGCGGTCAATCGGAATCTCCTGCCCGTTGAGAATCGCCATGCGGGGGATGGATTCAAGGCAAACGTACAATTCATACGCGGGGTGAATGTGCGGTGCAAACAGGGTGTTGGCGAGGTTGCTTTTGATATAGTTGAATTTTTGACCGAAATTGACGAAAAATTCCATTTCGTGGAAACTCCTCTTGTGTGTGAAATCTTAGTTTTTTGGGCGCATTTGTACCGTTTGTCGCATTGTTTTTTGCTTTTTTATATGGTATAATCAGAATCGGAAAGCGAATTGACAAACATCAGTATAAAGGAAAAAGAACGGTTTGTCAAGGGCTTTTGAATATTTTATCGGGAGGATTTTTCCATGCTGCAAAAACTCGCATCCCTTTTTCTGCTGTTGGGTGTACTGGCAACGCTTGTCGCCTGCGGCGGAAAGAAACCGCCGGCGGACACCGGCGAGAAGACCGCAACGGACGAATCGGGCGGGACTGACGGATCGGTCACGGTCCCGACGAACGACCCTTACTACCCGACGCTTCCGTCCGAGATGGATTTTGACGACGCGGAAATCCGTATTCTTCAACGTAAGGAATACGAAAGCGAAATGAACGCAACCGAGGACGACCCGGACACCATTGCACACGCAATTTGGGTACGGAACAACGCGGTTGAGACGCAACTGGGCGTGCGCCTGAATTATCTTCCCGCAACGGGAAGCAACAAGACCTATGAGGCAGAGGGTGGAATGCAGTCGGTGCTGGTCAACAATATGTCTGCGGGTCCGAAAGACTGCCTCCATCTGATTTCCAACTATGCGGCAAAGGGCGTAATTCTGGTAACGCAGGGCGTCTACAGCGATTTTTCAAATTTGCCGTATCTGGACACCACGCGCGGATGGTGGGACAGCAGTTATATTGACGCTTCTTCCTACGGCGAAAAAATCTATTCGTTGGTCGGGGCGGCGAATACGCTTGCAACCGAGCGACTGCACGTTTGTTTCATCAATTTTGACGTTGCAGCACAGCATTTTCCCGACAGAGACTTTTATCAGACCGTGTTTGACGAGAAGTGGACGTTTAACGAACTGCTGACCACAATTGCGCAGGTCGGCTATGCCGAATCGAATGGCGGCACATGGGGAATCGGACTGGGGTATAATTCCACCTCGGCGGACGGCTTCCTGATTGCGCTCGGTGTCAAGATTGTCGAGAAGAACGCGCAGGGCGTGCCGACGCTGGTGATGTCGGACGCGAAAAATGATACCGTTTGCACCGCGCTCAAGGAACTTTACAACAGCAACGGAGCGGCGGCAAATGACTGGGCTTCCATCAACGGTAAGCAGTACACGGGCAGAACCGCATTCACCGAGGGGAAGGCGCTGTTCTATGTAGATAC
Source organism: uncultured Ruminococcus sp. (assembly GCA_964630695.1). Classification (GTDB taxonomy): domain Bacteria; phylum Bacillota; class Clostridia; order Oscillospirales; family CAG-272; genus UMGS1865. The sequence continues at coordinate 54,346 of CAZVYZ010000001.1, forward strand.
GTTCAGTTATGCACGCAATCGCCTGCGGGATGCGGACTTCCAATATGGTATCATGCCGCTTCCCATGTGGGAGGAGGGGGACGGCTACCGTACCACGCCGCAGAATGAGTATTCCTGCTTCAGCATCATGTGCAGTCTGCCGCAGGAGATGTACGAGGCGGTCGGCGCCGTGACGGAATCGTTGGCGTATCACTCCTATGTAACCGTTCACCCCGTGCTGTTTGAGCAGGCGTACCAGTATCAGTATTCGGGCGACAACCCCGAGGCGGTGCGGATGTACAACCTGTTGGTTTCGAGCCGTGTTTACGATTTCGGTTATATTTATTCCAACGCAATCGGAAAGCCCGTGTTCGTGTTCCGCGACTTTGTGGTGCAGAATCAATCGGGACTTGCGGATAAGATTGCAGGAAAGAATTTCGGTCCCAAACTGTCCGAATTCCTTGCGTATTTTAAGTAAACAGAGGAGGATTAAGTATGAAAAAGAGAAACAGAATTCTTTCAATCCTGTTGGCGGTGACGATGCTGACGGGGACCGTTGCGGCAATGCCGCTGTCCGTTGGTGCGGTGGAAGAAACGGCTTCCGACAACGCATGGTTGAATGTGACGTTTTCGGAGATTCTGACTTCGGATATGACCTCGGATCAGATTGCCGTCAAACTCGAGACGGCTGGAATTGTACCGAATGCAAACTCCGGAACACCGACCTACTCATTTGCAAACAACAAGCTGAGAATCTCGGCTCCCGATGCCGCTGTGTTTCTGACAATCGAACAGGATGACGCGCTGAAAACCGCTTATTCGGAAACGGTTCTCGGCAAGGTTTCGGTGATTTCGCCTATGACGGGAATTGCTTCCGGCAAGACTTCGTGGGCGTATATGATCTACAGCGGAAAGGACGACAAGAACTGCTACAAGAGCCAGTTCAGAACCACCTCCGATGTCGGAACGAGCGCATATACGTTTGACCCTGCAGTCAAAGCGGGCGGAAACCATTTGAAGACAGACGGCAAAAACATAGCGAAGGCAATCGGCAACGCTTACACGGAAAAGGTTACAGTTCCCGTGGATGTCACGGTTCGCATGGACTATGACACCGGAATGTATACCTACATGGGAGAAGTCCTCGTGCAGGATGTGGTGAATTCGGACGCCGCAAAAGAAGCTTGGAAAACAAACCGAGACAATGTTTTGTCAAGCAATATCATTCGGCTTGATGTCAGCAAGGGCGCGGCAATCGAGTTGGAATCCATCTGCGTGCGGAGATGGCGCTTTACCTCCACGCTGACCGACCTTTACGGACGGGAAAGCAAGGTCACGCTTGACATGGGCGCGACACAGACCCTGCCCGTGATTGCGGGTGCGGAATGGAAGAACGCAAAGGGCGAGACGGTGACGGAAATTGCCGCCAACACCGAGGATACCTACACGCAGGTCACCGACAAGACCGTTGTGTTCTGCGGCGCGCAGGCGACCAAGACTTTGACCGACGGGACCTACAGTGTGCGCCTGATTGCGGTGGTGGATTCGATTGATTTCGACGCGGTCGGGTTTGAAGCGACCGTGTCCTACGGTGACGGCAAGAGTGAAACCGTCAAGGGAGAGTGCCGCTATGTGTACACCTCGATACTCGGGGACGGCGTACCTTACGATGCTACCGATTTCGGCGGCAGATACTTCGTGGTCCTGCACGTTGACGGGATTCCCGCTGCAGTGACGCCGGCGGAATGGACGGTCCGCGTTTATACCGTTTCGGGCGGCGCGGAGAGTGACGGAATCAGCGGAAGCGTAACGGTGAACGCTCCGCTTGCCTGAGGGAGGTAGCAGTATGAAAAGGAGTTACAGTACACCCGTATGTTTCGTAACGGTAGCGGAAATTGCGGATATTCTGACGCTGTCGCTTGCGGACTATACCAGCGGCAAAACCGACCGGACGACTTGGGGAATTGAGAAACTTTGAGGAGCGGAGAATGAAACTCAGAAACGTGATTCCGTTTGCTTTGTTGCTTGTCGTGCTGTCCTGCGCCTCCTGCCGATTGCAGAAGGCGCAGGAGAACGGCTCCTCCGCGACCTCGGCGCGCACGACGGGCGCCGTGACGGAGAACCCCGCACCGACAGGTCCGACCGAGACGGACCCCGAAAGTCCGACCTCAACCGGAAAACCCGAAACGCCCGAGAAACCCGAATCGCCCGATAAGACCGACGCGACCGATGTTGACCTGATTCTGTTCATGGGACAGTCCAACATGGCGGGGCGTGGAAGTTACGCCGAGTCGACAACCGTGGGAGAGGGACACGCCTACGAGTTCCGTGCGGTCAGCGACCCGACCAAACTATACCCCCTGCGGGCGAATTTCGGTCTGAACGAAAACACCAAAGGCGGAGCGGATGACGGAAGCAAGAAAACCGGCTCGCTCGTTCCCGCGTTCTGCGAGAAGTATTGGCAGGTAACGGGGACGCCCGTGGTGGCGGTTTCGTGCAGTCAGGGCGGTACGCGGATTGACCAATGGCAGAAGAACGGCGGAAAACTGGAGGATGCGGTGGCAAGACTGAACGCCGCAAAGCAGTTTCTCGATGCTTCGGAGGACTATCGGATTCGCGGCATTTACATGGTCTGGTGTCAGGGCGAGAGCGACGCGCGCAATCATACGTCGGCGGAGCGCTATCTGGAACTGACCAAGGCGATGTACGAGGTGATGCGGTCGGCGGGGGTGGAGCAGTGCTTCCTCATCGGCATCGGCAACTACAACGGCACCGAGGACCCGCAGGATTCGTTCGTCTACATCCAAGAGGCGCAGAAGAAACTTTGCGCGGAGTCGGCGGATTTTCTGTTGGTCTCTACCGCATTCGCTGACCTGCGGGACCGCATGAAGGACGATTTCCATTTTTATCAGGACGCATACAATCTGGTCGGAGCCGAGGCCGGCACTTCCGCGGGCGCGTGGGTGCGCGCACGGAATGACGGCGGCGGACTGCGCCTCTCGGATTATGACGACGCACACAGGGATTCGGTAACATGGAAACAGAACGGATAAATGAACTACGTTCAGAACTACGTTCAGAAATACGTTCGGAACTGCTTTCGTCCGTCGGCACTTTTTCCGCCCTCCGCGCCGTTTCAAGAGGTGCGGTCGCGGCGGAAAGTGTCGGGGACGCGGCAACCTTTGAAAAAACGCTCGCGGTACTGACTGCGGGTGGCTATCGGCTCACCGCAAATCGGGAGAGCGGCGGAAATCGTTTCGCCGCTCTTTCGGGCGGAAACCGAAAACTGACGGTCGGTTTGTTTGCCGTCGACGGACGCTTACGCGTAACCGTGGAGCAAATGCCGCGTGTGCTGACGCTTGGGGCGCAGGGTCCCGTCCGCTATCCCGCCGTGACGCTGACGCAGTTTGCCACGCACACCTCCTATTCTACGCGCGTGCGCGGGAGTGCAAGCGGGATGGGGTACGTCCTGCGCCTGCGAGACGGGCGGCTGATTGTCATCGATGGCGGCTTTCACTTAGCCCCCGATTTCGGGGACGACTATCCGGACTTCCGCGACCTGTTGCGGGAACTCTCGGGCGGCGAGCGCCCGCAGGTTGCCCTGTGGGTCCTCACCCATGCGCACATTGACCATTACGGGCTGTTGCGGTCGTGGAAGCCCGAGGACGCGGAAATCGGCGCTTACCTTGCAACGCTTCCGCCCGACGGCATCAGCGATGCGGCGTGTGCGGATATGGCAGAGAGCGTGCCGTTCTTTGCCGAAAAAACGGTGACCGCGCACACGGGGGACCTGTTCGACTTCGGCGACGTGCAATTGGAGGTCTTTTACACCTGCGAGGACCTTGCATGGAGCAACCCCGAGGCGCTCTCGCGCGACCTGAACAATCAATCGCTGATTTTCGCGGTGCGAACGGGCGGGGAGCAGATTCTCTTCACGGGTGACGCGCGCTATCCCGCACTGGACCGCGCCGCGCGGACGGCAGGGGAGCGGATTCAATCGGCGGTTTGCCAGATTCCGCACCACGGCAGAACGGTTGCGGGGGACAACGCCGCCATGTCGCGCATTGCGCCGCGCGTTGCGCTGTGGCCTGCCTGCCGCACGCAGATTGACTACGATTCCTCGCATATCGAGGGAGTCAACGCGTGGATTTTCGGCGCGGACTCCACGGTGACCGACCATTTTGTTGCAAACGACGGTACGGTAACGCTGACGCTCCCTTATCGGGCGGTCGGCAGACCCTACCGAAAGGAGGAGAACGAATGCGAATGAAGAAACTGTCGGTCTGCGCGCTTTTGCTGACCGTTTTGCTGTGCCTGCTCGCCGCCTGCCAAATTCCGTCATCCGGCGGCAACACGTCCACTTCGGAGCGAACCGCGGATGCAACGGAAAGCGCGCCCGCAACCTCGGAGGAGCCGACGGGAACGCTTGTCACAAAGGTCCGCGTGGTGTATTCCGCGAGCGCGACGGAACCCGAAAAGGCGGCGGCAAAACGCCTGCGTACGGCGTTGGGAGCCTGCACCGAAACCGAACTTGTGACGGACACGCGCAGCGGACTTGCCGAGGTGTACGAAATCGCGGTGGGGGATACCAACCGCCCGCAGTCTGCTTCGGCATTGGAGGGCGTGACCGGAACGCGCTACGTATCCGAGGTCGGACCCTCGGGCGCGGTTCTGCAAGCCTCCAACGATACCTGCCTCGATTCCGCCGTGACGTTCCTGCTGACCCGTTACGGGACCGATGCGGGACTGCGGGTCCCACAGGCGACCGAGCGGACCGTCAGCGAACCGCTTCCCGCACTGGCGCTCGTGCGGAACGGCGCAATGCGGTATCGGCTCCTGTACGACCGCTCACTGACTTCGTCTGTGATGACGGGGGCGGTGCGGACACTTGCAACCTCGATGAGCGATGCGACGGGATTGCGCGTGGGGACCGAGAGCGCGGGAACCAATCTGCCGCCCGAGCCGTTGTTGCTTGTCGGTTCTGCGGGGGACAGCGAGGTCACGAAGGCTTTCTATAACAGCCTTGCACCGAACGAATACGGCATCGTTGCGGACGGGGACCGTATCTGCCTGCTCGGGAAAACCGACCACTCGCTGCGGCTCTGCATGGAGCAGTTCGGTCGGCTGTTCCGTTACTCTCTGGAGCAGAACGCGGACGGTGGCTGGGACGTCAGCCTGCTTTACGACGCGCCGCTCCGCTACACTTACGACGCCTATGCGGCGGATTATCCGCTCTACACCGACGGAACGCTCGCGTGGGTTGACTGCGCGAACGATACGCTCGAATGTATCGCAAGCGGGACCACCGAGGCGGCATACGCGACCTACATCGGGCGGCTGATGGACGCGGGATATGCCGTCAATCAGAGCGAGCAGGTCGGCTCCAACCGTTTTGCAACGCTGACGGACGGAAAGACGGTTCTCGTGGTCAACTACCTTGCGGCGGATTCCTCGGTCCGTATCTTTTCCACTCCGAAAAATCAGGCGGTTCTGCCGACCGAGAACCCCGTCTCGGGCATCGGACAGGTGACCGACAGCACCCTGACGGTTCTGGCGCTTGACTATCAGGCGCAGTGGGATAACGGATGGGTCAAGGTCGGGAATAACGGGCTTTCGTTCGTGTTCACGCTCACGGACGGCAGTTACCTGATTTATGATGGCGGTCACGCGGTGGATGCGGGAACGCTATACGACTTCCTTTCCGCCAATAATCACCGCAGGGACGGAAAGATTGTGATTGCTGCGTGGGTCCTGACCCACAGCCATTCGGACCATTACGGATGCTTTAAGCAGTTTGCATCCGACTACGGCAGAGAGGTGTTGCTCGAATCGGTGATTGTCAGTCCCGTTTCCATGTACCGTTGGCGGGACAGCGCGGACGACGCCTATCTTGCCGAGGGGATAGAGAGCGACATCCGCCGCTTTTCGGGAACGCGCCGGATTGTCATGCCGCACATGGGACAGCGACTGGCGGTCGGGAACGCCACGGTGGAAATTCTGCTGACCTCGGAGGACGTTTTCCCCTACCGCTTGGAATACGGCAACGAGGGGTGCATGGTCACGCGGGTCACCCTTGACGGAAGCAGCGTGCTGATGATGGGGGACTGCGAGAATTCGCCGTCCTCAAAACTGATGGACTTCCGGGGCGAAAATCTGTACAGCGACATTTTGCAGGTCCCGCACCACGGGAACAGCGGCGGCTCGGAAAAACTTTACCGCTTGGTGAATCCGACGGTTGCAATCTTCCCCACGAGTGCGGTCAGTTATGAGAAATACACCGCCAAGGGATGGAAAGACGGCTCGGGACACCTGCTGGTCAACGGCATTGCAAAGCGGTCCTACCATGCGGGCGAGACTTTTACCCTGATAATGAAAAATCTGACGGAGAGACAGAAATGAAGCACGAAGAAACTGTAAAAGCGATAGAAGCAAATAAAATCATCACCATCCTGCGCGGGCTGACCGAGGAACAACTCATCCGCACCTGTGAGGCAATGGAAAAGGGCGGCATCCGCTTGGCGGAGGTCACGTTCAGCGCGACGGGGGAGCCGTCCGACGAGGTCATCGCGGGCTATATCCGCACGCTTGCCGCGCATTTTGCGGGCAGTATGCACATCGGCGCGGGAACTGTGCTGACCGAGCGGCAGGTCCGCCTTGCCGCCGAAGCGGGCGCGGAGTTCATCATTTCCCCCGATACGAATGCGGACGTCATCCGCGCAACGCGGGATGCGGGGTTGGTTTCCATCCCGGGGGCATTTACCCCGAGCGAAGCCACGGCGGCGCACCGTGCGGGCGCGGATTTCATCAAGTTGTTTCCGAACAGCGAGGTGAAAATTTCCTATCTCAAGGCACTTGCGGTGCCGCTGTCGCACATCCGCTTCCTCGCGGTTGGCGGCGTGAATGACGGGAATCTGCCCGACTACCTTGCCGCAGGCGCCAAGGGGGTCGGTATTGCGACGGGAATCGTCAACAAAAAGTTGATTGCGGCAGGGGACTATGACGCTATCACCGCATTGGCGGCACGTTATACGGAGAGAGCGGGGGTCGGAAAATAATGAACAAACCGATAGTTGCGATGCCGTTCCGGCACCATGCAAGCCATGTCTGTGCCGAGGCACGGAAGATGCTGACCGATGCGGGCTTTGCATTGGTCTGCAACGACACGGGAGAAAAACTCTCGCCCGAGGAACAGCACGGGATGATTCGCGGCGCGTTCGCCGTGATTGCGGGGACCGAGCGCTACGATGACGCGATGCTGGAGGGATGCGACGACCTGCGGGTTATCATGCGGTTCGGGGTCGGGACCGATAATTTTGATTTGGACGCAATGAAGCGGCGGGGGATTGCGGTCGGTGTGATTGCGAACTACAATGCCGTGGCGGAATTCACGCTGACGCTGATGCTCTCGGCGCTGAAAAGTTACCCGCGACTGGACCGTGAGGTGCGCGCGGGCGGATGGGGACGCTTCCCGATGCGCGAACTGACGGGAAAGACGGTCGGACTTGTCGGGTTCGGCAGAATCGGGAAACGACTGGCGGAACTGCTCGGTGGCTTTGGCGTGACTCTGCTTGTCTATGACCCCTATGTGGATGCGGAGACCGTGCGGCGGTACGGCGGCGAGAAAACAACGCTTGAATCCCTGCTTGAGCGGGCTGACGTGGTTTCTCTGCATTTGCCATCCACGCCCGAGACATACCATCTGATGAACGCGGAACGTCTGGCACGGATGCGGGACGGCGCCTACCTCATCAACACTGCGCGCGGCGCACTGGTGGAGGAAGCGGCTTTGGTTGCGGCACTGAAAAGCGGCAAGTTGGCGGGCGCGGGTCTGGACGTTTACGAAACCGAACCCGTGACGCCCGAAAATCCGCTGTTTGCGTTTGAGAATACGGCGTTTGCCCCGCACTGTTCGGCAATCACCTACGAGACGAATTACAACGGCGGCTTGATTTGCGCCGAGTCGATTCTCCGCGTCCGTGACGGCGGAAAGCCCGTGTACAGTCTGTTTTGAAAGGGAAAGCAACCCTCGCAATCCGAGTCGGACCGTTGGAATTGCGCGAAAAAAGGCGGTTGCCAACAGGATTGAAATCCTGTTGGCAACCGCCTTTTTGTGTTCGGAAACTCAGTCTATCATCAGGACTCCCGCGACCGTCCCTTTGAGGCGCTTCACGGTTTCGGTTTCCTTATTCACGTCACTGTAGCAGGATACGCCGGCGTGCTCGATTAAAACGACCAAATCGCACTGTCCGACCTTGCCAATCGTATCCGCGTCTGTTGAAACACGGCTTCCCTGCAAAAATTTCTTTTCGGGCAGAATGGCTTGGAACGCTTCGCAGGCGGTCCGAATGTAGTTCTCCTCCGCACTGCCCGCCACAAGCACGGTCTTTGCTTCGGGGTAGGCACCTGCCACAAAGGACATTGCCGCTGCATAAACGCCGGTTGCGTCGGTCGTTGTGGAGAGTCCCGCTTTGCTGCGCAACTTCAGATCAAACTTTTTCATGGAACCGACTTTTGCGGTATCCGCAGGCAAGGTGCCGAGAATCTTCAGTCCCTGCCGCCGTGCCAAATCATCTGCCGAGTAAATGCGGTTGCCGGCGGTCATTTTGACGCAGGCGATTGCGCATGCAATCACAAGACCGACAAGCGCGCCAACGATTGCCATTTTGATACTGCTTTTCAGCGCGGTGGTTTTATCGGTGGCAGGCTTTTTGATTTGCAGGGCTTCCTCTTTCAGTTCGTCGTAATGCTCGCTCTGCTCCGTGAACTGCGTTCTGAGTTCCGACAGCGTATCCCGTTTGTCCTGCTGCCGCTGCAACAGTCCGCTGTCGACCGTGGTGTAGACGCTGTCGGAGAGTTTTCCGACCGTATGCTCGTCCAACGCACTTTCAATCAGCGTCTTGTTGGCGGTCACAATGTTATCCAACATACCGAGAATTTTTGTCGCGTCGGCTTCATTGTCGCAGATGACCTGTACGGTAAATGTTCCCGAATTGCTGCTCCATGCCGAGACCAATTCTCTGATATAGCGCAACTCCATGTTGAATTCCTTGCCGACAGTCTGAAGATTGCTTTCGCTTGTCAGAATCTGAACGTAGGAACTGACGATGGTGCTTGTGTAATCAGGGTTCTGGATTGACATATCCGGCATAATCTGATAGTCCGTTTTCACATAGTAGGTGCGCTTTGCTATCGCGACCGCATATGGGTCAATCTTCATATAACGGGAATTCTCCACGTACTTTTGCTGCTCGTCAATCTCTTTCGCAATGTCTCCCAGCCGCTCCACGGTGGCGCGTCTTTCCTCTTTGTTGTTCGCGACCAACGCATTATAGGTTGCTTCCGCCAAGGCAGTTTCCTGCGAGTGGTTTATGGAGTACACCGTCAGCGCAAATTTCACAGCGCCCACGAGGACCGCCGCGGCAAGCATCCAACACAGCACCATTCTCCATTTCCTGCAAATGCCCCAAAAGACCTGCGAGAAGTCGATTTCCTGTTCCGTGTCCTGTTCCATTTCCTGATTCATGATACCTTCCTCTTCATTATGCTATTGTGATTACGGTTTCGTTTGCACAAATCATGACACCGAAAACAACAAAAAAACGGTTATCCCGATTTTTCGCCTTTTTTTACTATTATACCATATGAATGCTATTTTGTCAATACATTTTTGAATTTGTGTTGTGCAGTGCTTGCAATGCTATCACAGGAGGGATGGCGGACCTGCGAAAAAAATCGGAAAATGTGCTTGCGGGGCTTGAATTCAATGTGATTCTGTGCTATAATATGGAGTAATTTTCAAAGGGAGATGAGAAACATGAAGCGACGGGTCATCTTTTGCATGGTGACTTTGTTGGCTTTGCTGGCTGTGTTCGGGATTCCGACCGTCCATGGTGCGGAGGCGGAACCCGAAATCCGGATTGACAACGGAGGAAAAAGTATAACGGTCACCGAAGCCAACGCGGAGGATGTTTTGGGTGACGGGACCGTTCGTTATACGGCACCACGCGATGCGGAACCTGCGGTCCTTTCGCTGAGAGGAGCCGAATTCGACAGGTTGTCGGTTGTCGGCGGTCCGCTGATTCTGGAAATAACGGGAGAAAATACCGTCAGAGGTGGCATGACCGTGGACGGAAAACTCACCGTGCGCGGTGCGGGAACCCTGACGGTTAAGGGCGGTATTGTTATCTCGGAAGCGGGGAGCATCACGACGGAAATGCGGGTTCGGGCGGGAAACAGTGAAAACGGGCTGGACGCGCAGGATGCAACGGAGTTTATTGCGGATGCGTCTGTATATTTGTCACCGTATGTTCGATTTGAACCAATCTCACACGTTGTGCGGTATCATGACGATACCTGCGATGACAATCCAGTGAGCAGAAAGCACTACAACGGAATGTCGCTGATTTTGCCCGAAGCATTGTTCGACCGCGAGGGCTATACCCAAATTGGTTGGCGCGACGGAAGGAGCGGTAAAACTTACGAACTCGGAGCAGAAATAAAAGAAGACGCGGGGACGGACTACTATCCCGTATGGGAGGTCAACCGCTACAAGGTGACCTTTGATTTCGGTGGCGGAGGAGAGAACGTCGTTCTGACGCTTGCTTACGGCACGGCGATTGAAGTACCTGAAATTCCCGTGTGGGTCGGTCACCGCTTCTGCGGATGGAAAACGCAGATTCCCGATACCGTTCCCGCCAAAGACCTGACCCTGCAGGCAATCTGGGCGCTGTGTGACCACAGCGGGAATACGGCGGCGCGGTCCTGCGTAACGGAAACGGTCTGCTCGGTATGCGGCGCCGGATTGGGAAAGGGTTCACACTGCGCGGGGGAGAATGACGGAGACTGCACAACGCCCGTGACCTGTCGGGCTTGCGGCGTGGTTTTGCGGGAGGCGTGCAACGCGCATCGGCTCTCCGAATGGGAATCCCTGCCGGACGGCAGATGGTATCGCAAATGCGTCAATGCCGGTTGCACTTACGCGGAAACGGAGCGCGTTCTGCCTCCGCCGACAACGACGAAAGCGAAAACGGGGACGGATTCCACACCGGATTCGGAACCGGTCCCCGCGCCGGTCCCCGAACCTGTTTCCGAACCGGATACCGCTCGGACTTCCGAACCGGAAACGACACCCATCGGGAAAACCGAACCGGAGACTTCCACAGACTTGCCTGAGGGCGGAACGACTACACGTCCGACCGCCGATACGGCGGTATACGGTCCCGCAAAGCCGGATTCGGATGCTTCCCGTCCCAACGAAAAGCATGGGTGCGCCTCGACGCTCCCGAATCTCCCCGTTCTCCTCGTCCTTGCGGCGTTTTCTCTCTTTCGGAGGAGAGAGTAGGATAAGAGAAAGACCTTGGGGCGTTGCCCCAAACCCTACTTAGGAAACTTCTTAAAAGAAGTTCCCTAAGAACCCTCAAGAATTTCACCCAAGGACCGGATTCCGCAGGGAATCCGGTCCTTGGGTGAAAGTTTTTGGAGATTTTTAAGAGACTTTTTTCAAAAAGTCTCTTAAATGGGGTTTGGGGCAACGCCCCAAGGTCCTTCTTTTCCTATTCTTTCTCCCGAAGAAGCGAGAGCGCCTCGTAGATGCCCTTGACGGGGACGATGCGGATGTTTTCGATTTCAAGCGGGCGCTTTTCCACATTGCGGTAGGGGACAACCGCCGTCGTGAAACCGAGGCGGGCGGCTTCCTTGACGCGCACTTCCAGATTCGCGACCGCGCGGCACTCTCCCGCCAGTCCGACTTCTCCGAGCGCAATCAGGTCGTCGGGAATGATGCGGTCGGTCACCGAGGAAATCAGCGCGAGCGCGACCGCAAGGTCGGAAGCAGGCTCGTCCAGATGCAGACCGCCGATGACGTTCAGGTAAACGTCGTTCTGGTAGAACTTCAGCCCGAGCCGCTTTTCCAGAACCGCGATGATGAGACACATCCGGTTGTAGTCAATGCCGTTGGTGGTCCTGCGCGGGGCAGGGAACGAGGTCTGGGTAACCAGCGCCTGAATTTCGGCAATCAGCGGGCGGGTTCCCTCCATGGTGCAGACGGCGCAGTTGCCCGAAATGTTGCGCGGTCTGCCCGCGAGCAGCATTTCCGAGGGGTTTTCCACCTCCAGAAGTCCGCGGTCGGTCATTTCAAAGACTCCGATTTCGTTGGTGGAGCCGTAGCGGTTTTTGATGGCGCGGATGATACGGTAGGACTGTTGCCGTTCGCCCTCAAAGTAGAGTACCGCGTCCACCATGTGTTCCAGAACTTTCGGTCCCGCGATGCTGCCCTCCTTGTTGACGTGTCCCACCATGATGACGGACATACCCTCACCCTTGGCTTTGTTGATGAACGAGAGCGCGGTTTCTTTGACCTGCGTCACGCTGCCCGGGGTGGAGTTGAGCGCCGCCGCGTAAATCGTCTGAATGGAGTCCACAATGACGACCTCGGGCTTTACGCGGTCGGTTTCGGCAAGAATCTTTTCGATGTTCGTTTCGGTCAGGATAAAAAGATTGGTTCCGCGCACCCCGAGCCGCTTGGCGCGGAGTTTGAGTTGACCGCCCGATTCCTCGCCCGAGACGTACAGGACCCGCCGCGTTTCTCCCAGTGCGTCGCAGATTTGCATCAGGAGCGTGGATTTTCCAATCCCGGGTTCGCCCGAAAGCAGGACCACCGAACCGTGGACCAGACCGCCGCCGAGTACGCGGTCCAGTTCTCCCAACCCCGTATTTTGCCGCATGTAAGCGGGGATTTCGAGGTCGGCGAACCCCACCGCACGGTTGTCCTGTGACGTGGGGACCATTGCAACGCGGCGGTTTGGTGCGGGGGCGGTTGCCGCCCCCGGGGTGACCTCCTCCACGTCCTCCGCAAAGGAATTCCACGCACCGCAGTTCGGGCATTTCCCGAGCCACTTCGGGGTTTTGTAGGCACACTCGGTGCAAATGTAAATGGTTTTCAGTCCTTTCATCCGACAATATGCTCCTTTTTGTTTTGGAAGATAAAATTTATCCCCCCTCATCAGTCGCTGACGCGACAGCTTCCCCCCGGGGGGAAGCCTTTTTTGTTTTCCGTTTTGCGGATTGATACATAGCCCAAGCCTAAAGCACTGCAGGCTTCTTCCACCGCTTGGAGGGAGGCTTTTCCGCAAGACGTTTTCATCGTTATATTCATATAACGGTAATTATGCAAGTTGTTGTATATTGTTCGTACTGTGTACGGAAGGCTTCCCCTTGGGGGGAAGCTGTCGCGTCAGCGACTGATGAGGGGGGATAACTATTATCCGTTCCTATTCAAACGATTCTGTTTTGACGATGTATCTTTCACTCTCTACCATTATACCGCAAACGGGACGGAAAATCAAGAGCGGGGCGTGATTTCGTCGGAAATTTTCCCGAGCCCCGCGAGAATTCCGAGCGCCACCGTTTGCGCAAGTTGTTGGCGGTAGCCGTCGGTGGCAAGCAAAGCCGCTTCGTCGGAGTTGGAAAGGAAGCCGCACTCAATCAGAACGGCGGGAACAGTGAGGTGATAAAGCAGGTAAATGTTGCTGCCCGCCTGCTTGGTCTTGCGGGTGTTTTCGGGTTGCAGGCGCGTGCGGACCTCCTCCTGAATCGCCGAAGCAAGCGAAGCCGAACGCGCGTCGTTGGGCGAGTACCAGACCTGCAAGCCGTGGTACTGCTTTTGCGGGAATGCGTTCATATGAATGCTGACGAAAACCGCGCTCTCTGTTTCCTCGGCGATTTTCCGCCGCGCCGCCAAATCAAGCGCCTTTTTTCGTCCCTTGTAGTTGACCGTGCGGTCGTAGAGCAGAACGTCGGTGTCCCGCGTCAGGACCACCCGCACGCCGCTCGCCTCCAACAGGTCGCGGATTGCCAGCGTGACGGCGAGATTGACCGTTTTTTCCTGCAAACCGTCTGCGGATACCGCGCCGCCGTCCTCGCCGCCGTGTCCCGCGTCCAGAACCACCGTAAAAGGAGCGGCTTCCGTCGCGGCGGTACGGTTCGGACGTGCCGAAAGTTGCGGCAGGGCAAAGCCCACGCAAATGCCTGCCAGTGCCAGAACGAACAGCGTAAACCGAAAAGGTCTGTACATTTTCCTCACCCCCTCCCTCCAGTTTACGGAAACGGGAGCGCAGATATGAATTCCGAACCGAAAATTTCACGGACCCCTTGAAAACGCAACGGTTTTGTGATAGAATTATGGATGATTCGATTTTTTACGTCCGAAAAAGGAGACTGAAATGGAACTGAAACTCTGGGAGCATGAAATTCCGTATCTGACCGAGGGGGCAGAAACCCCGAATGTCCTGCATACCTATCTGATTCCGACCGATAAACCGTTGCCCTGCGTGGTGATTTTCGCGGGCGGCGGGTATCACGTCCGCGCGCCGCACGAGGCGGAACCGTATGCAAAATCCTTCAACAGCCGCGGCTTGCAGGCGGTCACGGTAGATTACCGCGTTGCACCGAACCGCTTCCCCGCAGGGCTTGCCGACGCACAGCGGGCGGTCAAATTGGTCCGCAGTCACGCGGCGGAGTGGGGGATTGACCCGAATCGCGTGGTGGTGTGCGGCTCCTCGGCGGGCGGACATCTCGCCGCGTCCGCGCTGTTGTACGACGATGTGACGATGCCTGCGGGACACACGCCTGACGCGACCGACGCGGAAAGTGCGCGCCCGAACGGTGCGATTCTTTGCTACCCCGTAATTTCGGTCGGACCCGAATTCGGTAATGTGGGAAGCGGGAGAGAACTGCTCGGAACGGAGAAATACGAAGCGGAGCGCGAGGCGTTTGACCTGCAACGTAAGGTGACCGACGCGACACCGCCGGTGTTTTTGTGGCACACGTCGGACGATTCCTGCGTGAACGTGAAGAACTCGCTCGTGTTCTGTGAGAGCCTGCGGGACCACGGAGTTCCGTTTGAGTTGCATATCTACCCGCACGGACCGCACGGTCTGGGGTTGGCAGAGGACCGAGAGTACATCCGTGCATGGAGCGGTCTTGCCGCAGATTGGGTTCTGCGTAACGTCTGATACGGTCTGATTCGGAGGAGAAAACGTGAAAATTCTGATTGCGGGGAGCGGGAAACTCGGCGAAACGCTGGCAAGACAACTTTGCGCGGAGGAGCATGACGTGACGCTGGTGGATTCCGACCGGAATGTTCTGGAATCGGGTCTGAACCGATACGACGTCATGGGCGTGATGGGCAACTGTGCGTCCATGGAGGTGTTGCGGCAGGCGGGCGTGGAGAGTGCAAACCTGCTGATTGCGGTGACGGGGAGCGATGAGGTCAACCTGCTGACTTGCACAACTGCGCACTACATCAACCCGAAACTGCACACCATTGCGCGCATTCGGAATCCGGAGTACGCCGAGCAGGCGTACTCCATGCGGGACGCGTTCGCGCTTTCCATGATTGTCAATCCCGAGCGGCAGGCGGCAACCGAAATCGAGCGCCTGTTGCGCTACCCGGGGTTCCTCAAACGGGATACCTTTGCAAAGGGACGGATGGAAATTGTCGAACTGAAACTGGATGCCGACAGTCGGTTATGCAATGTCACGCTGAGCAGTCTGAACGTACTGGTCAAATGCCGTGTACTGGTCTGCGCGGTCCTGCGGGACGGCAGAGCCATAGCCCCTGACGGAAACTTTGTTCTGCACGCGGGGGACCGCATTTTCGTAACCGCACCGACCGAGGTGCTTTCGGAACTGTTGAAGAATCTCGGCGTTGTGACGCACCGCGCACAGCGTGTAATGCTCATCGGGGGCGGAAAAATCAGTTACTATCTGGCGCAGGCATTGGAGGAGAGCCGACTGGACGTCCAGTTGGTGGAAAAGGACCCCGAAGTCTGCGAGCAGATGGCAAAAGCACTGCCGCATGCTACGGTGATTCAGGGGGACGCGACGGACCGCTCGGTTCTGGAAGTGGAGGGACTGGCGTCCTGCGACGCGTTGGTCACGCTGACGGGACTGGATGAACTGAACATGGTGATTTCGCTTTACGGCGGCGGGTTCGGTGTCAAGCAGATTATCACGAAGGTCGGGCGCATGGAGGACAGCCGCGTGCTGGACAGCCTGCCGCTCGGGAGCGTCATCTGTCCGCGCAAACTCTCGTGCAGTACCATTGTGCGGTACGTCCGCGCCATGCAGAAGCAGGCGGGGGCGGCGATTACGGTCCACACCATCGCGGACGGTCAGGTGGAGGCGATTGAGTTTCCCGTGGACGAACACACCCTGCACTGCGGGGAACCGCTGAAGAAACTGAAACTGCGGGAGAACATCCTGCTCGTGGGCATCAACCGCGGAGTCCATACCGAAATTCCGAACGGCGATTCCTGCTTTGCGCGCGGAGACAGCGTAGTGGTCGTGTCCTCCGGAGCCACGGTCCTGATGCAACTCAACGATATTTTTGCGTAAGGGGGAGCGACCGTGAACTACAAAATGATCGGGCGCATCTGCGCGCTGTTTCTGGCGGTTGAAGCAATCTTCCTGTTACCCGCGTTCCTGATTTCGTTCCTTGACGGCGACCTGCGCGCCGCGTTTGCGTTTGCCGTGACGGTCGGCATCATTGCGGCGGTCGCGGTTCCGATTCTGATTCTGACGCGGCGGTCGCGCGGCGGATTCTATGCCAAAGAGGGACTGGTCAGCGTGGGGCTCGGCTGGATAGTCCTTTCGCTGTTCGGCGGATTGCCGTTCTTTCTCTCGGGCGAGATTCCGAATTTTATCGACGCACTGTTTGAAATCGTTTCGGGCTTTACCACCACGGGCGCGTCCGTCGTGCCGGACGTGGAGTCGCTTAGCCGCGGCATTCTCTACTGGCGGTCTTTCTCTCATTGGCTCGGCGGCATGGGCGTTCTGGTCTTTCTGCTTGCCGTTGCGCCGGTGGGCGGCAAGAGCGAGGGCTTTACCATGCACCTGTTGCGGGCGGAAAGCCCGGGACCGAACGTGGGAAAACTGGTGCCGAAAATGCGGCGGACGGCGGCAATTCTCTATCTGATTTATGTGCTTCTGACGGTGACTGATTTCCTGTGCCTTCTCCTCGGAAAGATGCCCGTGTTTGACGCAATCTGCACGGCGTTCGGAACGGCGGGAACCGGCGGATTCGGAACCAAGGCGGACAGCATGGGCGGTTACAGCCCGTATCTGCAGAATGTGACGACAGTGTTCATGTTGCTGTTCGGCGTGAATTTCAGTTGCTACTATATGATTCTTCTGGGACAAATCCGCAGCGTCTGGCGTGACGAGGAGTTCCGCCTGTATTGGGGAATGGTTCTGGCGGCGGGTGCGGTCATCACGCTGAATATCCGCGGGATGTACGACAGCGTGTGGACCTCCATGCGGCACGCGTTCTTTCAGGTGGCGAGCATCTCCACCACGACGGGTTTTGCGACGACCGATTTCAACCTCTGGCCTACCTTTTCCAAATCCGTCCTTCTGATCCTGATGGCGGTCGGCGCGTCGGCGGGCAGCACGGGCGGCGGCTTCAAATGCGCGCGCCTGCTCCTGATTCTCAAAACGCTGAAGCGGAACATTCAGCAGATGATGCACCCGAACAGCGTGCGGGTCATCCGCATGAACGGTCAGCCTGTTGACGAGCGCGTGGTCGCGAACACGAACGCTTATCTCGGTGCCTACGTCATCATTCTGGTGGTCAGTTTTCTGCTCGTGTCGTTAGACCGCGTCAGCACGACCACGGCATTTTCCGCCACGCTTGCCTGCTTCAACAACATCGGACCCGGGCTTGAAGCCGTGGGACCTGCGACAAGCTATGCGGCGTTGCAGCCACTCTCCAAAATCGTGCTGACGCTGGATATGCTTGCGGGGCGGTTGGAAATTTTCCCCGTGCTGATTCTGTTCGGCAGAAGCACATGGAAACGCTATTGACGGAGAAATGATGGAACCGAATGAACTGAACATACCCGAATATGACCAAGCCGCTCCGGAGCGGTGGGAGGCGTGTATCCGCCGTATTGAGGGCGGAATCGAACACGGCGTGCATTTCGTTTTCCTGACGGATGATCACGCCAAGTATAACAGCGGGACCTCGCCGGCACTCATCCGGCATTTGCTCACGCACACGGGACTGACGCACTGCTTTTTCGGCGGCGACGCAATCAACCACGAAAGGACGGTTGCAGGCGGATTTCGTGCGCCTGTTCGACTTTGCTCAGCCGGAATTCCATCCGGTCATCGGCAATCACGAATACTATGTATGGGAGAAAACACCGACGGAGGGGGAGAAGCCGACAACGGAGCAGGTGTTCGACACCATGTGTTCGCATATCGCCACGAAACTGTCCGCGCGTGGTCCGCTCGGGAGTTACGTGCTTTGCCGTCTCGAGGAAAAGGTCTGCTATCTCACCGTGCCGTGTGATTTCGACTGCCTGATTTCCGATGACCTGATTGCTTTTCCGGCGGAGGAATGCCGGAAAATTCCCGAGGGGTATGCCTGCATCGTGGTGGGACACGCGTTTGTCAACAACGATGCGGCACCGTCGGTTATCCTGCACGACCATCAGCCGCTTTGCGCGCTGTTTGACGCGGTGGACGTCGACCTTGACCGTCGTATCATCCATCTCACCCGAATCGGCGCAGGGGAGAATCGGGAGTATTCCTACTGAGAGGAGAACTTTCCCGCCCTTGCAAATATGTGCGATGGAACGGGGGTAAAGTTTTGGATGGATGAACATGATCCCCCTCATCAGTCGCGTTAGCGACTGATGAGGGGGATCATGTTGATGTTACTATGTGTTGGAAAATAAAAGTTTTTTATTTGGCAAAGTCCGAAGTCTTAAAAAATTCCTCCGACAGGTAAAAAAATACAAAAAAGGTCTTGACGGATTGGGCAAAATGTAGTACAATAAAAGAAAGATGTTGAATGGAGAGTGCCTATGCCGCGTTTTTTTGTTGATTCGGGACAAATCGAGGACCGGAACGTCACCATTTTCGGAGAGGACGCGCACCATATCTCGCGTTCCCTGCGGATGGCGGTGGGCGAAACGGTAACGGTCTGCGACGGGGAGGGGACCGATTATCTCTGCCGTCTGACCGAATTTTTGCCCGACCGCGTTGTGGCACAGGTACTGTCGCAGTCGGTGTCCGCAACCGAACCGCCCTATACCGTCCGCGTCTTTCAGGCTTTGCCGAAAGGCGACAAACTGGATGAAGTGATTCAGAAAGCGGTGGAATGCGGGGCAGCGGAGATGATTCCGTTTGAAAGTTCCCGTTGCGTGGTGCGGCTCGGGGACGGAAAACGGGACAGAGAAAGAGGAGAGCGCCGCAACCGGATTGCACGGACCGCCGCCAAGCAGTGCGGCAGGAGCAGGATTCCGCGGGTGTTTCCCGCAATGTCATTCCGAGAAGCGCTCGGTGCCGCCGCGTCTGCCGAAGCGGCGCTGTTCTGCTACGAGGGGAGCGGCACGCGCCCGCTCGGCGAGGTGTTGGCGGAGCAACGGACAAAGGGGCTTCCGAGGAGCGTCTCGGTGATGGTCGGGAGCGAGGGCGGATTTTCCCCCGAGGAAGCGGAAGCGGCAAAAGCGGCGGGCATGATACCCGTCGGACTGGGTCCCCGCATCTTGCGGACCGAAACCGCCGCGGCTTTCGTGCTTGCCTGTCTTGCCTGCGAATGGGAGTTGAAATGACTCTTTTATCTGTATTTTTGATGAAAAAAGACCTCTTTTTCGATGGAAAAGGCGGTTTGCATAAAAATTTTTTGTGAAAATTAGGGAAAATATCGAAAAACCTATTGAAAAAACACAAAAAAAGGTGTAAAATATAGTCGGTTTTCTATGTGCGGTGAACATAACCTTTCAGACAGAGGAGAGAAAAGAGATGTCCAACAAATTATTTCAGGGTGTTATTCATCAGATGAAAGACGCAATCGACCGAGTCATCGGTGTGATTGACGAGAACGGCGTAATCATTGCCTGCTCGGAATTGGTGCGGATTGGCGAGATTCGGCAGGGCGTTCGCGAGGAGTTGAACTATACCAGCGACGTCATCACGTCGGGTGGATATACCTACCGTCCCATGAGCGCAGGGGTTAAGTCGGATTACGTCGTCTTCGTTGAGGGCGAGGATAAGATGGCGGAGAAGATGTCCAAACTGCTTGCCATTTCGCTCGGCAACATCAAGAACCTTTACGACGAGAAATACGACAAAGGTTCGTTCATCAAGAATATCATCCTCGACAACATTCTTCCGAGCGATATTTACATCAAGTCCAAGGAGTTGCATTTCAACACCGAGGAGATGCGGATTGTATTCCTCATCAAGTTCTTCGGCAAGACCGACATGATGCCGTTTGAAATGCTCCAGAATATGTTCCCCGACAAGACCAAGGACTACGTTATCAGCGTCGGCGAGCATGACATCGTGTTGGTCAAGGACGTCAAGCCCGGGACCGAAACCCGCGACGTTGAAAAAATTGCCACCAACATTGCCGATACGCTGTCGGCGGAATTCTATACCAAAGTTGCCATCGGTATCTCCACCATTGTGGAGAACATCAAGGATTTGGCGCGCGCCTATAAGGAAGCGCAGATTGCTTTGGACGTCGGAAAAGTGTTTGAGACCGAAAAGAGCATTATCAGTTATGAGAACCTCGGTATCGGACGTCTGATTTATCAACTTCCGACCACGCTGTGTGAGATGTTCCTGCAGGAAGTGTTCAAGCGCGGCAGTCTGGAGTCGCTTGACCGCGAAACGCTCCTGACCATTCAGTGCTTCTTTGAAAACAACCTGAACGTATCGGAGACTTCCAGAAAGTTGTTCGTCCACCGCAACACGCTTGTGTACCGTCTGGAGAAAATCCGGAAACTGACGGGACTGGATTTGCGCGAATTTGAACACGCAATCACGTTCAAAGTGGCGCTGATGGTGAAGAAGTACCTGAACTCCAAGCCAATCAAATTCTGAGCGGCAACCGTTATGGACTTTCCCCGCATAAGGCACGGGGAAAGTCCATAAACTGTAGGTATCTGTAACCGAAAGGAACCCGAAATGGAAGAAGAGGAAAAGAACCTGACACCAAGCGGGGCGGATGCCTCCGAGGGAGAGACGGAGAAGACGAAACGGAATCCGAAAATCGGTTTGCGAATCGCGATTCCCGCGCTTTGTCTTTTGCTGGTCGCGTCGATTCTGCTCACATGGACCTTTACTTCACTGGCGGCGCAGAAAAAAAGGCTTTCCGAGTTGGACAGCCAGAAGCGTTACTATGAAAATCTGATTGCGGAAAATCAGACCCCGACGGGCAACGCGTTTGAAATTCTGGATGCGATGATTCGCAGTTTTTCGCTGTATGCCGATAATCTGGACGAAAAAGCCATGACCGAGGCGGCATTCAAAGCGTATGTCGAAGCAACGGGGGATGTTTACGCACGGTACTACACCGAGGAGGAGTACGCGGAACTGACCTCCGAGAGCGACGGGGATTTCTGCGGCATCGGGGTGACGGTCGTGCAGTCAACGGTTATCTATAAAGGAGAAGAGAAAAAGGTTTATCGCGTGATTGAGGTCTATGAGGGGTCCTCCGCAATTGAAGCGGGAATCTGCGCAGGGGACCTTGTGTACGCGGTGAAAATCGATAAAGTCTGGAAAACCATTGGAGAGTTGGGCTTTGACAAAACGCTCCTTGCTATGAGAGGCAAGGAGGGAACAGACGTGGAGGTCATGTTCCTGCGGGAGAGCGGGGAGACCGTAGAGTCTTTGGAGCGGACGCTGACAAGACGGAAACTGAAAACGCACTCGGTGCGTTCGGAACTGTCGGAAACCGACGCGACGGTCGGAATCGTGCATATTACGGGCTTTGATATGACCACGCCCGAACAGTTCAAGTCGAATGTCAACAAGCTGCTTGACGCGGGTGTGAAGCATTTCGTGTTTGACGTGCGCAACAACCTGGGCGGAGACCTGCAATCCATTGTGGCGGTGCTGTCCTATTTCCTGAGCGAGGGGGATATGGTCATCCGTGCCATTGACAAGGACGAAAATGTGGCGGGAACCTATACGGTCACCGAACACACCTTTGAGGGCCGCTATGCGGGGTGCAATGTGGCAAAAGACGAAATCGGAATGTACAAGGATTTGGATTTCACGGTTCTGTGCAATGAGAATACCGCCTCGGCGGCAGAGGTCTTTGTCGCAACCCTGCGCGATTACCGCGAGGAAAGGGGCTTCCGCAAGGACAACATTGTGGGAACCACCACGTTCGGGAAGGGCATCATGCAGACCACGCGGCGGATTCCGTTTACGGACGGAACCGTGGCGTATCTCAAACTGACCACGCATATGTATGTCACGAAATGCGAGAAATCGTATCACGGCGAAGGCATAAAACCGGACCGCCTCGTCGAGTTGAGTGAGGATGCAAAAAAACAACCGCTGTTGGCATTGAAGCAGAGCGATGACGCACAACTTCTGGCGGCAGTGGCGCTGTTCAAAAATAAATAAACGGAAAGCATACGAGGAGCAATACAATGGCAAAGGGAAAGAAAATCACCTATACCCAAGCGGGTTATCAGAAACTGATTGACGAACTGAATTACCTCAAACTGGAGAAGCGCGAGAAGATTAAGAACGACATCGCCGTAGCGCGGTCGTTCGGAGACCTTTCCGAGAACTCCGAGTATGACGAGGCGAGAAACGAGCAGGCAAAGAACGAGGCGCGCATCAAGGAACTGGAGGAACTGGTTGAAAACGCGGTCATTCTGGACGAGTCGACCACGGACTTCAGCATGGCAAGCCTCGGTTCCACTGTCAGGTTGTCTCTCAACGGCGGCGAGCCGATGGAATACGCACTGGTCAGTTCAAACGAGTCCAATCCCGCAGAGCATAAAATTTCCGACCAGTCGCCGCTCGGTGCAGGTCTGATTGATATGCGTGCAGGAGACGAAAAGGACATCGAAACCCCCGCGGGAACGATTCACGTTGCGGTTCTGGAAGTCGGAAAGAGTCAGGCATAAGGTTCTGAAAATCCTGTCCTTACTGCTTCAGGGTTCTCTTTTTGCAGTCAGCAACTAACTTCCAACCATTTTTATCCGGTAGCAGGAGCAGCCGGAATGCGTAGCACGGAATAGGGCTACAGTAAAATCTGCACATCCCCCAAAAGAGGGGCAAAAATCCCCTTAGTTCAAGTTCTTGAAAGTCTTGAAAACTTCTTTCAAGAAGTTTTCAAGTGGGGTTCGGGGCAAAGCCCCGAGGTCTTCCCCACCATCAAGGGACCCGACCGCAAGGCGGGTCCCGCTTTTTGTAGGAGAAAAACATGGAAGAAAAACAGAATGCACACGAGGTGGCGGAGCAGTCCAAATTTCTGCGGTGGCTGGATAACTTCTGGTTTCATTATAAGTGGCAAACGATAGCCGTCCTGTTGGTTGTTATCCTCTTGGCAGTCACCCTGCCGCAGTGCGGGAAAAAGCGGGGAGACGGGATTATGGTCACATTCTCGGGTGGATACGTCATGAGCAACGACGAGCAAACGGGGTTGGAAAACGTCCTGCGCGCAACGGATGAAAACGTAAGGATTACTTTGGGGGAGAAACCGGTCCAAACCGAAGAGGAGATTATCGCCAATAATACCTATACGGACCCCAAAACGGGCGAGGATAAGGTCGATTTGATTGGAAAGAATGCGGCAAAGGCGAGTAACCAAAACAACATCCGGACCCTGCAGAATTATATCATGACGGGGGATTGCGGAATCTGGATTGTCAGCCCGTATGTCTATGAAAATTGGTTTGACGGAAAAATTCAGGTTGTGGAGAACCGCCGATTGGGCGACCTCCCAATCTTTGAGGCATACGGCGTGACACAGTTTCTCTCAAAGAATTGCGGGGACTATCGCGTGATTCTCACCCGCTCGGTGATGGGGGAGATGTCGCGGGATAAGTCCTTTGAAGCGGTCCGCGCATACTACGAAAAGTTGACGGGAGCGACAGCGGGCGACTGACCTCGACCCGCGTGTGCGGAATTCGACCGAAAAGGGTGCGGAAAATCGTTTTCTGTCGATGAATTTTCGCAGTTTTCGGACGGAAAATTTCAAAAAACTCTATACAAATACGCTTTTTTATGATAAAATATCAGGTGAGAACTCTTTTGCCTGCAAAAACGGAGGAACCGTACATCAAATGGAATACAATCGGAACAACAGGAAGAGCCGAGACGACCGCGACGGCGTAAAAAAGCCGCGTTTTGCGCAGGGTGGACCCGAAAAAGGGGACAAGTCCCGCCGCGAGGAACGGAAACCGAACGGAAAGCGGTATGCAGAGCCGTATCAAAAGCAGTCGGCTAAGGCAACCGCAAAACCGTATGCAAAGCAGACCGAAAAGCCGCTTGCGGGGCAGACGGCAGAGGAAGAAGCCGAGGTGGCGGGTGGCATTCACGGTGATTACGAGAACGGCGCGGTCATCGGTCGGAACGCGGTTCGGGAGTTGTTGAAGTCCGAGCGCCCGATTGACAAGATTCTGGTGCAGAGGGGCGAGCGGACAGGCTCAATTACGGTCCTTGTCGCACAGGCAATCGCGCGGAAAATCCCCGTGATTGAAGTGGAGCGGCAGAAACTCGACAGCGTGTCGGGGTTTGCACCGCATCAGGGCATCGTTGCCATGGCGGCGGAAAAGGAATACTGCACGGTGGCGGATATCCTTGCCATTGCAAAGGAACGCGGTGAGGCGCCGCTGGTCGTGATATGTGACGGCGTGACCGACCCCTATAACCTCGGCGCCATCATCCGTTGCGCGGAATGTTGCGGCGCACACGGTCTGGTGATCCCGAAGCGGCGCGCCGCGGGACTGACCCCGCTCGTTACCAAGGCGTCGGCGGGTGCGATTGAGCATCTTGCCATTGCAAAGGTGCCGAACGTTGCTGCCGCCGTGGAGGAACTGAAAGAAGCGGGCGTGTGGGTTTATGCCGCCGAAGCGGGCGGGAGCAGTTTGTGGAAAACCGATTTCTCGGGTGCGTGTGCAATCGTCATGGGCAGTGAGGGCGACGGTGTGTCGCAGGTCGTTCGGAAAGCCTGCGACGGAATCGTGTCCATCCCGATTTACGGGCAGGTCAATTCGTTTAACGTGTCCACGGCGGCGGCGGTCATTCTTGCCGAAGTCGCAAGGCAACAGCACAGGGAATGCTGAGAAACCGGGAATTGAGGCAATACCGCGCGATCCGCGATTGGCACACTCGCTCGCGCTTTTCCCGTCATACTTCACAAAAATCCTTGCCTGTAGCACGGCTACAGCCTGCGAATTTTTGTATCGTCTGACGAAAAAAATCGACTTCGTGATTGCACCATCGGGATTACGCGGTATTGCCTTGAGAAACTGAAAAAACGAGGAACGGAAACTTCGGGGGAAAGGAGCGGCGCTTGCAGTGAAGAAAAAAGGGACCGACGCACAGAAAACGAACGAACTCGTTCAGAAGTTGCAGGCATCTCTGCTTGCGGGAAAGCGGGAGAAAAAGGCGGAGCAGGACGCGGATGACGCGGAATTTCAGGCGAAAATCGCGGGAATGCTGAAGAATGTGACCGACGGGGGTCAATCCGAAAAGCCCAAAAAATCCAAGACGCACCGCAATTCGGGGCGTCAGACAACGGACAAGCCGCATTCGGAAGTCGAAACGGCAGTCGAACCCGAAGTCGGAAACGAGACGGAACCCGAGGTTGAAAACGAGGTCAAAGTCGAAATCAACCCCGCGGTGACAACGGAAGAGGTCAAGCCTGTTTTGCAGAACACCGAAACGGAAAAGACGGCGGAGCCGGAACATTCTCTCGGAAAATCGGAAAAGCACATTCCCGCGGCGCTCCGTCTCCTGACCGAGGAGAATCCCAATGCGCCGGTTGCCGAACCGGAACCGAAACCGGAACCGGTGCAGGAACCGAAACAGGAACAGGAGAGAACCCCCGAACCCGAAACATCACCGGAGGTGAAACCGGAACCGGAACAGGAACCGGAGCCGGAGAGATTTTCCGAACCCGAAATAACGCCGGAGGGGAAACCGGAACCGGAAGCCCCGAAAGCACCGATGCCGGAGACAAAACCCGAGATAAAACCCGAGATAAAACCCGAGATAAAACCCGAGGTAAAACCCGAGATAAAACCGGAGACAAAACCCGAGACAAAACCCGAGATAAAACCGGTTCGGACCATTCCCAAAGCAACCCCGTCGGAACAGGAGGAAGTCGTGCAGGAAAAGAAAGAAAAGAATCCTGAGGATGCAAAGGCACCGACGGTAACAACGAGAACGGACGTAACGGAAAAAGAAAAAAAGCCGTCGGTTGGCGCTGACGCGAGGACAAGCGGTGCGGAACCGTCGGTTGGTGCAAGCGCGGAAACCCCGATTGTTATCAAACCGCGCGTGACCGCCGAGCGGACGGAGAAAAAACAGATTTCGGAATCGGAGCGTCCTGCGGAAAAAGCCGTCCCGACGGCGGCACCGAGTGAACCGAAACCGGAGCCGAGAAAAATATCGTCCGGTGTGAGCCTGCCGCGCTCCCATCAGGCTGAGCGCCCGTGGGAAATCTCTGCGTTGCGGACGGATGCGGAAAAGACGGTACGGTCCGAAAAGCCCGAAAAAAAGAAACCCGCGGAACCCGCGGAACGTCGGAGTCCCGTTTCTCCGAAAAAAACGGCGGAGAAGCGGACGGCGAATGCCGAAACTTCCCGAAACGGATTCCGTCTGTCGGGCAAGCGCCCGAGGAAAATCAACCATACGCCGATTGCAACGCTTCCGGAGGATGCAAATCTGGACGAGGCACTTGACGACACGGTAACGGATACGGTTCCCGAACTGCTTCCGATGGACGAGCCGGATTTGCAGGAACTTGCGCAGGACGGAAAAAAGGTTTCCGCGTTTGCGCGCAGGCGGGAAAGAAAACGGCAGGAATCGGCGGAAAACGCCGACGCAATGGAGTTAATCCGGAAGCGCACGGGGATGAGCGAGGACGACATCGCGATGCTTCTGGAACTCGGATATGACAACGAGTTGGGGCGTCTGGTCGGCTACGAAACGCTGAAAAGACTGCGCAACGAGCACAAGCAAAAGACCCGTGAGGCGGAGCATCGGCATTTCCGCACAGCGTTCGGGTATCGCGGCGAGGACGGTGCCGACGGCGGCGCGAAACAGACCACGCTTGCCGCATATGCGCATGACCGCAAGAATCTGGTCCTGCGTGTGGCGCTGACGGCACTGTGTGCGCTTCTGTTGGCGTTTACGGACATCCCGGGGCTGTTCGGCGGAGCGCTTGACGCGTACCGTGCATCCTATCCGTGGCTGCTTCCCATTGTCTCCCTGCTTCTTCTGATTGCGGCTGCGACGCTTTCCTTCCGCCAGATTGACGCGGGATTGCGCAGTTTCTTCCGCTTTACCCCCACACCCTACTCGGCGATTGCCCTGCTGACGCCGGTCGCGCTTCTGTACGGCTTGGCGGTGCTGATTGCGGGCGGTCCTGCGGATATGGTTCCGATTGGATTCGGAACGGCGTGCGCCCTGACTCTGACGGCGCTTTGCGACGTTTTGCGCTTGGCGTGCGAAATGCGGTGCTTCCGACTGGTTACGGCGGACGGAGACAAAACGGTCCTTGATGCGGCTGAACCGCGCAAGAAAAAACTGCGGCACGGAGAGCGCATCGTGCGCATCATCAACGATGAGATTGACCAGAACCTCTATCGCGTGCGCAAGAGCGGGCAAATTGCGGGATTCTTCCATCGGTGCAACGACTTCTCGTCTGCGGCATTCCCGTTTACGCTTCTGATTTGCCTGTCTTTCGGCATTGCCGTTCTGTGCGGACTGGTCGGCGCGGTGCGTGCGGACAGTTTCACCGCAGGGCTTTCGGCTTTTGCCGGCACGCTGATGTTCACGTCGCCGACCTCTGCCGTATTCCTCTACTTCTATCCGCTCTGCCGCGCGAACAAAGGACTTGCGGAACGGAACGAGGCACTGATTGGGGAGGGGTCTGTGATCGAATACAGCCAACCCAAAACGGTCATTTTCAACGACAGCGATATGTACGCGGCGCAGAAATGCACGCAGATTTCGGTGCGGGACGGAGAGGATTTCCGCCACGACATGAAACTCGCGGGCGCGCTGTTCCGCAAGATGAGCGGGACGATGGACGCCATCGGAATGAATGCGCCGACCAAAGCGGACGAGGAGATGTCCGTGGTGTTCCTGCGGGTGACCGACGGCGGGACCGAGGCGCTTGTGGACAACCGGTACCATCTGTTGGCGGGAACCGCGGCATTTCTCGGCAAAAGCGGGGTCAGAATTCCGCGCGAGAGTACCGACCGTCAGGCACGGCGCGCGGAGAACGTCAGCCTGATGTACGTTGCCATTGACGGCGTACTGAAACTGAGTTACGAGATGGAATACACCGCCTCGCGGACTTTTGAGACGATGGCGAGCCGACTTGCCGACGCGGACACCGTAACGGCAATCCGAACCTACGATCCCAACCTCAGCGAAGCCTTTCTCCGGTCGAGCCGCGGCGACGGCGCCGCCTATGTGCGGGTGGTCACGCCGGGCAGATATGAGCCGGACAACGTGCAGGCTGTGGTGGATTCCGGCGCTGTCGCGCTCGGAAAAACGACCGACATCGCAGGTCCCGTCTGCGCCGCGAGCGCGATAGTCGGGTTGCGGCGGGTCGGTTACCGCGTTCTCTGCGCCGCAGGGGTTGTCGGTGCGGTCCTCGGTGCGGTGATGGGATTTTTCGACAGCGTGCCGACATGGGCGCCGACTCTGATTCCGTCTCTTTACCGCCTGTTCTGCGACTTTGCCGTTTTTGCGGCAACGCGGGCGTCTCTCTCCAACGGAAAGCGAAACAACTGAATCATACACCGCACGGCAGGTTTCCTGTCGGGCGGTGTCTTTTGAAAGGAAATTATGAAAACAACAGGTAAAACGGTCAACCGACCGAACAGCACGATTCTCAAATCGGTCACGAAACCCGGGCGATATGCAGGCGGCGAATACGGGCAGATTATCAAGGACAAGACCAGCGTCAAGGCGCGGTTCGCGTTCTGCTTCCCGGATACCTACGAAATCGGGATGTCCAACCTTGGCGTGCGCCTTTTGTACGGCGCGCTGAACCGGCACCCCGACATCTGGTGCGAGCGGGTCTACGACCCATGGGTCGATATGCAGGAGCAGATGAAACTGCACGACCTGCCGCTGGTGGCACTGGAGAGCGGTGACCCCTTGGACCTGTTTGATTTCGTTGCGTTCACGTTGCAGTACGAAATGAGTTATACGAACGTGCTGAATATGCTGGACCTCGCGGGCATTCCGCTCAGGACCCGTGACCGCGCGGAGGATGACCCGCTGATTATCGGCGGCGGTCCGTGCGCGTTCAACCCCGAGCCGGTGGCGGACTTTTTCGATTTGTTCAACATCGGTGAGGGCGAGAATATGCTGCCCGCCATTGTGGAACTGTACATCCGCATGAAAGACGCGGGGACCTATACCCGTTCCGCATTCCTGCACGAGGCGGCACGGACCATCCCGGGAGTATACGTGCCGTCGCTTTACGAGGTCAGGTACAACGCGGACGGGACGGTCCACTCCTACACGCCGATCTACGACGACATTCCGAAGCGGGTGACCAAGCAGATTATCCGCGATTTGGATAAGGTCTATTTCCCCGACCGCGTGGTGATGCCGTACATCGAAACGGTCCACGACCGCATCATGCTGGAGGTCTACCGCGGCTGTATCCGCGGATGCCGGTTCTGTCAGGCGGGGATGATTTACCGCCCCGTGCGCGAAAAAACGCCCGACGTGCTGAACGAGCAGGCGAAATGTCTGTTTGACAGCACGGGCTACGAGGAAATGTCGCTGACCTCGCTTTCCATCAGCGATTACACGCAACTGGACGGACTCTGCGACCGTCTCCTGTCGTGGACCGATGAGAATATGGTCAGCCTGTCGCTCCCGTCCCTGCGGGTGGACAATTTCAGCCGCGAGTTGATGGACCGCATTGCGTCGGTGCGCTCGTCGTCCTTAACCTTTGCGCCCGAAGCGGGAACGCAACGCCTGCGCGACGTCATCAACAAGAACGTGCGCGAGGAGGAAGTGCTGCGGTCGATGAAAGTGGCGTTCGACGCGGGCAAAACGGCGGTCAAACTCTACTTTATGGAGGGACTTCCGACCGAGACGCCTGACGATTTGGAGGGGATTGCGCGTCTTGCGGAAAAGGTCGTGGAATCCTACTACGAGAATCCCAACCGTCCGAAGGGGCGGCAGGTCACGGTGACCGTCAGCGTTTCCTGCTTCATTCCGAAGCCGTTCACGGCGTTCCAGTGGGAGCCGCAGGACACCATGGAGATGCTCCGCGAGAAGCAGGAGTACCTGAAAAGCAAGATTACAAACCGCCATGTGCGCTATCAGCATCACGACGCGCGGGTCAGCCTTGTGGAGGCGGTTCTGGCGCGCGGGGACAGGCGGTTGAGCGACGCGCTCGAACTGGGGTGCCGCGAGGGATTCCGCTTTGACGCGTGGGACGAATATTTCGACTACGACAAGTGGATGGACGTTTTCCGCCGAACGGGAATCGACCCCGCGTTCTATGCACATCGCAAATGGGGGCTTGACGAGGTTCTGCCTTGGGACATCATCGACTGCGGCGTGACAAAAGAATTCCTCCTGCGCGAGCGGGCGCGGGCGTATGAAGCAAAGACAACGCCGAACTGCCGCGAACAATGTTCGGGGTGCGGCGCGAACCGGTTGGGCGGGGAGCGCGCGGTTTGCCCGAACGTCGCAAAATACCCGCCCGAGGAGCCGACGGATTTGCCGCGCAGGATGATTCCCGACCGTCAGACCATCATGGCGCAATGGGAAAAGGCGGACCCGTTCCTCACGATGCGGGTGAAGTTCCGCAAGGTGGGAAGTCTGCAATACATTTCGCACCTCGATTTGCAACGCACGCTTGCGCGGGTGCTGATGCGGGCAAATATCCCGATGTGGTATACGCAGGGCTTCAATCCGCACGCCAAGGTGACGTTCGGTCTGCCGCTGTCGGTGGGGACCGAGAGCGAATGCGAATATCTTGACCTGCGGTTGGACCGTAAAATTCCGCCTGCGGAGGTGGTGGCGCGCCTGAATCGGGAACTGACCGAGGAAATGGCGGTTCTGGATGCCTACGAACCGACCACGAAATTTCAGGACGTCGGTTGGGCAAATTATGAAATGGCGTTGCATTTCGCAGGGGCTGACGAAGCGGTTGCCGCGGCGATGCAGGCACTGTTCACGACTTCGCCGCTGATGATGACGAAGAAAGGCAAGGCGGGGGAGCGGGAAATTGACATTGTGCCGCTGATTCGCTCGGTGGCGGTCACCTGTCCTGCCGCAGGGGAGATTCGTATTTCCGCAAAGTTGTCTGCCGGCGGAGAGGCATATCTGAATCCCGAATTCCTGATTACGGCGGCGAAAGACCGTCTCGGAATCCTTTCCGGTGACCCCGCGCGGGAGTCCTACCGCATTCTGCGGACCGAGGTCTATCTCGCCGATGGGGAAACGGTATTTCGGTAAAGATACACCAAAAGGGGGACGGTTGCTTGAAACCGTCCCCCCTTTTTTAGGTGCGTTACCCTCGGTAAGGGTTTGGGCGGGAAAGAATTCTGAAGAAGTTGGCGGGGCGAATGAGGAGGTCCATGCCCCAAAGGAAAGAACGGATAATACCCATGCGGAGGCTCCTTTCACGCTGCCCGTTTTTCTCTCTGTTTATTATAGCACAAATGTAATAATATGTCAACCCATAAGGATGATATTATTTGCCCATTTGTATGTTATAATAGACAAAAAGGAGGGGAGGGCGCGAGGAATGAATGTGTTGAAGAAAATCAATTGCATGCGGTTGGAACGCGGGTGGTCGGTATACCGTCTTTCGGTTGAAGCGGATTTGCCGCAATCCACAATGATCAATATGTTTAACCGCGAAACCCTGCCGTCATTAACGACGTTGGAAAGCCTTTGCCGCGCGTTTGGCGTGTCGCTGTCCGAATTTTTTCGCGAGGACGGGAATCCCAAGCCGCGGGAGGAGGAAGCGGAGCGGCTCTACCGTTCCCTGACGGACCGACAGGCGGACCTGATTCTTTCGTTGATGCGGGAATTTGACTCGGAGAACAAAAAACGCGGTGTTTCTGCGCAAAAACAGGAGTGACCGCGCAACCAAGCCCCCCGCCCGAAGCAACCGTTGCTTCGGGCGGGGGGGCTTTTGGGTCAGATGGTTGACTTTTTTCGTGACATCCTGCGGAAGTCCGACGGCGTGAGGCGGAGACGGTCGCGAAAGACCGAGCGGAAGAACTTCAGGTCGCGGTATCCGCATTCCGCGGCAATTTCCTCCACGCTTTTTTCGGTTTCGGAAAGCAGGTGGCACGCGGCGGCAATGCGCAGATTTTGCAGGTAGTGACTGAACGGGATCCCTACCTTTTGCGAAAACAGTGCGGAAAGGTATGCGTGCGTATATCCCATCCGTTCTCCGATTTCACGCAGGGTAATCGGTTCGCCGTAATGCTGGTTCAGGTAGTCGAGAATGGGACAGAGGATGCGGTCATCGCAGTCGAGGCTGTCGGAATTATAGATTTTCCGCAGGGTCAGAATCAAAAGCTCGGTCAGGTAGGCGCGCAACAACTCCGACCGTTTGGGCTGGTTTTCCCGATACTCGCGGTTCATGCGTTTCACCAACTCGCCGACTTCGCCGTTGTCATCATGGAAAATGACACCCGTCGGGGAGGCGAGCAGATTGAAGTAGTTGCAGCCGATGCCCGAGAACGCCACGAGGTCCTGAAATCCGCGGCATCCTTTGAGGGTCGGGTCCAGAAATTCGGGTTTGAACAGCAGATTCAGCACGTGGAACGGGTGATTGCCGTCAGGCGAATACTTATGTTTTTCCCCGAAGTTAATCATAAAGAAGTCACCTGCAGAGACACGAACCGGTTGATTGTTGAAGTATTGGACCGCACTGCCCGCCCTGACGTAGGCAAATTCCAAAAAATCGTGGCTGTGGTAGGCGGTGTCGTTGTCGTTCGACTCCTGCACGGAAATCGGTTCGTTGGAGCGAATCTGGTGACCCGTTTCCGATAGTTGCACGGAAATCGTTATTTCGGGGTGTGTCTGACGGTCCGCCGAGGGTACTTGTTGCAAGGCTCGGTCCCTCCTTTTGTTGGATTCCTATTTATTGTACCACAACGGGACCCCGAAGTCAAGACGGCGGGTAAATTTTATGTAAAGTACGGAAAACCGTTTGACAAATGCGCCTGCGCGTGGTATAATACAAATGGACGAAAACAGAAACGGCGGAGGATATATGGGAAATATTGATTTCAACAGCAAAAAAGGGTTTATCTGCGATATGGACGGTGTAATCTACCACGGCAACATCATTCTGCCGGGGGTTACGGAGTTCATCAACTGGCTCAACGAGGAAAACAAGGAATACCTCTTTCTGACCAACAACAGCGGTTACACGCCGCGCGAGTTGCGCCAGAAACTCGGCAGGATGGGGTTGGATGTTCCTGAGGAGCATTTCTACACCAGTGCGCTCGCAACCGCCGCATTTCTGCGGGAACAGTCGCCGGGGTGCTCGGTCTATGCCATCGGTGAGGCGGGCTTGCTCAACGCGCTGTACGAGGCGGGTTGCACGATGAACGACGTCAATCCCGACTACGTTGTTGTGGGGGAGGGGCGGACCTACTCGCTCGACACGCTGACGAAAGCGACGAATCTGGTGCTTGGCGGTGCAAAGTTGATTGGTGCGAACTCGGACGTATCGGGACCGATTGAAATCGGCATTGCCCCCGCTTGCCGCGCTTTGGTCGCGCCGATTGAGATGGCGACGGGTGTTCAGGCGTACTTCTGCGGCAAGCCGAATCCCTTGATGATGCGTACCGGCTTACGCTTATTGAACTGTCACTCCGCCGACGCGGTGATGATTGGCGACCGCATGGATACCGATGTAATCTCGGGTTTGGAGACGGGCATGTCGACGGTTCTGGTTCTCTCCGGCGTTTCCACGCGCGAGACATTACGGACCTACGCTTACCGCCCGACCGAGGTTCTGAACGGTGTTGGCGACATCGTTCGTCAGGCGCGCGGGGTGTGAGGGAAGACCTCGGGACGCTGTCCCGAACCCTGCTTAGGGGACTTCTTAAGGAGAAGTCCCCTAAGAACCTTCAAGACCTT
>CAZVYZ010000002.1:0-8687 GCA_964630695.1 uncultured Ruminococcus sp.
AGTCGCTTACGCGACAAACTGCTTGCAGTTTTCTTCCCCCCGAGGGGAAGCCTTTCTTACACTGTGCGAACATAGCAAATAGAATTTCGGGAATTAAATTTAAGAATCAAGCACAATTACAAAGCAAACAGGCTTCCAAAATTCCACTCACCCGCCCTACTGTGAAAGATGAAGGGGACTTTGCAAAGGCTTCCCCTCGGGGGGAAGCTGTCGCGTAAGCGACTGATGAGGGGGGATAAATCTGCACTTATGAAAGGCATACACTCTCCCTACACGCCCCACTTGCCAATCGAGTGCGAAGCCGCACCCTGCAAAGCATTCGCACCTCCCAATCCGCCCAAAAACTTCCCTGCACGGCAACCGCCGTTCTGAAAACGCAGAAAATCTTTACAACCCAATCCGGCGGTTGCCGTGCAGGGAAGTTCGGGGAGATGAGGGAGGTTTGGAGGGGGAACGGCGATTTTGCAACGCAAAATCTGCCGGTAGCGGCTTTGCCGCGTTGGACACACCTCCGAAAGAGGGTTCCCTGCGCCTCCAAGGTCTTTCCCTTTCCCTTCCCCCACCTCTCACAACGAGGAGGGATTCAAGTCGATGCTGAAGTAGAGTTTTTGCTTGGAGAAGCCGCTTGAAACGCGAAGCAGAAGCGCCTGAAAGAGAGAGAGAACCTGACGCGTCAGACGGCACTTGATGACAATCCGCTGACGGTAGCGGTTGTCCACACGGTAAACGGGAGCCTCAACGGGACCGAAAACCAATAACTCAGTCGAAGAGAACGCAGGCTCCGCGCGAAGCCTTTTCAGTTCTTCCAATAAACGAACCCCCGCAATTCCCACCATATTTTCGGCAGGTCCCGAAAAACTGATGAGCGCAATGTCGCAGACCGGCGGAAAGCAGAGCGCCCGTCGCAGGCGAATCTCCCGCTCGTAAAACGCACCGTAGTCCTGCTCGCAGGCAAGCGAAATCACGTCGTTGTCCGGCGCATTCGTCTGGATTATCGCGCGTCCCGACTTGTCCGCCCGTCCCGCGCGCCCGATTACCTGCGTCAGCATCGCAAAAGTCCGCTCGTTCGCGCGATAATCGTTGACGTATAGCGAGGAATCCGCCAGAAGCACCCCAACAAGCGTCACCGCAGGGAAATCATGCCCTTTCGTCACCATCTGGGTCCCGAGCAGAATATCCGCCTCGTGCCTGCGAAACTTTCCGAGCATTTCCTCGTAGGATTGCTTCGTTCCCGTCGTGTCCGCATCCATCCGCAGAATGCGCGCGTCGGGAATCCGCAACTTCAATTCTTCTTCAATCCGCTCGGTCCCAAACCCCACGGGCGCCAGATGCTCCGACCCACAGGACGGACACGCACGCGGCAGGGGCAACTCGGTCCCGCACCAGTGACAAACCATACGTGGGTCGTTCAGCCAGTGCGAACGCGTTTTGTGGTAGGTCATCGCCACCGAACACTTCGGGCAGGTCAGCGGCTGACCGCAGGAGCGGCAGGAGATACTCGCATTGTAGCCGCGGCGGTTCAGGAACAGGATTGCCTGCTCCCGCTTTCCGACCGTCTCGGCAAGACCGTCCAGAAGCCGTCGGCTGATTTCCCCCGTGTTGCCCGCGCGCAACTCGGCGCGCATATCCACAACCTCCACAGCGGGAAGCCGCGCGCCGCCGTACCGCTCGCGCAGAGGAACGTAGGTGTAAACCCCGTCCATCGCCTTTTTGTAACTCTCAAGCGCGGGCGTCGCCGATGCCAACAGCATCAGCGCCTTATGATGGTTGCATCGGTACCGCGCAATGTCGCGGGCGTGATATTTCGGGTCTTGGTCGGATTTGTAGGTGTGCTCCTGCTCCTCGTCAATGATGATTGCACCGAGGTTCCGCACGGGCGCAAACACCGCCGAGCGCGTCCCGATGACAATATCCGCCCCGCCCGAACGGATGCGGCAGTACGCATCGTACCGCTCCCCCGCCGTCAGCGCCGAGTGAATCACCGCCACGCGGTTTCCGTAGCGCGAGCAGAAGATTGCCACCGACTGCGGCGTGAGCGCAATCTCGGGAAGCAGGAGAATGACCCCGCGCCCCGCGTCAATCAGGCGGTCAATCAGCGCCACCATTACG
The DNA here is from genome assembly GCA_964630695.1 of uncultured Ruminococcus sp. GTDB lineage: Bacteria > Bacillota > Clostridia > Oscillospirales > CAG-272 > UMGS1865. The sequence continues at coordinate 2,110 of CAZVYZ010000002.1, forward strand.
CTGGTCTTGCCGCTTCCCGTCACGCCGTGCAACAGCGCCGCTTTCGGTTCGCCCGAAAACGCCAGTCCCGCAATCGTTTCGAGCGCCGCAGACTGCTCGGCGCTGAGTCTGCGCTCGGTCCTGCCGACGTACGGAATCTCCGCATACGGGTTGCGGTCAACACGCACTTCCTCGGCATCAATCAGCCCCTTGTCGCGCAGTGCCTTGAGTTGGACCCCCGACACGTTTGCCGCCAGGCACAGCGCCGCGTTTCCCATCGGCGCGTCCTCGCAAAGCAGAATTTTCAGCACGTCGCGGTGCTTCTGCGACCGCAGAGCCGGCATTTCCTCACACGCGCGCCCCTCGCTCAGTTCTTCCGCCATCTGTCGGGGGCAGGCAAGCGACCAGTGCAACTCGGTCTTTTCCGCCTTTTCGCGCTCCTGTTCCACGCGTTTGGAAAGATACCCGCGGCTCACAAGCCGCCGCAGACTCCCCTCCACCTGCACGGCGAATTTCTCGCGCAGGACCGCCATCGGCGCTTCTCCCCGCGCGCGGATAAACTCATAAACAGATAAATCCGACGCACGGATGTCGTCGGAGGCGGGAGGTGCAGTATTCGGCACGGGCGCATAGATTTCCCGCAACCGCAGGATGGATGACGCAGGGACCATCGCCCGCACCGCTTCCTCGGTCGTGCAGAAAATCCGGTTGCGCAAAAACTCGCAGAGTCCCAACATTTCCGCGTCAAGGGAAATGCTGTCGGGACACCGCGTTCGAATCATTTTCAGTTCCTTGTACTGCGAGGTCGCGCGGACCTCCGCAACCAGTCCGACGCGCGTCTGGTTGCGAATGCCGAACGGGACCGTTACAAAACTCCCCGGGACCACCGCGCCGTTCCCCATTTCGCAGGGAATTTCGTAGTCATACAGACCGTCCACGCAGTACGGATTTCCAAGCACGTATACGCCCGCGTATTTCAGCCGCAAATCGCAGTCCGCGTCAAAGAGTTTCGGATTCATTCGATAATCGGGACCTCGGGGTTGACGTCGGGATTCTCCGGCTCCTCGCCCCGCTCCTCGCGCTCGGCTTCCTCTTCTTCAAGCCGTTCCTCCGCTTCGTTCCCCGCTTCCCACAGTTCCTCGGCATCCTCGGGATGCTCCTCTGCGTGCAGGTCAATCTTGTAGATTCCCTTGTAAATTCTGTTGATGGCAACCTTGACCGCTTTCTCGTCGCGCAGTTCGCGGTCAATCATGGTGTTCACGGGGCGGTCGGTTTCCTTGTTCCCCGTCTGGTTCTTCTCGGCAACGTCGTGCTGACGGACGTACTCATCGGTGATAAGGCGCGCGCATCTCGCGGTTGCCAACGCCAGTTCATAGCGGTTGTACTTACCCTCGGTCAGTTCGTCAATGGTTGGATGCAGCATAATCTAATCTCCTTCAATCTCGGTTGGTATCGGGGACGTTCGTCTCCGTGATATACAGGTGTTCAGTCCGCCAGAAAGCGGTCCTTTGCGTCGGGATTGCGACGCACGGCGCGCCGCTCGGCGGTGACAATTGCGCGGATTTCCGCCGCTGCCGCTTCGGCTCCGTTGTCGCAATTATAAACAACGTAGTCGTAATTCGGCAGGAATTCCAACTCCTCCCGCGCCCGCGCCATGCGCCGCAGGATGACCTCCTCGCTCTCGGTCCCGCGCCCGCGCAGTCGCGCCTCCAGAACGCGGTAGGACGGCGGCAGGAGCATAATCAGCACAGCCTCGGGATAGCGGCGCTTGATGTTCATCGCGCCCTCTACCTCGATTTCAAGCAGCAGATTCCGGTTGCTTGCCAGCACCGCCTCGGTCTCGCTCCGCAGCGTTCCGTAGTAGTTTCCGCAATACTCGGTATGCTCCAGCAGTTCCCCGCGTGCGACTCGCGCTTCAAAGTCCTCGCGACCGATGTAATGGTAGTTCACGCCGTCCACCTCGCCCGGGCGCGGAGTTCTCGTGGTTGCGGAGACCGAAAAAACGAAATCGCCCGTCTCCAGCAGTTTTTGGTTGACCGTCCCCTTTCCGCTTCCCGCAGGGCCCGAAACGACCACCAACAGTCCTTTTCCGTTTTCCATATCGGCGCCTCACTCCCCGTCTGCGGGGATTTCTTCGTCCTCATCCTCGTCCGCGTCGCTGTTCTCCAGACGATTCGCAATGGTCTCGGTCTGAATGGCGGAGAGAATGACGTGTTCCGAGTCGGTAATGATAACCGCCCTCGTGCGTCTGCCGCAGGTCACGTCAATCGCCCGCCCGTCATCCTTGGAATCCTGAATCAGCCGCTTGATGGGGGCGGAATCGGGATTCGCCAGTGCTACGATGCGGTCGGATGCGACCATATTCCCAAAGCCGATATTGATAAACTTCATATGCAAAATTCCTCTTTCCGTTCGGTCCGTCACTCCAGATTCTGAATCTGTTCGCGGACCTTTTCCAAGATACATTTCAGTTCGACCACAATCTGCGCCACCGCCGCGTCGGTGCATTTGGAGCCGGTGGTATTGACTTCACGGTTCATCTCCTGAATCAGGAAATCCAGTCGTCTGCCAACCGCGTCGCCGTCCCGCAGGATTTCCTCCATGGCAACGAGGTGAGTTCGCAGGCGGACCAACTCCTCGTCCACCGCCACCTTGTCCGCAAAAATCGCGCACTCGGTCAGGATTCTCGATTCGTCAGGCGTGATGTGGTTGTCCGCCAGTGCGTCGCGCACCCGCTCGGCAAGCCGTTCGCGGTAATGCTTCACGGTATCAGCCGACATTTCCGCAATCCGCCCCGCAAGCACCCGCATTTCCGCAACTTTTCCGCCGAGGTCCGCGACCAGCGCGGCGCCCTCCCGTTCTTTTGCGGCGAAAAACGCATCAGCGGCGCGTCCGAGGACGGGTTCCAGTTCCGCCCAGTCGCGTTCCGCGTCCTCTTCGGGCTTGACCGTGACGAACAGGTCATTATTTTTCGCGACGCTCATGACCGAGATATCGTCGCGCAGTCCGTATTCGTCACGCAGGCGGCGGAGTGCGGCGAGGTAGGCTTTGACGCGTCCATCGTCAAGTGCGACCGCATCGGTGCTTTCGACGGTATCAACGGTAACGGTGACATCGACCTTTCCTCTTGCAAGTCCTCTTGCCTGCAAATACGGTTTGATGCGTTCCTCCAAAAAGGAAACCGACCGACTGATGCGCACCGAGCAGTCCAGAAACCGACTGTTGACCGATTTGATTTCCACGGTGATATCGCGTCCCCCTACGGTTTCGCGGCATCTTCCGAATCCTGTCATGCTCCGAATCACGCTCAAATCCCCCTTTCGGAAGTTATACAGATTTATTATACCCCTTTTCCCCTCTTTTGTCAAGTTTTTTCGGCGAAAAAATCGGGAGTTAGGGCGGGAAAGACCTTGGAGGGAAAGAGGAAAGACCTTGAAGGGAGAGGGACCCCTCTTGAAAGACGGGGTCCCTCTCCCTCCAAACCTCCCTCTTCCTCCGAGAACTTCCCCCAAGAGCACCCGCCTTTGCATTGCGTAAATTTGGTTCGCTTTGCTTTTTGCGGATGCTCTTGGGGGAAGTTTTTTGTCGGATTGGGAGGTGCAAGGCCTTTGCAGAGTACGGCTTCGCACCCGATTTGTAGGCGAGAGACGTTCGGTGATGATACCTTAGACGAGTGCCGAGATTCCGCCTGCCGGCACTCGTGTAAAGTATACCTACGAAACGTATCCCACCCACAAAAAGAGTGCGACAGCCGCACGCTGCAAAAAAACTTTACCTCCCCAAGCACAAAAAACTTCCCCCATATCCCCGCCGTTTTCAAAAAGCGAAACAAATTTCCACTTCAAAAACGGCGGGGACATGGGGGAAGTTCTCGGTGAGAGAGGGAGGTTTGGAGGGAGAGAGCCCCCCTCTCCGAAAGAGGGGGCTCTCTCCCTCCAAGGTCTTTCTCCCCCTCCAAGGTCTTCCTTACCCCCGAATCTTCGCCTCGTACTCTGCCTTGACCGTGTCGGCAAGCCCCTGCCGCTTAATCTTGCGGGACGCGTTCTTCGGGAACTCGGTGTCGCGGATCACATAGTACTCAATCCGCTTGTAGGACTGCACAATGCCGTTGACCTCCGCAACCGCGCGGGTCAATTCCGCATCCAACTGGTCGCGGGTCCACTTCTCGCCGTAAATCTCTTTCATCCGCTCCTTGTCGGGGTAGATGATTGCAACAACGTCGTAATCTTTCTTCTTCGGGTTGATGAATCCGACCACCACCGACTCCGCAACGAACGGCGTGCGGCAGAGGTACGTCTCCAACTCCTCGGGGAAAATATTCTTGCCGTTCGAGGTCACAATCACGTTCTTTTTCCGCCCCGTAATGTGCAGGAAACCGTCCGCGTCGAGATACCCGAGGTCGCCCGTGTAGAACCAACCGTCGCGAATGACCTCCGCCGTCAACTCGGGCTGATTGTAGTAACCGAGCATCAGGTTATCACCCTTGAAGCGAATCTCACCCGTGCCGTCGTCCTGTACGTCGTAAATGTCAAGTAGCGTGTTCGGCGTGGCAAGACCCGCCGCGGAATCGTTGTAGAAATTGTCGCGGTTCAGTGCGGCAAGCGGCGCGCACTCGGTCAGCCCGTAGCCCTGAAGAACCGCAATGCCGAGATTGCGCAACCCTGCCGAAACCTGTGGGTCGATTGCCGCACCGCCCGAAATCAGGAGACGCAGATTGCCGCCAAAGGACTGGTGTACCGCCTTGAAGATTTTCTTTTTCGCCGCCATACGCGCCTTGGCACTCGGAATCGCGTTGGTCAGTTTGACCATTGCCGCAACTTTCTTTTCCAGACCGTTCTTGCGGATGTTCGCCTGAATTTTGGAGTACATCGTCTCCACAAGCAGCGGCACGCAGTTGATAATCGTGGGATGGACCTCCTGCATATTGCGCGTGATATAGCGCAGTCCCTCGGAGAACGCAACCGTACTGCCGCGGTAAACCTGACAGAGGAAGCCGCAGGTGCATTCATAGGCATGGTGCAGGGGCAGGACCGACAGGAACGTATCTTTCGGACCGATAAAGAGCATCTGGCACATCTCGGAGAGGTTGAAGCAGATGTTGTGGTGCGAGAGCATAACACCCTTGGAAACACCCGTCGTGCCGGAGGTGAAAATCAGGGACGCAAGCGCGTTCTCGTCAATCTTGGCATCAAGATAGGAACGGTCGCCCGCCGCGAGTTTTGCTTTTCCCGCTTCAATCAGCGCGGGCAGTTCGTCAAAGCAGATGCGCGTGACGCTTTCGTCAATGCCCGCAATCTTCTCTGCGTTTTTCTTGTTGTAAAGGACCGCCGAAGCCTCGGAAATCTTTGCGATGTTGGCAATCTCCTCGGCGGGAATCTCCTTGTCAACGGGAACGACAACGCCCACGCCGCAGATAACCGCCATATACGCGGTGACCCACGCGATGCAGTTCTCGCCCGTTACAATCAGGCGCTTGCCGCCAAAGCCGCGTGCCAACAGCTCGGTTCCCAGCGCGTTGACGTTCTCCGCGTAGGCTTTGAAGCTGAGACTGCGGTACGTGCCGTTCACTTTCTCCATGAACAGCGTCTTGTCGCCGAATTTCTCGGCGCTCGCATTGAACATTTCTTTCAGGTTTTTGTAAATATCAACAGGATAATTCTGATACTTCGGCATTGATATTCCGCCTTTCCGGTTTTGAAAACCACATTTTCGGATTTATTATACCACATTTATCGGTTCTTTGCAAGACCTTTTTGAAAAAAATTCCCATGCGGACCGCATTTTAGGGAAAAAACTTCAATTTCCCGCCCCGTACTTCTTCAAAAGCGCCTTGACATCCCGCAAAAGCGCGAGGTCCTCGGCGGAAATGGATTCATAGCGGTTTAAGGACAGCAAATAGGCAGGGTCCAAGTGCAGAATCCGGCAGATGCTCCTGAGTTGGTCCATGCTCGGCTCCTGTACCCCGCGCTCGATTTTGGAATAATTGGATTGGTTCATGGGAATCTGTCCCGCCACATCCGCCTGTGACAGGTCCAGATCCTCCCGCGCCGCGCGAATTTTTTCTCCGAAATCCATGTTCTCCCCCCGCAAGCAAAATAGGATACCCTTATTGAATGTTTTACTTCCCGAAAGAGAACAGCCCTTTCTTTTCATACGGCTCACTTGCGATGTCGCCGAGCGTGTAGCCCGTTGCTTTGACGGTCTCGCGCAGCTTTTCTTCGTCAAGCGGCTCCTCGCTGATAACTACCGTCTCTCCCTTTGCGTGGGAGGAGGTCACCTTTTTGACCTTAAATGCCGCGCGAATCGCGTCGTTCATGTGTGCCTCGCACATTCCGCACATCATACCGTCGATTTTCAGTGTTGTTTTTATCATTTCTCTTTTCTCCTTTTAGAATTGATTTTGTTTTTATTATTGTTTCTGCTCGGAAATGTCGAGCAAAGGCAAACAAAAAGGTAAGATTGGGTGTGCTATGGGATGATAATCGCTCAGTGAGATAAAATATATCCCCCCTCATCAGTCGCTTGCGCGACAGCTTCCCCCCGAGGGGAAGCCTGCCGTTCAAAGTGCTACACCCATTCAAACAGCTTTCATTTTTAAC
>CAZVYZ010000002.1:8787-73149 GCA_964630695.1 uncultured Ruminococcus sp.
TTTAACTTGTTGTGAAATACGAAAAGATTTTTGCAAAGAGGCTTCCCCTCGGGGGAAGCCTGCCGTTCAAAGTGCTACACCCATTCAAACAGCTTTCATTTTTAACTGATTTAACTAAATTTAACTTGTTGTGAAATACGAAAAGATTTTTGCAAAGAGGCTTCCCCTCGGGGGGAAGCTGTCGCGTTAGCGACTGATGAGGGGGGATAAATCTGCACCCTCAAAAAATTACAGCACCCGATACCCTGCCGCCCGAACCGCTTGTTTCAGCCGTTTCGGTGCAACCGGTGCCGCAAGCGTGACGACCGCCGTGCCCGCCGTATGGCTGACCTCGGCACTCGTCACCTCGGGAAGCGCCTCCAGCGCGTCCTTGACCCGCTTTTCGCAATGCCCACACATCATGCCGCCGATTTTCAGCGTCAGCCGTTCCGTCTCCCCGCTCTCACCGCGTTTCAAACCCGTTCCGTCCGCAAGGGGCGCTTGCTTCCGGTGCGCCTGCCGTATTTTGCGGTCGTGCTTCGGGCTTTTCAGTTTGCACAGATTCAGCCGCAGAGCGTTGGTCACCACGCAGAAACTCGAAAGACTCATTGCCGCCGCACCGTACATCGGGTTGAGCGTCACACCTGCCCAGACGAACGCGCCCGCCGCAAGCGGAATGCAGATGACGTTGTAAAGGAACGCCCAGAACAGATTCTCGTGAATATTCCGCAGAGTCGCGCGGCTCAAACGAATCGCCGCAGGGACGTCCGCGAGACTGCTCTTCATCAGCACCACGTCCGCCGCGTCAATCGCAACGTCGGTCCCCGCGCCGATTGCAATGCCCGTATCCGCCGCGGTCAGCGCGGGCGCGTCGTTGATGCCGTCACCGACCATCGCAACGTGACCCTGCCGCCGCAGGTCGCGGATGACCTGCTCCTTGCCGTCCGGCAGAACGCCCGCAACCACCTCTTCAATGCCCGCGCGACCCGCAACCGCCCGTGCGGTCCGTTCGTTGTCACCCGTCAGCATGACCACGCGCACGCCCATTCCGCGCAGTTCTTCCACCGCGCGCGGGCTGTCGTCCTTAACGGTATCCGCAACTGCGATGATGCCGAGTAGTTTTCCGTCCCGCAGAAACAGCAGTGGCGTTTTGCCGTTGTCGGCAAGCGCACCGACCGATTTCTGCACAGCGTCTGTCAGTTTTGTCTGTCCGCCGATGAATTTCGCGCTCCCACCGACGAGGACCGCACCGTCCTTTTTCCCGCGCACGCCGTTGCCCGCAAGCGCCTCGAAGCCGTCCACCGCATCGGCATTGACGCCCCGCGTCTCCGCCTCGCGCACCACCGCGCGCGCCAGAGGATGCTCGCTCTTTTTTTCAAGCGCCAACGCCGCCGCAAGCAGGTCCGTCGCGTGGGTTCCCTCTGCGGGCAGGACGTCCGTCACGCTCGCAATACCTGTCGTCACGGTCCCGGTTTTGTCCAGTGCCACAATCTGCGTCCGCCCTGCGGACTCCAGTGACGCGGCGGTCTTAAAGAGAATCCCGTTCCGCGCGCCCACGCCGTTTCCGACCATAATCGCCACGGGGGTCGCCAGTCCGAGCGCGCACGGGCAACTGATAACCAGCACCGAAATCGCCCGCGCCAATGCGTAGCCAAAGTCCCGTCCCACCGCAAGCCAGACAATCAGCACCACCAGTGCGACCGACATGACCGCCGGTACGAACACGCCCGACACGCGGTCCGCGACCTTTGCAATCGGGGCTTTCGTTGCCGCCGCGTCGCTGACCATACGGATGATTTGCGACAGCGTGGTATCCTCTCCGACCCGCGTTGCCTCGCACCGCAAAAATCCCGACTGGTTGACCGTTGCCGCCGACACGCTGTCCCCTTGATGCTTGTCCGCGGGGATGCTCTCGCCCGTCAGCGCCGCCTCGTTGACCGCACTCTCTCCGTCCAGTACCACACCGTCCACGGGAATATTCTCCCCGGGGCGGACGACGAAAACGTCGCCTTTCTTCACCTGTTCAATCGGGACCGTCACCTCCGCGCCGTCCCGCACGACCAAGGCGGTTTTGGGGGCGAGTTTCATCAGCGACCGCAGAGCGTCGGTGGTTTTTCCTTTCGACCGTGCCTCAAGCATCTTTCCGACGGTAATCAGCGTCAGAATCATTGCCGCCGACTCGAAATAGAACTCGTCCATGTAGGTCATCACCGCCGCCATGTCCCCTCTTGCCTGTGCGCCCGTCATGGCGAACAGCGCGTAAACGCTCCAGACGAACGCCGCACCCGAGCCGAGCGCCACAAGCGTATCCATGTTCGGGGAACGGTGCCAAAGCGCGCGGAAGCCGCTCTCGAAAAAGTGGCGGTTGATGACCATGATTGCAATGCAGAGGAGCAGTTGGACCAACCCCATGGCAACGTGGTTGCCGTCAAAGAACGGCGGCAGTTTCCAGCCCCACATCATATGCCCCATGGAGAAATACATCAGCACCGCAAGGAAACCGATTGACCAAAGCAGGCGCCGCTTCAGCGCAGGCGTTTCGCGGTCGGCAAGCGGGTCATCCCCGCCGACCTCCGCACCTGCGGTCTGCCCTGCCCCCTGTGGGTCTGTACCCCTCAACTTTGCGCCGTAGCCCGCCGCCTTGACCGCCGCGATTACGGCTTCGGGTGACGCACTCCCCTCCACGCCCATGGAATTGGTCAGCAGGCTGACCGCGCAGGAGGTGACCCCCGCCACGCGCCCGACCGCCTTTTCCACTCTCGCTTGGCAGGAGGCGCAACTCATTCCTGTCACTTCATATTGTTGCATCCTTTTTCATCTCTTTTCAGGAACGATTCTTATTCTTTTTCTCGTTTTACCGCATCAGTTTTTTCAGCGTGGTCATCAACTCGTCGATTACCTCGTCGCGTCCCTCGCGGATGTCTCTTGCCACACAGCCGTGAATGTGACTGCCCAGAATCTCGCGCTCAAACGCGGAGAGTGCCGCTCCGACCGCCGCCGACTGAATCAGAATATCGTTGCAGTAAGCGTCGCGTTCCAACATCGCTTCAATACCGCGCAACTGCCCCTCCATCCGTCGCAGGCGATTGAGCAGTTGTTTCTTCTGCTCCTCCCCGCGGACGGTGGTCTTTTCCCCGCTGTTCTCGGCGCCGTCCGCGTTTTCTCCCGCACAGCAACAGTAGTGCTTTTCCGTTTCTTCCATCTCGTTCCTCCTATACCCCTGTTGGGTATTTTTATTATATACCCCCGCAGGGTATTTGTCAAGAGGTTTTTAAAAATTTCATGCGGAATTTTTTTCTTTCCCTTTTGCATCCGCCCTGCCGCGCAAAAGGGCGCTGACCGCCATTGCCGCAACAGGTCCGAGCGCCATGCCGAGGAAGCCGAACCACCGCCACCCCGCGTAGCCTGCAATCAGCGCCGCCAACGGATGCAGTCCGAGACTCTTTCCAATCAGCCTCGGTTCAATGACCTGCCGCAGGACCGACACCGCCGCAAACAGAATGAGCAACCCGAAACCGAGATAAAAATTCTTTCGCAACAGTTCGATAATCGCCCACGGGACGAGAACCGTCCCCACACCGAGGACGGGCAGGAAATCCACAACCGCAATGAGAAGCGACAGGAGAAATGCGTACCGGACCCGCAGAATCAGGAACCCGATAAACAACTGAACGAACGTAGCAAACAGAATCAGCAGATAAGCGCGCAGGTAGCGCAGGGACACCGCCTTTGCCCGCGCGCGCAGGGACGGTACTTTTTCCGCCAAGCGACGGGGCAGATGCGCGGCGAGGAATTTCCCCACCTGCCCGGGTTCCACGCAGAAATAGAAGCCTGCGATTACGGTCACAAGCACAAACAGGAGTGCCGACGGCATCACGGAAATCAGTTTACCCGCCACGTCGGGCAGTTTGGCGCTCAGCGCGCCCGCAAGCGAGGAAAGCATTTCCCCCACCATCGCGTTGAACTCCTCGCGGAACATCTTGTATTTCTCCCCGACCTCGGCGCGGCGGAACAGCCCCACGCCCTCCGTAATTTTACCGAACCAGTCAAAGGTTTCCCCGCTCTCGGCAGTCTCCCCGCTCCCGCCGAAATTTCCGTCGGCAAGGAGCGCGGCAAGCAGGTCCTCCAATTCGCTTATCCCGCGTGCCACACCCGCAGAGATTCCCGCAACCGAAAGTCCGAGCGTCAGCACCAGAAGCAGGACCGCCCACACCTTGCGCGGGACGCGCGTCCGCTTTGAAAGCGCATTTGCCGCGGGAGAAACGACCAATGAAAGTCCCCACGCAAGCACAAACGGTAACAGCACGCCAAACAGAAGCCGTACACCCAACAGCACCGCCGCCACGCCTGCCGCCGCGCAGATTACGATTGCGGCGCGCGTTTCCCATTTCCTCTCCATTTTTCCCTCCGCGCAGTCAGATGATATTCTGTATTATTCTATCCGTTTCGGTTGTAAATTATTTCTCAATTTGCCCGAAAGCCTTGACAGGACGGGCATTTTCTGCTACAATAAGGGTATTATAAGGAAAGGAAAAACCAACATGAAAAACCGTCTGTCCCGTATTTCCACTGCAACCGCAACTGCAAAACCCTTTCTGCTTCTGATTGTTGCGATTCTCCTCTTGACCTGCACGCTGACCGCCTGCAGAAGCAAGACCATCACCTGCGGTTGGGACGAATCCGCCGACCCGACCGACTATGTGTGTCTCACGGTCCGCTACGTCAATTCCGACAAGAAAACCGTAACCGGCGATATTGTCATCAAACTGCGGGAAGACGTCGCGCCGATTACCGTTGCGAATTTCAAAGAACTCGTCGCATCCGGCTTCTACGACAATCTGACCTTTCACCGTGTCTATTCGGGCTTCATGATTCAGGGTGGCGACCCCGATGGTGACGGCACGGGCGGCTCCGAAAAGACCATCAAAGGCGAATTCTCCTCAAACGGGGTGAACAACACGCTCAGTCACACGCGCGGTGTGGTTTCCATGGCGCGTTCATACAATCCAGACTCCGCTTCCAGCCAATTCTTCATCTGCCACGCGGACAGCACATCCCTTGACGGCAATTACGCCGCATTCGGTGAAGTGGTCTTCGGAATGGAGACCGTGGACGGAATTGCCGGAACAGCGGTTACCTTAAGCAACGGGGAACGCTCCAAACCGGTTACCGCACCCGTGATTCTCAAAGCCCGTTTTGTCACAGCGCCCGACGGGAACTGAGAATATCAAAAGAGAACGGAACGACTACGGTCGTTCCGTTCTTTTTTGTCTTGCAATCAGGGCTTCAGCGTCACCACGTCCATCGGCTCGCGCAGGACCCATTTGCCGTCTGTGAAATCGGGAATTGCCTGCGGTGCGCCGCCCTGTGCAATCGAGGCTTCGGACAGCACCGAAATACACATCCACGCGGCGGTGTCGTAGATGTCAATCGGCATCGGTTTCCCCGCCTTGAGGCAGTCCACGAACACGCGGAATTCCACCGCATCCATCCCGCCGTGTCCCGCCTCGGTGTCCTCCGAGGTGATATTCCGCCAGACGGGCGGCAAGTAGTCATTTTCGTATTTGGCGGCGTTATTGCCGTACTTTCCGTACTGTTCCGCCGTTTCCCAGACTTCCGGCTCGCCCATCAGGTAAACGTAGTTGTTCCCCTGTTCGTAAAGTCCCTTGGTCCCGCGCACGGTAAACTCGCGCGAATAGAAGCGCGGCAGGGTGGTATCGAGCCGCAGGGAGACGGTAGAGCCGTCCGCGCAGGTGATAATGGTATTGACAATATCCCCCTGTGCGAAATTCGTTCCGATGAAGTCTCCGTATTTCTCCGGATGGCTCTTTGCGTATGCCTCCAGACCCGCCGCACGGGAAGCAATCGAAACGAGCGACACCATCCGGTTTCCGCGGTTAATATTCAGGATTTTTGCAATCGGACCGAGTTCATGGGTCGGGTAATTCTCGCAATTGCGCCGCATATAGTTGCGCAGGCGATAATGGCGTTCTTTCTCGCCCATGAGAATTTCGTCACCGAGGAAATGGGCATAAGCGCCGTGGCAATGGACAACGTCCCCGAAGACGCCGCCGCGGACCATAGAGGTAACGAGCAATTCGTCCTTACCGAAGCAGCAATTCTCCATGAGCATAACGGGGGTTCCGGTTTCCTCCTGTGTACGGACCATGCGCCAGAGGCTTTCGACGGAATACGCGCCGCCGACTTCCAATGCAACGGGAACGCCGCGCCGCATGGCTTCCATGGCGATTTCGGCGTGGTACTCCCACGCGGCGGCGATATACACGCCGTCCAACGGTTCCTTTTCGAGCAGTTCCCGATAATCGGCATACCCCTTTGCAGGCTTTCCCTCTTTCTTCTCCACATCCGCGCATCCCCCGCGCACGCGGTCCTCGTAACTGTCGCAGATTGCGGTGACCTCCACGTCTTTCATGCGGAGCAGGACTTCGCGGGTAACCGAGGACCCGCGTTTTCCATACCCGATAACGCCCATTCTGAATTTCATTGTGTGCCTCCTTTTTAGACCTCGGGATACTATCCCGAACCCTTCCTAAAAACTTCTTTCAGGAAGTTTTCAGGACTTTCAAGAATTTAACCCAATTGAATTTTTGATTCTGTCTATACGTTGTGCAGATTTTGCGTGTAGCCATATTCCGCACTACCGAAAGTTAGTTGATGATTCGGATTGGGTTTCGTTTATAGTATAGCATACAGGAAATTCGCTTGTCAAGCGCGGCAATCGAAATATATCGAAATTCAAAGAGCGTGTCCATGTTTACAGACATCCATCCCCATCCGTCAGCGGCGGAAAGAGGAGACAGCCGTTCCGTCGGAATTTGAGGATCCACGCGTCCAGTGTTTCCCGTGTCCACCCGAGATGTTTTGCAATGCAGTCACGGCAGAGGTATTCGCTGTCGCATTTCCCGATGAACTTCCGATGTGCGCCGACGTCCATGGTGTCAAGTGTATTCCCGCAGGCGGCAAGCGGCAGGAGCGCCAACAAGACCGCCAGAAGTGCAATGCCAAATTTTTTCATGGTTTCTCCTTGACACGGCACCTTCCGCCCGACAAACGCCGCGGCGGAAGGTGCCCTTTTCTAATATCAGGATGTCAATTGTCGGTTTTCAGCGGTCAATTGTCCTGTTTTCTTTTTCCCTTCAGGGCAACACCCACGAGGGAAACGACCGCGAGCAGGACCACCCCCTCTGCGCCGATAACCGAGCCGCAACCGCCCTTCTTCTCCTCCTCGGGAGCAGTCTCGGTGGTCTGCGCGGGCTTGTTTCCGTCGTCTGCATCTGCGGGCTTCTCCTCCGAGCCGCCCGTGATGTTATAGGTTCTGCTGACAACCTTGGAATCGGTTCTGCCCTCCATCACGGCAATCACTTTCAGAATGCAGGACTTACTCAGCGTGATGGGACCCGTGTAGAGAATGCCGTTCTCGGCGGTCGGTGTGCTTCCGTCGATGGTGTAGTAAATCTTCGCGCCCTCGGTTGTACAGGTGACGGTAACGGTCTGATTGCCCTCGTATTTACCGCCTGCCAGACTCGGGTTCGGCTGTGCGACCGTCAGCGTGACCTTGTAATCAAAGGTCACCACGGAGCTGTCTATGTACCCGTCCTTCACGGCAATGACCTTGAGAACCGTATCTTGGGAAATGGTGATTGCGCCGTTGTAAAGCGTTCCGTTGGTTGCGCTCGGGGTGCTTCCGTCGGTGGTGTAATACAGCTTTGCGCCCTCGGTCGCGGTTTTCAGTTCGACCGAAATCTCCTCGGTGTACTTCTCCGATACGGGGGTCAGCGCGTTCGGGTTTGCAACTTTCGTCTTGTTTGCTTTCTCCTCGGACTCATGGAAACTGACTTCCAGAATGGAGATTTCGGTCTCCCCGGCGTCATAGTAGAACCGGAGGGTAAAGTTGTTGTCGCCCACCCAATCTTTCCACATGTCGCTGTTCTCCCAGAGGTCGATGACCACGGTCTTATAGGTTTCGGATGGCTCCAGCGGAATCTTTTGCGAACGGCTTGCTTCTCTCGTCGCATCGTTATAATGGTCGGGATGGTACTCCACCTGCACGGAGGCGGAGCATTTGTAGGTCAGAGTCATGTAACGGTGATAGCCGTTCGGCATCGCCACGTTCGGATTACCAAACCCATAATAACTTTCCACGCGGATTGCATTTTCCGTGTCTTTCTTCACCGATTTCACCACGGCGCCGAATTCATCGTTGACGCCGCCCGCACCGAACAATGCGTTAAAAAGGTCGTTGTGGTAAACGCCGCTCGTTTCCTGCCACTCGCCGTTTTTGGAGCCGGCGACCAATCCGGCAAACGACCAGTAAATATCTGCGGGGATGATGGCGTTGAACTCCACTTTTGCCACCTTACTGTCTTCCAGACCCGCCTTGACCGCAATTGCCTGTACGGTCATTTTTCCGGTGACCGGAATCGGAGTGCTGTAGACAGGGCTTTCCGCCGTCGGTTTTTTCCCGTCGGTCGTATAGTGAACGGTCGCGCCCTCGGTCTTGGTTGCAATAGTGAGGGATTTGCCTGCGGGAATATTGCCGCCTTTAAGGTTAAAGGTCGGTTCTGCCACGATATTCAGATTGAGTTCGTAGACATACGAATTCACAGGGCTGTAGCGGTCGGTTGCAGGGTCGTAGGCAACCGTTTTGAGCGTAGCGGGCCCCGTGACCGAAACGGCTTCGGTATAATGGGTGGAAGCCTTGGTCGGAGTGGTTCCGTCCAGCGTGTAGTAAATCTGCGCGTTCGCGGTATCGGAGGTCAGTTCCACGCTCTGCGCTTCCTCGTAGTAGCCGGACCCAACGGACGCTTTGGCGGGGTGCGGCAGGGGCTTGCCCTCGTAGAAACTCTCTTGGCACTTCGCCTCGTTTTCCGCCGCCTCCTCGGTATCGAAGAAACCGATGTAGTCGATTACGTAGTAGGCGTCCTCACCCTCCAGAACTGGGAAAGTCAAAGCCCAGAAATCCATCGTAACAGGCCAGTGCTCAACGTTTGCCTTGGCTCCGGTATCCTTATCCACCAGTTTTTCATCGAGTTTGACCGTATAGGTTTTCCAGACATCGTTCTCAATCTCCATGTTTTCGAGTGTCAGCACCGCAGAGGTAGCCCAACCGTTACCGCAACTCCCCGTCGCGGTCTGAAGCCCTGTATTGGTCGCGTTTTTCACCTGATAGTGAATGGAGAAGTAATTGGTAGCAGACGCATTGTAGGTCCACTCTCTGAGCAGGAACGACCATGCCCCCGCACGCTGGTCGGCAACCGCGCCGTGGAATTCCATTCCGTATCCGTTTTCAGAGTACGGTTTGTATCTGTCAAAGACGCTATCCGTACTGTTTTCTTTACTCGGCATAATCCCACAGCTGCAAATTGTTGAAGTCCCGCTCCAGATGTCCGAATATGCTTCCGTATTCGTGGACGAAGATATTGCCCTCCAGATTGTACCGTTTGGTTCCCCAACCGAAGCCGTCCACAAGCGCGCAGGCATTGCCCCACGTTGTGTTGTCGTGCATTCTCACGTTCTCATACAGCGGCTTCTCCCCGTTAAAGGAATCGGCAAACACCTGTCCGCCGTTGCTGCCGGCGCCGATTGCTCTCGCTCTGCCGAAGCCGCATCCCGTCCGACGCATCAGGTTGCCCGAAATATCCCAGTCCTTGCACTTGAAGTTTTCGTTGTTCGCCTGCTTTCCGCCGATATTCATCCAGAATTCGATGTTGGCAGAGTTGTTTTCGTAGCAGTTGTCCAGAACTTCCACGTTCTCCATCACAACCCGCGTCAGTCCCTCCCAGCTCGATTGCTGGCTGGAGGTTGCGCCGTCGAAAATCTGGTGCTGGTAGTTGTTCAGAATGCGGAAGTTCTTACAGTTGCCCCAGTTCTGAATGCCCTCGCCGAAGCGGGTGGGCTCGTCTCTGCCGCCCCATGTATAGCCCTGCACGCTTCCGCCGCACCAGCCGATTTCGCAGTTCCGAACCGTGAAGTCGACCGCCTGATTGACGGAAATACCGTGACAGCCCCAGTACTTGAACGCGAGGTTATCCAGCGTCACGTTTTTGGAAACGCTTTCGGTGCCGCCGAAGAAGCCGTAGCCCTCGACCACCAACTTGATTTTGCTGAACACCTCGGCAGGGTTGCCGCCGTCACAGTAGAGGTACAGTCGGCTCTCGGTCGGGTTGTGGTAATACTCCAGATTTTGGGCAAGGTCCTTTTGGTCCGTAAACGGGCGGGCATGGTGTGTCAGCGTCCCAAAGCCCGTGGGAACCGTTCCGAGTTCGATACTGGTATTGACCGCGTTTTTCTTCGTAATCTTCACGCCCCAGCCTTCGTCGTCGTTGAAAATGATATTTCCGATGTCGTTGCCGTCCGCCCCGTCAACCGAGGTGATGTACGATCCGGGAATATCCAGTTTCGGGTATTTGTCGGAAATATCAATGCCTTCGTAGTTCTTTCCGGGAGGGTTCGGCGTTTCGTAAGAACCGCTGTAGACCCAGAGATTTTCGCCAACGTTCGTCCAGTCCGAGGTTTTTGACGCATCAATGTAGTTGGCAAAAACCGGTTTTGCACCCGTCCCATAGGCAGAGAAGGTCACGTTGGCTTTGGAGAGGAAACGCCCCTCCATATTCCAGATGTCTCCTCGCTTGAAAAGAATCACGCTCCCTGCCGGAACCGTCGTATTGTTGACTCTCGTCAGCGTTTTCCACGGTTTGGCTTCGGACAGCCCGTCGTTCGCATCGTCTCCGCTGCTTGACGAGACGTAGTAAATCTTTCCGCTCCCCGTTACGCTGTACGCACTCTTTGCGTTCAGAATCGCGTCTCTGGCGGACTCAAAATTCCGGTCGAGCATTTCGATGAATTCGCTGTCCGCGAATTGCATATTGTCAATAATCGGCATCACTTTGGTTTCCTTTACCGTTTCCAGATTGATTGTTTTTCCGATCTTGCCCGAGAGTTCGGTTTCAAAAAAGAGTTCTACCAAACGTTCCGTTTGATTGAAAATGCCGTCCATTCCGTTTCCGACGAAGCACAAAGCCCCATCGCGGTATTCGTACAGCATGTTCAGGTCCTCGGTCGTGTCGAATCCGACGTAAAGATAGTTCCCTCCCGTCGGCTTTTCTTGGGAATAGGCAATCGGCATTCTCACGCCGCACAGTCTGCCGAATCCCGCGTGTACGGCTTTTGCCGCGTCCTCATAGCCCTTGCGGGCGGCAATCGTACACTTCCCGATGTCCACCGACGCAATGGAGATTGCAGTGTGCGGATAGGTATAGATTGCCTTGAACGCATCCCCCGTAGTGACGACAAGCCCCTTGTTCTCGGTATCCTGATAGAGTTCGACAAAGCGGTTGACCGCATTCTCCAACGCCTCGTCGGAGCCGCCGTAAATACGGACCTTTTTGCCGTCAAACGTCCAGCCGTAATCGTAGTAGGTCAGATTTTCGGTGGAAACATTGCCCGTGCGGTTGGTGTCCCCAATCAGGATTTCATATTCCTGCTCCGCACTGCTGCTGTCCGACTTCACATCCATCCGCTGACCGAAATAGTCCTTGACGAGATTATAAAACAACGTGGCGGCGCCGTTCAGATTTCCGTCGGTGCTGTCCTCTCCGAACACAATGCGGAATCGATTCCCCGACACGATGTAGCGGTCCCCGCTCCCCGCGGTGTGGGATTCGGTATAGAATCCCACACCCTCTCCGTCGTTCTGCCGTTTATCCGTGCTGCTCGTTCCGTCGGTTCCGTCTTGCCCGCGCCCGCAGGAAGCCGTCAAAAGCAACAGAACTCCGACAAGCGACAGGCATACAGCCTGAATGATTTTTTTCATGGAAAGCCCTTTCTGCTTTGTGGTTGTATCTTGCCCGAATCAGCCAATATTCGTGGGGAACAGCTCCGCAAACAGACCTCCGTCCTCCTCTTTGCCCTCAAGGTTGTTGGCGGAAATCAGCGACACCGTCAACACGTCCGCATTCTCTGTCAACATCAGCCGGAACTCTGCTTTTACATACGTTTTTCTCATTGCAATACCCTCATTTCCATAAATTTGTTGTTCAGGTCAGTGATAGGTAACCGGTGTTTCCGCGTTGCTCCGGTCGTATACAACCGTAAAGGTCGGACCGCAGACTTCCGCGCCCTTAATCTTCGCATACACGCAGACTTTGAACGTGATTTTGTCATCGGTGAAAGCCGAATCGGGAATTCCGTTGATGCAATAGGTGAAGTACGCGCTGTTGTCATCCTGTCCGGTCACGGAATTTTCCTCAAGGCCGATAAGCACGCCGTTTTCCATAATCTGACTGTAAACGTAATTCTGAATCTTGCCCGTTGCAATCGTTTCGGTCACCTTGTCACCCAGGCAGAATTTGAAGCCGAATTCTTCGTAAGCCTCGGACATATAGTCGTCAATCACGCCGACAAACCGAATGCCGGTGGTTCCGTCGACTTTCGCCTGCACGCCGCTGAACCGCACCGCGTCGCCGTCAAATACGCGTGCGCGTTTGGTGTTCGCGTCTGCCGCCGCGTCGTTGTGGAAGAAGCCAACGTAATCAATGACATATTTCATCGAGGTATCCGCCGACGGGAAGTCAATCGAGGTAATCCCAAAATCCTGAATCGGGTACATTCCGGAGGGATGTGCCTCATCATCAATGTAAATCCTTGTTACAGACCATCCATCCTTGTCCTTAGTGGTCACAACATCTTTGATTGTCACATTGATTTTAACATTATTATTCTCATAGCCGATTTTTACCACGTCCTTTGTAAATGCGGGCGGGTCCACCGGAGTTCCGTTCAGGTCTGTTGTTTTATATCTCAGTTCAACAATTTTGGCACACACATATTGAAGATTCGTATTGCTGATACAAATCGGCGACCAAAGCCCCTCCGTTTTCTTGGTAACCATCACGAGATTGCCGTCCGCATCATTGTAAAAGTCTCTCCCGTCTTTGGGGGCAAACTGGTTAATACCGCTGTCGGTAGCCCACGTCTGCCAACCATCCGTGAGATGGATTCCCGTAAAACGAATCACCTGTCCGTCATCGGCACCTGCCTGATTTTTGGAAACAAAGGTCCCGTTCTCTGCAATGCGGATGCTCTCGCCCTTGTGCAATTCTGCCTGCGTCGTCTCCGCCGCTTCAACCGATTGGAACAGTCCGATGTATTCGATTACAAGCGTTGTCCCCTCGGTAAGCCCGCTGAAGTTGAGTTTGTTACAGTTGTTCAGATTGTTCTCGTCATCTCCGTTGACCTTCCAGTTTCCGAAGGGTTTGTCTTTCTCCGTTGGGGTCAGCGCGCAAACGGTTTCCACCCAACTGCCGTCTGCACGAAGTTCCAGACTGCCATCTGACCCGAGGCCGTTTCCCGTCCCCTTAAATGCAACGGTCCCGTTCTCGGTCTGACCGAGAACCCGATAGCGGATTGCAATTGCGCAGATATCATAGAATGCGCCATAGTTATTCGTATTCGGATATATTGACAAGAACAGAGAAAACAGCCGAACGCAAACGTCCGTTCCGGATATTCCGTCTTTGGTCTGCCGAAATGCAAAGAATACTAAATTTTGTCTATCCGACAAAAAAGCACAAGGCATTCCGCGCCTTGTGCTTTTTCATTTTCTGCATTTTTCAAAATCCGATTCCCTGTATGCCGAATGTTATCCAAGCCCGCGCCGAGAATGACATACTGTCCGGCACCGGTCAGAACGGCGGTTTTGAACGCCCGCCCGAATGCACTCATCAGGGCGGTCAGACCGGCTTTCCGATTCATTTCAGTCTCCAGCCTTTCCTTGCTTTTCCATGAAATTCCTTTTCGGCGGCTCAGTCCCCGACACCCGCCAGCGCCAGAAACTTCTTGTCCGACTGAATGCTCTGCGTCAGAAACCGACCGTCGCGGAACAGCGCGTAGGTCGTGACCGGCGAGGAGAGATTCTGCGCGGTTTCTTTGTCGGTGATATGGATGACTTTCAGCGGAATGCCGTGTTCCTTTGCCGCTTCCTGCACCCTCGGCACCCAATAATAGGTAAACGGACACTGGTCCGTATAGTAAAGGACAAAGCCGTCCCCGTCCGCCTTGGGATGCTTGGCGCAGTCCCTGAATTTCGGCGGTTCCGCATCCGGAACGAGGGGCAAATACATCAGGTTGATTCCGCAGTCGGATACGTCCGAGACGCGAAAGCCCTTGTAAGTCAGAAACTTTGAATCGGCAAGAAATTCCCGCTTCCGTCCCTCGGCGCAGAGAATGCAAATGCCTTTCCTGCCCTGTTCTTCGGCGTCCCGGATGCACGCGGAAAGGAGGTCACCCGAATAGCCGTGTCCTTTCATCGCGCCCGCAATCCACAGGCAGTTGATATAGAGATAGCCGTCCGCCTCAATCGGTACCCACGCATTTTCCGCCGGAATGTATTCGATAAAGCACTTGCCGCGCTCCTCACTGCGGTAAAAAACAAGTCCCTCGTCGAAACGCTGTTTGAGCCATTCCTTTTTTGCAAGGCTCTGCTTGCCCGACATCGCACAGCAGATATGTTCCCTGTCGATATTTTCTTTGGTAATATGGATGTAATTCATAAACTGCCTCCTATCGTTTTTTCCGTCACAGAACGGGATGAAGGCAATACCGCGCAATCCGCGATTGTGCCATCGGAATTGCTCGGTATTGCCTTCATCCTGTGCCGCCGGAATTGCGCCTCTGTATGCCCGTTCCGGATGGGAACGGACAATCGCTTCGTCGTATTTCAGCGTGTTGTTGGCGATGATGCTTGCACACCCCTGCGCAAGCAGGAAAACCGTTCCAGAATGAATTCCATCACGAACGCGGCGCTCCATGAGAACGAATTATTGAACCGTCCGCGACGTTCCACGGAATCGTAGTTTTCCGAAATGCCGCGCGACAGTCCGTCATAAACCATCGAGAGGATGAATTCCCGTATCTCCTCCGCGACCTTTGTAAAGCCGTAGTCATCCAGCCCCCGATAGGCGAAATACGCCACGTTCAGCCACGTCTGTCCGCGCCAATAATCGGTGGAATATGCAGGGCAATCGTAGGTTACGGTCGGCATCCCGGGGTAGAATTTCTTCGGGTCGGCGGCAAGACGCGCCATCGCTTCCGCGCGCGCACGGGAGGCGGTCCCGATATACAGCGGCATGAAGGAAGCGGGCGACAGGACCGTGACGAATGCGCCCGTTTTGCGGTTGCGGTCGGCATAAGCGTCCTGCGCGGGGTCAAACAGTTCCGACTCAATCCGCTCGGCGAGTGCCGCCGCCTTGTCGAGCCAAATGCCCTTTTCCTCTCCCAATACCTCCGCCGCTTCCGCCATGGCGCGGTAGAACGTCACCATGTAGCAGTTGAGGTCGATTGCCCAAAGGTCGGGAATCGGGAATTCATCCCACCGCGGGGAATTGTCCCATCCCGATTCCCACCGCGGATGGAGGTAATTCTCCGCCTCGGGGTGCTGTTGGGCGGAATAGAAAAACAGTCCGCGGTCACAGCGATTTTCTTCCCAGAATGCCGCGTTCCGCACATAGCGGTCGTAGCACCGCCGCAGGAAATCGCGGTCCCCGTCGCGGTGAAAGACAATCATCGTTGCCCACGGGAGCACGGGCGGCTTGCCGTAGTTGTCGCAGATTCTGCCGTCAACGTAAATCACGTCGGGGAACATTCCCGTGGGAAGTTGGAATTTGATAAACGCGTCGATACAACTTTTCGCAAGCGCCGTGTCGTAGCGCGAGACCGCCATGGCATGGAACGCGGAATCCCAGTTCCAGATTCCCGCACAGGGACCCGACCACGGCGAAATAACGGGAACATCGCCCCACGGCGCGCCCTTTTCGCAGATGGTGTTTCGTTTCAGGACCTCATAGGCGGCGTCCAACAGGCAGGCATCCCGTTCGCTGACGGTCTTGCGCAAGGGCGCCAACCATTCCTCTTTTGTCAGAAGCATTTTGTTCTCCTCTCGGGTTATCGCAAATTCGATAATATCGTTACCGCCTACAGTATAGCAGACTGCGGCGGAAAAGTCAATGGTTTGAGATGCTGTTTGTTGTAGTTTTCTGCCAAAAACGGACGGAGTGCCGAAGCGCTCCGCCCATTTCCGCTTTTACCATTTGATATTTTTTATATATCGACCAACGCGACGATGTCGTTTCTTCCCTCACAGCCGACCACAATCCCCTGTTCGGTCGGGAGATTTTGCCCTAACCGCCATTGTTCCGGCTCAAACGGAATAAGGAGATACATTTTCCCAATCTCCCGTTTCGTTGCCCAACGAGCCGTTCCGTGCGGTCCGTCTCCGACCGTTCGGAATTTGATGTTGAGGCTGTATAAGTGCGACAACAGCGGGATGCCGCCGAGAATCAGAGCGGCAACTGCCCCGACCAGGACGACGATTAAAACACCGGACATCCGACCGTCACCTCGCTTTCCATCGTTGCCTGCTCCGTTCGCCATGCCTGCAAATCCTCGTTGAAGTCCTTGTGTTCCGGTGACAGACGGTATACAGAAACAGACGGATAATCCGCTTTTCTTGTATCTTTCCTCACCTCCCTCCCGCATCGCCGAACAGCTTTGCCTGAAACTCCGGGGCTTGCACTTGAAGGAGGTATCTTGCATTGCCGCAATGGTAGAGGCAGACGCCGTGCTCAGGATGGTCGATCAGGGCGTATTCCGCCGGCGAGATGGACAGCGCGTTGCAGAAGTCCCGTTGCTCCACATGACCGGGATAAAACAGAAAACGGTTTGCAGGAATGGCGAAGAGCGGTTTTGTATACTCCCGCACATCGGGGGCAAGAAAATCGTCGATGTTCTGCGACGCGAGCAATACCGCCGAGTTTTTCTTTCGCACCCGCTTCATGGCGTTGCGGATATATTCGATGGTGGTCAGGTTGGAAAGGAACAGGTAGGCTTCGTCAATGGACGCTTGTATTCCTCCTCGGCGAGACTGTAGAGGTCAGAGAGGATTGGGTAATCGGTCGGGCGGAGGTCGGAGAGATCTGCCGTGCGCCCGATGCCGAAATTCTCATACAGCTTGGTCAACAGAATGCCGATTGCATCCAGCTGCGGGTCGGTGAAGTCCTTGTAGCAATCCCGTCAGCTTTACAATTTTTTCTCCGATGTGCTCCGGTGACAGGACCGACAGATTGCTCGCTCCGACAAGAAACCACACAGTTTCGACTCCTGCGTCCGTTATGACTCCGTTCTCCCCGAACCGATTCAGCCCGATGAGGTCTTGTGTGCGACTTTGTTTTTTCGCCATTTACTTCTTCTCCCTCCATTCGTAATATTGTTGCCCCGACCAAAAGTAGCGGACGGCACAGGACAGGAAGTCCAGCACCGACTGTTCCTCCGGTCGGACGGACAGAAATGCACCCAACGCGACCATCGCCGCGGGGAAATACCACCCAAACTTCACCGCAACCAGCGCCGCGCCCGCTGCGCACAGTCCGAGGATGATCAGATCCCGCACCGACCACAGCCACAGTTTCGGCTTCAGTCGCATATTCTGCGGGTACAGATATTGTTTTTTCATGAAACTCCTTTCTGTAAGTCATTATTTTTTCGCCAGCGTTTTCGTCAGATTCACCGCCGTTGTGGTCGTGTGCATGACCGAGGTCATATTGACCTTGACGCCGGTATCCAATCCGAACACCTGCGCGATGCGGGGGACTTTGTTTGCGGCGAGCATCACGCCGAAGCCGAGCAGAACATTATTTTTCCATGTCATAAGACCGAGAAACAGCAAGGTGGTCTGCATGAAGGTGGTCAGGCAGAGTGCGACCACCTGTTTGCACCATTGCGTGAAGCCGTCCGCATAGCCGCGCGGCAGGGAGAACAGGTAGAGACTCCCGACGGCAATTTGCGTCAGGAGAATGCCCCCGCGCTTGATGTTGGAGAAAAAGACCTTGATGACGCAGTAGCCGAGGGCAATCAGGAACAGGAGTTCCAGCAGACCGAAGCCGTTCAGGGCATTTACGCCGTTTGGCGAGTACCGATACAATACCTCCCGCGCGAGTTCCAGCACATTTCCGCTTGCCGTGCCGATGAGGTCCTTCGTAAATGTGTTTTGCAGGGTAACGGTGAAGCGGTAAAGCTCGACCGGAAGCCTTGTGAACAGGGACGCGGCAAAGAAGCCTTTCAGGATGTTCAAAAGCGTTGTTTTAATATTCGCCCGCCCGCAGCATTGGTACTCAATGGCGAAGATTCCGCGATAGCCCCGAGCACTGTGCGGTATCATCATATCCCCCCAAAAAAACACTTTACCATACGCATGAAAAAGGACACCGCCCAAACGATGTCCTTTTTATGTTGTCCGAATCTACAGCTACGGAGTAATCTTCCGTGTATGAATTCCGGAATCCATAAATTCTATATATAACCTCAAGGCACTTCTCAAAGTAGCCGTGCCATCATAAAGATTTCCATCCATCGGTACCCTATGTAGAACAGGAACGCCTAAAAGCTCTGCTCTTTTTGGATATGACAATGAACGTAAAAGTCCATTGCACCGATTCAGTTCGTATTGCTTATCAAGGTCATACAGTTTATCCAATCGCCGACAATTGGATATGCGGCTCTCTGTAGTTTTAGCCGATAATCCCTTGGTTGCTTGTAGCCAACTCTCAAACTTTTTCTCTTCCTTCATAACTTTCCTTTCGATATACTTCATTCATTGATTTTTTATTTTGAAAAAAGTGATTCAATTGTGACATTCCCATCTGTACAGATAATTTCTGTAGCAGGAATATTTTCAAAAGTTGATTTGCTTATACCAATCCTTCTTAATTCATCCTTTGTTCCAAGATAAGTAATTTTGCTAAGTTGCACACAATTACAAAAAGTACTTGTTCCAATATCAATAATGGAATTCGGAATTGTTATACTTTTCAACTTTGTCGACCTATAAAATGCTCCCGAACAGATAAAGTGTGTTCCCTCTTGAATTTTCACAGAGTCAGATATTTTGTTAACATCCACAGTAGTTAATAAGTCCTCAATATACTGAACCCCGTCAATATTTCTAACATTATCATTATAATATTTCGTGTTTTCAAACGGCCATGAGGTATTTCCACCGGTTTCTACAGAATCCCCGCCCCATCCGTACGGATTAAAGAACGAAGCAAATCGGTTATTGGGAAGTCTTATCGCCTCTAAGGTACTACATTTTTTAATAGGGTTACCATAAATAACAACACCATTACAGGTTTTATCAAAAATGATTTCTTTTAACGATGATTTGATACTGGGGGCTTTTATTGGATTTCCGATGGGAGCGTTGATATGTTTAATATTGTCATGAATAAGTACCGTTGTTACACTTCCCCGCACCACATCAAATATTCCAAAACCAATAGAACAAACAGGAAGCGATTCATACTTGTGAGGAAATTCCAAAATTCCATTTTCTACTGCGGAAAGTGAAATATTCGTTATTGCATAACAATATTCATGCGTTGGGCATGGAGTTGCACATGATTTTGAAAGCAGTTTAAAGGAAAACCCTTCGGTTTCTGCCCTACCGCAAGTTTTGCAAGAATAATTCTTTTCCCCTTCTACATACCGATGTCCCAATGAATTGATATATGAATCTCGGTATTCATTTTTGCAGTTTTTACATATATGAAGTGTATATCCTTGATAAACACAAGTCGGTGCAACAGTAGAGGTATAATAATCATGATGACATTCACCATCTGCATTATGCATCCCACATCCACTCATAAATATTAAGAGCAAACACACAAATAAAACTTTTTTCATTTTACTTTCTCTCCAAACACTTTATTTTCCTTCCAAATAGGTAATCGTTGCATTCGCTTGGCTACCAATTGGTTTGCCGTTCAAACCGCTCCGATAAAACACATCCCCGTTAAGCCTGATTTCTTCAAATTGCGTTTTGGTTCCTTTGTAAATATATTCTGATAGATTAGCGCAGTCAATAAATGCTCCATATCCAATTGCAACTACCGATTGAGGAATCGAAACAGATTTCAAATTCGTATTTTTATAAAAAACATAATTTCCTATTATTCTTGTACCTGTCTTGATTTCTATATTGCTCGAAAGTTTATCAACATCAGATGCGAGCAATAAATCTTTTATATAGAACATTCCGTCTTCTAAAACAGCCTGTTGTTTAAAGAATACTGTGTCCTGAAAAAGATATCTATCTGAACTAAGGAATTGGGTGGTATCTGACGTAATAACCGAAAAGCATCCAACAGTAAATTCAACTTTACTTAATATATAACATTGGTTAAAAGCACCTCTTGAAATTTCTATATTGGAACAATCAGAATCAAATACAACTGTTTCTAAAGCAATAGGATTTTTTGTTTCTTTTTGGGCGGTTGTCGTTTCAAATAAGCATCCCTCTATTGTTCTTATATTCTTATGAATTCTTAATTCTTTAATAAAATACCTCTTGCTATAAAAAGCCTTATTACTAATTTTCGTCACAGGAATTCCATAATGCTTCAATGGTATATCCACTACTCCAAGATGAATAGCATCGTTTCCGCAACCAATAATCTCATATTCGGTTCCTTTTGGGTTAAGCTTAAAATCAAAGCCTTCATCTTGAAAATGACCACATTTATTGCAGATATATGTATCCGGACCTTCTACAAATTCATGTTGCAAAGCCTCTGTATTATCCTCAGTTTTAATTTTCCCACATAAAGAGCAACGATAATTTGTATAACCGCCGTGATAGCAGTTTGCTTGGACTGTTTCTTGCTTTTCGTAATTATGGTTACATTCATTTACACCACTTGTTGATGAACATCCTTCCATAGCCAAGCAAAACAGAAACAGTACTAATAAAAACACCTTTTTCATATTATCACTCCTTTTGAAAAATCTTTTTCATGGCTTTTAATTTAAAATTTGATGTTGTATTGTCACTTTTTATCTCTTGTCATATTCTCCTTTTCCCGCTTCAATCACCTGAAATATTTTTACTGTCACTTACACGATTGAATATTACCGCCTTTCTTGATATAAAATGTCTAACATTTTGAGATCTTCAATAAAACTCTTTTATACCCAAATCGACCTCCCCTATAACCATTATACTCTATTTTTGAGTATTTGTCAATACTCAATTATTGAGTGTGATAATATTTTATTATTACACATTTAAAAGGAGCGTTTCATGGATTATCGTACTAGAATGAGAAACCTACGGGAAGACGGGGATTTAACGCAGAGGGAAGTGGCAAAGGTCATTAACAAATCCCAGCAAGGATACAGCCACATTGAAGAAGGACGTGCTGAGTTGAAAATTGATGATCTTATCAAGCTTTGCAAATTTTACAATGTTAGTTCTGACTATTTTATAGGAATCAGCGAATCGAAAAATATACACTACACAAAATAAATCCCAAGTAAAACAAATAATCGCAAATATACGCGCTCGGTATCTTCCCCGCCTGTTCGCGCAGGTTCTGCCGTCCCGCCTCCGAGAATTTCAGCGAGGCGTACCAATCCTTGTTCAGCAAATACAGGAGTGGTAGATTTCCGACCACCATGCAAGCCATGATGAGATATTCCATCCGCGCGGCAAACAGGATGCCTTTGACTTCCCCCTGCACGCGGCGGATGTCTCCGAGCTTTTCGACCGTTGGCATCAGCGTGTCCTTCAGCGTTCTGTCATTCTGACAGGCAATCAGCGTAAATCTTCGCCGTCATGAGTTCGCGCCCCCACCAAAATCCTGAAAATATCTGCGTTTCGTGATTTTTTTGTCACCGTGCCAAAGTGCCAAAAAGGGGCAAAAAACCGGGTAAAAACCCGGTTTTTGCGAAGAATATCCATTTTATGTTCTTCATATGTGTCACTCACACAATCCGGATATTTTCGGCAAAATAGCATGGCGGGGGTGAACCCATGTCGGGATTCCCGCTGTGGCATTCGCAAGTGTTATTTACACGATCTTACTCGCCCCCGCTTTTTTTGAGAAAGTTATTGACTTTTTCGGTACGGAGTGATATAATAGCATGAAAGCGGTTACACATCATTGCCGGACACCCACCGCTATGCAGGCATATTTGCCACAGCTTTGTGCTAACCCAAAAGTCGAAATGAAAAAGGAGTTCCGATATGAAACAGCTTTCTTTGGATGAAATCGATGCGAATTTCCACGTTCCGAAAACCGTGACCGATGCGGATATCACCTGGCGCGACGTGCGGCAAGCCCCCTTTGCGGTCTACGGACTTTACGACTACAAAAATACAGTCCCCTTCCGTCGGATGCCCGAGGAGACTGCCGCCGCAGTCAGCGCGGGCGTTGCCGAGCTTTCCTATAACACCGCAGGCGGGCGGGTGCGCTTCTCCACCGATTCCGACCTGATTGCCATTCACGCCACCATGAACCGCATCGGCAAAATGCCGCATATCCCGCTCACGGGCTCCGCAGGCTTCGACCTCTATGTCGATGACCCCGCAACGGGGACGTCCCGCTATTTCCGCACCTTCATGCCGCCGTTTGACATTGTGGACGGCTACGAGGCTGCGGTCCGCTTCCCCTCGCGGAAGCTGCGGTACATCACCGTCAATTTCCCGCTTTACGCAGGGGTCGATACGCTCCTGATCGGAACGCGGGACAATGCAACGGTCGGCGAGGGACTTCGCTACCGCGACAGCGCGCCCATCGTCTATTACGGCAGCTCCATCACGCAGGGCGGTTGCGCCTCGCGCCCGGGGAACTGCTACCAGAACATTGTCGCGCGCCGCACGGGACTGGATTACGTCAACCTCGGCTTTTCCGGCAGCGGCAAGGCGGAGGACGCGATGATCGATTACCTCGCATCGCTCGAAATGTGCGCATTCATCTCGGATTACGACCACAACGCGCCGAACCCCGAGCACCTGCGCAATACGCACTGCAAGCTCTATCAAGCAATCCGCGCCGCGCACCCCAACATCCCCTATCTCATGATTTCCCGCATCGACTTTGACAGCGCCTACACCGAGAACCTTGCGCGCAGGGATGTCATCCTCGACACCTACCGCTACGCGCTGGAGCACGGTGACCGCAACGTGTATTACATTGACGGCGCGTCGGTCTTTCGCGGTCCGGATGAGGACGGTTGCACCGTGGACGGAACGCACCCGAACGACCACGGCTTCGCCCTTTACGCCGATGCGCTCTGTGCCGAGCTGAAACGAGCGTTCACCGAACAGGCGTTTCTGTGAGCGCGGACGATACGAAAAATGAGCCGGAATGCACGCATAAAAACCCAACCACAGAGAGAGAGGATCGATGCTTTGCGTCGATCCTCTCTCTCTGTCCGCCCCTCTCAAATAGTCATAAGGCACAATTTTGCTCTATACTTTTGTTTCATACCGATTTAAGGCAACACCGCGCAATTCGCAATCGGCGCACTCGCTCGCGCCTTTCCCGTCATACTTCACAAAAATCCTTGCCTGTAGCCGCGCTACAGCCTGCGAATTTTTGTATTGTCTGACGAAAAATCCGGCTTCGCGATTTCACCATCGGAATTGCGCGGTATTGCCTTAAGATGAAAATCGCATATATTCAAAAACATTGAAAGGAATTCCGTCTACAACATTACAAGTGCATTTTCAAGCTCCGGTTACCGGATTGGGAAGTCCTTTCAGGTATTCTGATACATTCTGATATTCGTCGCCTTGCTCGGTAATCATGCTTTCTCCACGATACAACACATATCTTCCGGTTATTTTAACGAATAGTTCTTCCGTGCGTCGACATTTATCTATATCCCTAGGATTCCACCTTCCTCAGCAGTCCGTATCAAACAGCCGCCGTTCGACCTCGGCACAGATGGCGTGGTAAACAGGCAGATGATACTCCTGTACCATAAAGGTCTCGGTCACGGGAACGCGGATGGCAATGTCACAGATTTCCGCCAGTTTTCCGCCGGTTGCGCCGGTCAAACCGATTGTGGTGACGCCGACCGCGTTGGCGGTTTTTGCGGCAAGGACGACGTTTTCGGAGTTGCCGGAGGTGGAGATGCCGAGAAAGACATCCCCCGACCGCGCGCAGGCAAGAACGGTCTGCGCATAGACCAGCTTCGGCTCTACATCGTTGGCAAACGCGCTGAGAATGGCACTCTGTTCGGGCAGGGAAATGGCGCACAGTCCCTGCTGGAATTTCGCCGTCATCTCGGCGGGAATGCCCGCGTCAAGCAGTTTCTTTTGCGCCGATTCCGATAAGGGTCGCTTGGAGAGAAAGCCTTTTTCCAACTCTCCCACAATGTGTCCGCAGTCCGCCGCGCTCCCGCCGTTGCCGCAAAGGAGCAGCTTTGCCCCCGCGCGGTGCATGGTGACGATGGCTTCCGCGGCACGTTCAATCTCCGGCAGGCAGTCCGTCAGAGCGGGATACCGCTTGCCGAGCAGTTCGATGGTATTCATTTGTTTTCCCTCCGTGCTTCTTCCGCGACCGCAATCGCGGCATAGTCTCCGATGGCGTTCCCCAACTGCGCGGTGCGGATCGAACAGACCGCCGCAGACATGGGGAGCGCTTCTTCCCGGATGATGCGTTCCGCTTCCGCCCGCAACAGGTTCTCCGAGTGGGTAAAGACACTGCCGATGACGATTGCCTCCGGATTGAACAGGTCAATCAGGATCGAAAGTCCCCGACCGAGCTGCTCGCCGCAATAGCGGTAGACCCCGATTGCATCCGTATCGCCCGCATCCGCCGCATCGGCAATCGTTTTGGCGGTGACGGTCGGCAGTTCGGCTTCCGTCTGACAATAGAGCGGATGCCTTCCCTCCTTCAGGGCTTGGATGGCGCGCATCTGACCCAACTGCTTCAGCCCGCCGCCACTGCAAAAGCCCTCAAACGAGCCTTTCTTGCCGTAGCCGACAGGACCGTCCGCCGCCATGCGGAGATGTCCGACCTCGCCCGCGTTGCCGTTTGTGCCGCCGTAGAGCCGACCGTCCAGAATCAGCCCCGCGCCCATACCCGTGCCGAAGGTGAGGAAAATCATGTTTTTCGTTCCTCTCCCCGCGCCGTACCGCCACTCTGCCAACGCGCAAGCGTTCGCATCGTTGCGCAGAGCGACCGGCACACCAAAGCGTTTCCGCAACCGCTCGCAGATCGGTACTTTATCCCACCCCGGCAGGTTCGGCGGGGAAAGAATGATACCGCGATTCTCGTCCAACGGTCCACCGCAGCTGATGCCGATGGCATCGAACGGGGCGAAGGACGCGACCAGTTCCTCGATTTTTGCAAGACTTTGCGCGCAAGGCAGGGTAGCGAACGCAACGCGGTTCAGGATTTTTCCCGTGTTATCCGCCTGTACGACGGCGCATTTCGTGCCGCCGATATCGATTCCAATTTTCATAAAAAATCCTCATAATTGTGTTTATTATCACATTGCCCTCCCCGAATACTTGACAAATGTCGCTTTTTTTGATATAATGATAATATCAACCAAAATCACGGACAAGGAGAGCAAAATGTCTGAAAACAAGGTCACAGTCTATACCCTTGCACAAGAGCTTGGCGTTTCGGTTGCCGCCATCAGCCGTGCTTTTGATCCAAAGTCCCGCCTCAGCCGCGAAAAGCGGGAAATGATTTTGCGTACCGCAGAAAAATACGGTTACAAGCCAAACCGCATTGCATCCCGACTGTCGATGGAACCGATTCATATCGGTGTTCTGAATTTCGGCTACATCAAAAACTTTTATACCGAGATACAGAACGGAATCAACAACGCGTATAACAATCTCAGGGATTATAAGCTGGAATGTGATATGCGGGTTCTGCAACGCGGCGAGCATACCATGCAGGAAGCCTTGTCTGTTCTGGATGAATTCTATGAGAAGCATTACGATGGGGTCATCATCAGCGGTATCTACGAGGACTGCGTTGTTGACTACATCAACCGTTTGGCAAAGGCGGGGATTCGGGTTGCCACGGTTCATTACAATCTGGAAAACAGCGACCGACTGTTTGCGTCTTTGAGCAACTATCAGGTAATCGGACAAATGGCTGCGGAGCTTTTCGGAATGCTCCTGCGAAACGCCCCCACACGCGAAACCGTGTTGTTTACGGGAAACCAATCCTCGATTCCGCACCAAATTCTGACCCAATCCTTCCGCGCCTCCTCTGAAAAATTCGGATTTCCCGTTGTCGCGGTATACGACACCAAGGACTCCCCCAAATGCGCAGCCGAATTGGTCGATGAGGCATTCGCGACACATCCGAAACTCGCGGCAATCTATGTCAGCTCGGCAAACTCCATTCCCATCTGTCGCTATCTGGCAGAGCATGGACTGTCACAGAAGGTGGTATGCGTGACATCCGATATTTTTGCGGAACTTTGCCCCTATATCGAAAACGGTACTG
Organism: uncultured Ruminococcus sp.; assembly: GCA_964630695.1. Taxonomy (GTDB): domain Bacteria; phylum Bacillota; class Clostridia; order Oscillospirales; family CAG-272; genus UMGS1865. Next base: position 35,103 of record CAZVYZ010000002.1, read on the forward strand.
TCAATGCAACGATTTATCAGAACCCGTTCAGCATGGGCTATACCGCCTTGGATCTGCTTTATCATGCGATTGCAGAAGGAAAAAAAGTCAGCGGTTGCGTCTGTTCCACGCCGCACATCGTCCTTTCCTCCAATTTGAACTGCTATCGGTAAAAAGTCGCCGCGCCCTTTGGGCGCGGCGCAAAATCCGAAAAATAGAAATCCTCCATCAGCGAATTGACATAGTTGGTCCGTCTCCGCTCGCGCTTGGATTCCTGATCGATCCGCGCCTGTAATTGCTTTTTGTCCATCGGTCTCCCCTCCCGCCGTTTTTTGGGTACGGTTTCAGTATACCACATTCTCCCGGATTTTTCAAGAGAAAGAAAAAATTTGACCCGCAACCGTTCCGCCCTCCGTTTTCACGGAGTTTTGCGGAACGGCTGCGGGTTGTCCGGCCGAACGGTTTCAGAAGGTCAGTTCCTTCTTCTGCGCAGCCGAATCGTAGAGCGCCTGCAACAGCTTGGCACTCTCCAGAATGTTGTCGATGTGCGTCTTGGTGTGCTCACCGGTCTCGATGGCAGCAAGGAACGCCTCGTCTTCCTTCTGGTACATATCCGGGATCTTGTAGAGCGGCTGCTTCTTCATCAGCGTGCCGTCCTCAACCGTCCACCACTCAAAGTCTTTTCCGTAGTGGAGACGGATACCGCCCTTATCGCCCATGAAATCGACGAACATCTCGTCCTCGCCGATGTTCTGCGCCCATGCGCCATTGAAGGAAATGCTTGCCTTATCGGTGCGGATGTAGCCCGTAACCATATCGTCCACATCGTTTGTGCCGTTCAGATCCTTCGTATCCTCCGCCCACATCGACTTGTAAACATAATCCTTCATGTCCTTTGCCATTTCGTTGTAGGTGTCGCAGGTGACGGTCTTGAGTTTTGCGCCGCCCAGCACGTACAGGATCAGGTCAAGGAAGTGAATGCCCCAGTCAATCAGTACGCCGCCGCCGGACTGCTCCTTGGTTGTAAAAGCGCCGCCCAGTCCCGGAATGCTGCGATAGTTGCGGAACGAGCAATATACATGATAGAGATTGCCGAGTTTACCCGAAGCGTTCAGCGCCTCGATCATCTCCACCGACTTCTGATACCGGTTGCAGACGCCGATGTTCAGCAGCTTCCCCTGCTTGTTTGCTTCCGCCGCCATTTCGCAGGAAAGCGGATAGCTGACGGTAATCGGCTTTTCGCACAGCACGTGCTTGCCTGCGCGGAGCGCGTCCATGGCAACCGTGTAGTGCGCATAGTTCGGAGTCAGAACCCAGACCGCTTCCACTTCCGGATCTTTCAGCGCGATATTGTAGTCGGTAATCGCCTGCTCGCAGCCGAAATCGCGAACCGCTTTTTCCGCCTTCTCCGCAATCAGATCGCAGGCGTACTTCACCCGGACATTATCCATTTTTGTAAATGCCGGAAGGTGCGCGTTCTGCGCGATTCTTCCGCAACCGATAACCGCAATGCAATGTTTTTTCATAGAATCATCCCCATTTTCAAAGACTTTGCGGATTCTTCCGCTATCTGCATTATAGCATCAAATCCAGTTTTTGTCTTTATCCGTTGTAATCCGCTTGTTTAACATTTTTCGCACTTTCAGGTCTGCGATTCCTGCGTACTCCGGGCGGGAAGCCGGACTTCCGTCCACGGGCGCTCCGCCGCAACTCTCGCCGCCTGCATCACGCCGATCACCGTTACCGTCTCCTCCGGCTTTACGGGAACGTCCGCGCCGTCAAACATCGCAAGGATAGCGGCAATCAGCCGTTTGAAATAATCCCCGCCGATGTTGACATAGGGCAAGCGTTTTTCGGGGTCTGCGCTCTCCGGGGAGATTGCAAACCCCGGCGCGTGACGGCTGTCGTACAGGCACAGGTTCGCGATCCGTCCGTCGCGGTACTTCATGGCGAGCACCGTATTCCGACCTCCGGACAGCGCCATGACCGACCCGATATCCGCCCCCATCAGCCGCACGGCAATCTCCACGAAGTGAATCAGATAAATATCCAATCTGCCCGAACCGCTGACCGTGACCGAGCGGAGCGATTCCTGCCAATCTGCCAGTTCATCCGCAAAGCGCAGAGCCGAGGAAGAGAACAGCTTTACGCCGTACTGCTTTGCAAGCGCAAAGATGGCGCGCGCCGTCTCCGCATCGGGCGCAAAGGTCTTGTCCATGTAGCAAGGCTTCCCGCAGGGGAACACCTGCCGGGCATAATCCAAATGGCGCTCCGGGTTGTCGGGAGAGAGCACGATCAGATAATCCGCCTTTTCGCAGACTTCCGCAATGGACGAACACTTCTGCGCGCCGAACTTTTCGCACCATTCGTCAGTTGTCACGCCGTCCGCGGGAGAAACGTCCACCTCCGCCCATGCGTAAGCGACTTCAAACGCCGGGTCAATCTCCCTGATCCATGCGGGGTAGTTGTTCGCATGCCATTCACTCAGATAATAGTCAATAAAGCCGATCTTTTTCATACCGCAATCGCACCTCCATATCGGTTCTTCCTGTCTATTATAGTACAAAAAGCCGCGTTTGTCTTTACCATTTACCGAGCGATTGTTTTACATTATCCCGGAAACATAACCGCTAAGTCCCGCCCCCGGCTTCATCCCGGCGCAACCGCTTTTGCAGCAAACCGTTTCACTCCGTCTCCGTTGCATCCCGGGAACTGTCCCCCATACACTCCGGCGCAAGATCATACACCGAGAAAAACGCCGCGCGGTGCTGCAATTCCTCCGCGGAAAGGTCTGTTTCCGTGCGGAGCAGGTATGTCACGCCGTCGGGAGAGGCCAGATTCAGATATTGATCCTCCGAGTCTGCCCCGCATCCGGGAAAATCCACGCGAACCTTATGCGCAAAGACGTCGCTTTGCAACCGCAACCGATAAAGGCATTCCGACAGGCGCGTCACCGACAAACGGTAGGTCGGCTTCCGATAGCGGAAGCATTTCGGCTTACCAAACAGCAGAACCGATGTGGAGAGCACCGCTCCCTCCGCATCCGACAGACGGAATTCCAGAAAGCTGTCCGCTTCCCTTCCCGCTACGGTGTCGGTAAAATCAAACGAACCGACATCGGCAGCCGAAAGCGCGTCCGCCGTTACGGGGATCGTCCGACGGAATACGTCCTCAAACATCTGCGTTCGGACGCAGACCTGCACGAAGCCCGAAAACGCCTGCAGAGTCTCATTGGAAAGGTTGAATGTCACCCGCGCGCCGTCCTCATGCGCGGGAACAGCGCAAAGCGCGAACAGCATCAACAATGCAGTCAAAAGGGACATCGCTTTGGTAAGTCTGTGAGTTTTCATAGCCAAAATTATATATTGATTTTTTGTTTTTTGAAGCGGCGATACGGACAACCGTCAGGAATCCTGCATTTTCAGTTTCTCCACCATTTCCAAAAGGGGCTTGACAAGAGACGCGTTGACCGTGTAGACCATCGAATTTCCGTAAGCGGACACCGCCATGGTACGGTCACACTTTGCTTACCAGATCCATACGGATCTCTTTTGCCCATGTCACATCGGCAAGGTCAAACGTGCGGTGCGCACGGATCAATTCCAGCATTTCAATGTCCTGCGGATTCCGCATGATCTGATATTTCAGCACTTTCTCGTAGTATGCGGGAAACACATACTGTGAAGAGCCGGATGCGAGTGCCTCCAGAATTACGCTTGCACGGTCGATATCCGAACAGGATTTCGGCACAACATGAAGCCATGCGTCCACCACACGGGAATAGTAGTGATCCTGCGTTTCACTGTACTTGGGATACGGAAGAACGCCGTAATCCCAGTCCTTCACATCGCGGAGCAGACGCACCTTGCCAACAATGTTATTCTGGAACAACGCTCTGCCGTCCTTAAAGGTGGCAATCCATTTCTCGTCACTGCCTTCCCAGCCCTTCAGCTCCATTTGCCCGCCGTCAACCAGCGCGAGGATTTCCTCGGTGATCTTGATGATTGCCTCGTTGGAGCCGATGGAGAATCGCATTCCCGTGTTTCCGTTGGTTGTGGTCAGCATTGTCTGCCCGCAACCGAACCAGTAGGAGGTAGCGGTATAGTCGCTCATGCCGCTACACCCGTAAAAGGCGTTTTTTCCGTCTGCATCCATTCTCGTTGCGGTTTTGACCATTTCAAACATCCTCTGATAGGTCCAATCGCCGGACTTCACCAACGCATACGAGTCTTCCATTCCAAGACTTGTGACCTCCGATTGATTGAACACAATGCAGACCGAGCGCTCAAAAGTATAAACAGACTCATCGCTGTAGGCAAACAGCGGAACGCCGTCAATCGTCAGCGCGTCGTTCACATCGCGCAGATAGTAATCCTTGCTCATGTCGATATGCTTCAGCTCCGAAGGCAGGCAAATCATCTCCTCCTGAATCGCCGTGTAAGCGTCACGGTTGATCAGCATGATCAGATCCCAGTTTTCCGTCGGAGCAAGCGCCTCCTGCCGCAACCGGTTATAGCAGACCGTGTAGCCGGGCGTGCCGCCCTCATCCCCTGCGGTATAACTGTCAAACACGACGTTGAAACGCTGTTCAATGATCCGATTCCGCGAATAAACGGCATCGTCGACCTGATCGCCCTGATAATCCTCGGGAACGTCAAAGGTTGTATAAGTTCCCTCCCGCGATGATGAAATCGTAGTTTTTCCGGACATTCCACGGTTCCCAGAGCGCGTCCGTGCAGTCCGTTCCGGCAATCGGTTCCAGTCCGCTCTTCTCGCAATAGCAATACTTTTCGGTCTCCCGACTGCCGAGCAGGTGCGTGTTTTCCAAGAGGTGCAGCGTCACATTGCTTCGGAGTCTGACCGTTCCGATCTCCCAATCCCCCTCGGGAATTGCAACCTCTCCCCCGCCGTGGCGGAACACCGTATCAACGGCATTCTGAATCCGCTCGGTCGGATCGGTTTCGCACAGTTCCCGTGCGTTCAGAATGATCTGCATTTCATGCCTCACTTTCCCGTGCGGTACAGACAGAGGTCATCGATATAAAAGACAGTGTCCGATCCGATATCCGGCTGAAAGGAAAAGGAAAGATACCTGACTTTTTTCGTCTCCGACAGCTCAGCGGGATCAATCGGAATTTCCACCAGAACCCATTGCCGCGGCGGAACGCTTGTAACCGTTGTATACTCCCCGTCATCGGCGAGCTTCAACAGCGCCGTGAAGTCCATTTCCTTTTGTTGGGCATTGTAAACCCAAAAGGAAATCTTTTTTACACCTCCAAGATTGCTGAAATCCCCTCGATGAACCAAATTCAACGGCTGCGCCACCGAAACCGCCGCATAGGAGTTGTATTCCTTTTTGCAAATCAGCTTGGCACTCCGACTTCCCGAATGCACGGTTTCCTTCTCCACCGTAACGGTCATATTCCGTCTTGCCTGCATTGGGGAAAAATCGGCAGGTCTTTCGTAATCATTGACGATAACACGATACAGTCCGTCCGCTCCGAGTTCCGGCATCGGTGGCTTCCACGAGGTGATCTCCCCATAGGTCACGGAGTCCGTATCGGCAAGGGACGAACCGGAGCCGGCGTCGGTAGCCGACGCGGACGGTTCCTGCCCTCTCCGGCAGCCTGCAACGGTCAGACAAAGCACCGCTGCCAACAGGAAATAAACCGCTTTTCTCATTCCCGTTCCTTCCTTTCCGCAGAAACGCTCAGAATGCAAATCTCCGTTGCCGTATTATTGTTCCAGACCAACTTCAGGTTTTCCAATTTTCCGCGATTGGAAACCAAGCCGTAACCGGACAGTTCGACATAGTTGATTCCGGGTTGAAGTGTCAGCTTGACAGCCGGCATGGAAGGAAGATTGGAGGCGCGGTCATAGAACTGCGCATATTTCTTTCCCGCATTCTGTGCATAAAGCGCGGCGGTTACCACACGGTCGGAATCGTTATAGATAACAAGCCAAAGCGATTGGGAGATGCGATCCACATCCAGATCGGCAAGGTTCAAAACCGTCTCCTGCCTGCCGCCCGCGATCCGGAGCCGATATGCCGCCCTGCCGCACGCTGCGTCATGCGCTGTATAGCTTCCGCTGTTCGGCGCGCTGATTGCGATGCGGTCGGCAATTCCGTCCGCAGAAACCGCTTTCTGTCCGGCTCCCAGCCAGAAGGTTCCATTAACCGTTCTCGCCCCGTCGGTTGCCGAAAGCGTAACCGTTTCGCTCACCGTCAGATCGGCGGTCAACAGCAACTGCCCGTTTCCGCTTGTTTTCAGTGCTTTTCCGTCGGAGGAAAGCGTTACATTCGCGGGTGCCTTCAGCTTAATTGTGACAAGCGCCGCTTTCTTTTCGACATCGGTTACGGTCACACCCATTTCCAACAGCTCCAATACCGAAGCCATGCTTTCCCGAAGCGTTGAAAATCCGTTTGTCAGACTGTCCCCGATCTGTACCTGCAATCCATCGTAATATCCGAGCGTGAACAGTTCCATCAGGCTGTCGAATGCGGCATCCGTATACACGCCTCCGCTTTTCTCCACCTGTTCACGGAGCATCGACTCCATGAGGTACAGCACCTCATAATCCTCCATGCTGTCACGCAGAACCTCCAGTCGGATACTTCCCACAGGACCTGCAATGCCATACGGTGCACCCGGATAGAAGAGAAAACCGTCTCCGTTTGAAGTCGGAAACCGTTCGGCAGTTCCGTAGCAGTCCTGCAATTCGCTCATCACACCGTCATCGCCGTTTTCCATTCGGTAATAAAGGTTGGTATACCACATCTGCTGACCGATGATGTGATACTGCTTCATAAACCATCCGAATGAACGCAGGGTCAGCAAATCGTCATCAAGGTGCAGGGTGGGATATGGCGAGCGCGGCAGACAGCCGGTATAAGCCCAGAGTTCCCCGCTGTCCGTATTGTAATAGGCATTGTAGCGTGCCCGTTCCGCTTCGTAAAAGGCACGTTGCTCTGCCGTTTGCAGTTCTCCCAACTGAACGCATCGGGTAAAGGGATTTTCGAAATTGAAGCGCGAATCATTCCCGTAGGCAAGCGTGACGAAATGCTGCACCGTCCGCATATCCTCCAGCACTTCCAGAATGAAATCCTTCTTGCATTGATGCACAAACCCCATCCAAAGCGTTCCGCTTTCGTCGACCTGCTTTTTATACTCCCGATACAGCGCTTCCTGCGCCTCGTGCAGCTGCTCCGTCACATAGGCGGCATCCTCGGGCTTGTTCCGATAGTCCGCCTCATCCAGACAGGTCACCCACATTCCGAGTTTTTCCATCAGATTGACATTCTCTTTGAGCGAACGCTCCAGAAGCATCTTCAGAGTGTCTTTGTACAAGTCAATATCAACAAGGCTTGTCGACTGCTTACCGCTCGGTAGCGTGCCGCTGACGCGCTTATACGGAATGTTAATCCACGAGCAACGCACGTCCTGCGTATACTTGACCGTGGCATTCAGCCAGTTCCGCAAATCGTCACCCGAGGGGTCAAAGTTATGTCCCAAACCGACAGGCAAGGACTGCGGGTTCAGGCGATACCGCAGAAGTGCCTCGGTGTAAAGCGCCTCCATTTCGTTTGTATTGCTCAACTCACCCATTCCGAGTGCGTCATAATACACCGCATAACAGCTTTTCTGGTGCGTTTCGTCCGAAACCGTAAAATTCCAAACCGTCACCTCAACCGGAACCTCAACGCTTTCCCTGTCAACCGTCAGCGTAAAATTGCCGCTGTAAACACCGGCAGGCTGTTCCTTCGGAATCAGGACCGTAAACCAGATACCCTGATTTGCCCCTTTCCGAATCTGATTTTCCCCATATTCCGCCGCCGTATCCAACGGCAGAAGCGCATCGGGATACATTCCCTCCTCGCATCCGGAAAGTGAATCATAGACCTTGGAAACCGCAATGTACTTTTCGTGATAGACCGAAAATTGCTCCCGCGGCAGCACTGCATCCCCGCAGGTCAGGTCATTCACGGTCACGTTGTAATCCAACACATTCCGTTCTGCCGATAAAATCAGCTGTGCGCTTTCATATTCGTTTCGGAACGCCTTGAACGTCAACGTCTGCGAACCGGAGGAAAACTTCTCCGTCAGCAGCATCTTGACCGTAGACGGTGCAGTACAGTACTGCACGCCGGATATCCGATTCGGCGTATCATTCCGTCCGTTCCCGTTTTCCGTTCCGCTTTCGACCGTGCCGTTTTCCGCAGGCTTCCGACAGGCGGTCAGACTGCCGAAGAGCAGGATCACGGCAAGCAACAGCGTTGCAACTCTTTTCAGCTTCATCTCGCATCCCTCTCCTTTCCTCCTGTAGCATTCATCTTTTTCCGCCCTCCTGCGATTCGGAATAGGTGACCCGGCGGATCGGAGACAGCCCGTGATCCGCCGACTGCACAAATGTAATCTGTTTCTTCCCGCGAAGCGCGTTGTAATACGCCGCCATCCCCGTCGGAGTTGCCGTATAGTCGATCAGTCCCGCCTGCGAGATGACAGTCGGGCAGGTTACGCGGGCGGCAAAGAAAGCCGAATCGAAGTAGTTCAGATTTTCGGTATAATCCGGCAACCATCCCGCCAAGCGCCCGATGCTTCTGCCGCCGACATCACACATCCAGACGATAAACACCGAAAGCTCCGTAACGCCCGGTTCCAGTGCCGCCACCGCAGTTGCCTGAAAGCCGCCCATGCTCCCGCCGAAAAGCAGAACATCTTTGCCGTTCCATTCCTTCATCGTTTTCAGAAAGCGGAGCGCCTGCACATCCCGCAGAATCATATTGCGGAAATAACTGCCCGACGGATCGCGGTAGTCCTCCGCTTCAAAGCCGTAATGCTTCAGCGCGCCGTTTTGCAGGTCGGCATAATAGCCTTTCTCCCGCCCGTTCTCCATGCTGTGCGCATTGACCGCAAAGGTTATACACCCATCCGTACACTGCGGAGACGGAGAAAAGGATGCGTTGTAGCCGTAAAAGAACATTCGGATTTTCAGGCTGCCTGCCTTTGCGTTTTTCGGGACGGTCAGATACCCCGTCGCGGGCGCGTCCGCATCATGGGAGCGGATTCCAACGCTGTACGCCCGAAAATTCGGATTGGGTGAATCCGCAGGGTCGATATACAGCAACTCGGGCGAAACCGCATCCAATTCTCCAAGCTGTGTCTGCCAGAACGCATCAAAATCTTTCGGGCATTCCGTTCCGGTCCGAATCTGCTCAAACCCGCAGATTGCTCCGCCGACAAACGGCTGTACTTCCCCGAGCTTTTCCCCATCGCGGTCGCAGGCTTCCACCGTGACCCGAATACTCCCCGGGGTTTTCATGGAAAACGTCAGGGTCAGCCTGCCGCTGTCTCCGCTGTCCGTTCCGCTCCAGAACTGCCCGTCATCCGCCTCCGCGTGCCAGACCAGTTTCGCGCAGGGGTAGGTCAGTCTGAAGTCGGCGGTGTCGGTCAATCGGATGTGAAACCGGATCGACTCCCCCACCCGATAGGATATGGCATCCTTTTCTGTTTCTCCGTAGAGATACGCCACCCCCTTTGCCCGAATCGGCGGGTCGGTGCGCACCTCTGTTTCCGTATCTGTCATTGCTGTTGTTTGTGCCAAGTCCGATTCCGTCCCCGCGCCGCCGATTGTTTCCTGCATCGGGATACCGGAAGCGCACCCCGAAAGAAGGAACCCGCACAGGCAGAAAAACGCAAGTCCGATTCGCACCAATCGAAATCCTTTCATTCAGTCTGTTGTCGCTCAGAAAAGAGAGCTGATATTCAGATTTTCAATATAATCACTTGCCGCATCGATTCCTCCGCTTACCAATGTCAGAACATCATCGGAAAGCCGCTCCATCAGGAAACACGGTTTTTCATACAGTTTCTTCATAGCAAATACTCCTTTCATGCAGCCGCGTCGGTCGAATATTCAAACACCAACATATCGTCATATGTGCGAGCCCCGTTCTGATCGTGGAAAGATCTGACCGCAAAGGTCACGCTTCCCCGATTCTGCGGCAATCCGTCCACCGTTGCGGTAAAGAGATAGCTGTATCCGCTAAGAATCGAAGCTGCGTCTTTTTTCTCTCCGTCCGCCATAACCGATTTGTAAACGGTTTGCGTGGAGGGCGCTTTGCCATCCGTCAGATTATTGACGGTCTTTACATCCGCACCGTCAAGACGGATAACGGTGATTTCAAGACCAACGCTTTCAAAATTCGCCAGTTCGGTTTCCGCACAGCGAAGGAGTCCGATCAAACGAACGCTCCGTGTTCCGTCCGTCTCCAACCTGTCCTGATATACCGCGGCATTGGTAACGGCAGTGCCGTTATCTTTTCCGTTGACGACATCGGAATAGAAGTGCAGAACCCCCATCGGGAGCGGCTTGGTTGCAGGCGTGGTCGCAAAACTGCCGGAAAAATCAACCGTAACGGTGTCATCCGAAAAGCGAAGCGAACGGTAACCTTCGGAAACAGAGGCGATTAACTGATTTGCCTGCGTATTGGTTGCTTGGTTTGAACTGAAATTGCCCCATCCCCAATTCGTAACACCTTCCACATCACCGACAGTAACAACTTCCACATCACCGACAATCCCATCTGCCCGATAGGTTGAATAGGAAGCGGCAATGCCAATCAGCTTTCCGTAATTATATAGAGGAGTTCCTGCGATTTCAATCTTCCCACCAAGAAGGATTGACCTGAAGGTCACGGTAGAGTTATCCCCTCCGTTTGTTGATCCGACCAACCCACCGATTTTTCCGACATTTCCCTTCCCGGTGAGCTTCATCATTCCGTAAAACGCGCTGTTCTTAACGGTTAAATTGCCGGGACGTGCGCTCGATACATCTCCGTTGTTCGCTCCGACCAATCCGACAAATCCACCGATCCCAACATTTCCGTATGTTTCCGTAAAAGAGGTTTCCACCACTCCGTCAAATACGCAGTTTGTAATCAGCGTGTCGCTGCCCTGACCTCCTGCACGTTCCCGCACGTGACCGAAAAATCCACCGGCATTTATGTTGGTAGCCTTCACATTTGCGGACATGACGGTATTTCCGACCGTCAGCTTTTTATCAAGCTCCCAACCAATCAACCCGCCGACGCACATTGTACCCGAAACAGTTCCGCGGATGATACACCCCGCAACCGTCATCTCATCGGCGCGGGAATCTCCCGCAATCCCGCCGCAGTATGCGCCCGAAGCGGAAACCGCAATCTCCAGATTCAGGTTTGCAAACAGCACTTTTCCTGCCGTTCCGGTATCAGAACCGATTCTCCCGAACAATCCGCCGATCTGCGATGTACCGGATATCGATGAAGCCTTCACCGTGAGATTTTTGATTCCAACCGTAAAGGAATCATCGCCAACGGGCATCAGGCAACTGCCGAACAGTCCCTGATAGTTGCTTTCGCTTTCCGATTTCAATCCGCTGACGGTATGTCCCTGACCGTCAATCATGCCGGAAAAGGTTACGTTATTCTTTCCCGCGAGCGGCCATACAGCATTCGCCATGTCAAAATCGGCGTTCAGATAAACCGTCTGCTTTGCAAAGGTATCCCCGCCCGCCAAGCGGTTCGCAAAATCCAGCAACTCCTCCTTTGTGTGAATTTGAAGTTCTGTCTCCGCACTCGCGGAAAGGGAAAGAATCGGAAGGAAGGTCATCAACAATCCAACCAATAAAAGGGATGCCAAGAGTTTTCTGTTCATCTTTTTTGCCTCTCTTTCTTTATTTGTGTAAGCGGTTACACACCGGCGCACAAAAAGTGTGCAACCGTTTACAAAAACAATTATATCATAAAGCATTCAGGTTGTCAATAGAAAAATCGCAATCGACAGCGCCAAAAAACAGCACTCAAATTTGGGCAATATGACGGTTTTCGGTCACGCAAACCAACCGTCACGAAATCCCGCCAAGGTCATGCCGCGCAGGTAACGATCCAAATCGATTTTCCGTTCCAAGTAACTGATATAATGGTTCTTTCCGCTGTGGCGTTTTGCGTGCAACGTATATTCCCACTCCAGCAGATAGAATTCCTGCTCCCCCTCTCGGGTCGGAATCCCGCCGAGCCTGACCGATTTGTCGATACCGATTGCACACTCCCCCGAGAGAACGGTTTCCCGGTCAGACAGTCTTTGAACCCGATACGAAACCGTGACGGGCTCTGTCAGGTCGTTGACACCGTATACCGCAATCTCCCCGCCCTTCGGTTCCGCGCACATCAGGGCAATCGGTGCCTGTGACCGCTTGAGATAGCTGTACGCCAATTTTTTCTTTCCGTAATAGTCCACCACGGCATCGGAAATCTGCGCCCAACCATCAATCAGGTTCCACCAAATGATTCCGGCGCGGACGCCTTTTCCGATGCGGAAGGTCTCCACAAAGTATTTGTCCGCCTCTGCCTGAGAAATCTGGCTTTCCGCCGCAAACCGCGTCAGGTCCTCCGAATCCTCTCCAAACAGTGTTTGAACCTGCTCTGCCATCAGCCCGATCCGATAGGCATAGGGACACCATTTGCTGATTTCCATGCACGCCGCATGGGTCAGCCATTCCGCATTTGCACACTCACCCTGCGGAAAGCGGCGATGGGACAGTGCATCGGCAGAGAGAAACCGCCTCAGAGAATCCGGTTCGGGGCATCCGTGATACCCAATCTCGCTTGCAAAACGGCAGACCGTATTGCTGTAATACTGCCCCTTGAACCAATCGCGCGGCCCCCAGATGTGATCCTCGGAAAGCGGAAGTCCCGTGGCGAAAGCCTTCTCGTCCACAAAGGGAGAGGACGGCAGATACGGACGGGTCATATCCTCGCGTGCCAGCACCTCGGGGAGCACGCGGCGAGTCAGGATGTTCCGATTTGGGTCGAATTTTCTTGCATCCCATGAGCGAAATACGTCACATTCATTGTCTCCCGCCCACAGTGCCAGCGAGCAATGTCCGCGATAGCGACGGACAACCTGCTCTGCCTCCGCCCGCAGTTTGCCGACAAAGGCTTCATTCTGCGGGTAAATTCCACACGCCATTGCGAAATCCTGCCAGATCAGAATACCGTTTTCATCGCAGAAATCAAACAGGTCCTCATCCTCATATGCATTCCCGCCCCAAAGACGGACCATGTTACAGCCCAGATCGTTCAGCATGGGCAGAATTTCCCGCAGGCGGGACTTCGCCTGCGATCGGAATGCGTCCACAGGAACCCAGTTGGTTCCGAGGACAAAAATCGGCTGTCCGTTTACGCGGAACCCGAATTTGCCGCATCCCATCTCTGTCCCGTTCGGCTCGATGACTGAGGAGCGCTCCAATTCCACCGTGCGGATACCGAGACGGAAGATCCACTCGTCCATAACCGTCTCCCCGTACAGAAGCGTTGCCCGTACATCGTACAGATTCGCCTCCCCCGCGTTTCGCGGCATCCAGAATTTCGCATTGTTGACCCACGCAGTCAGGTTTCCCTCCGAATGGCGGAGCGGCTCTTCACAACAAAAGGAACGGTCTCCGCAATTTCCGACGATGCGCAGGCGGTAAGCCGATGCCGCCGCATCCCCCAAGACCGCGCGGTAACGGAAGGTCAGTCGTGCCGTCTTTGCCGAAGGATTGACATCTGCCGTGTACCCGAACAGGTCATCCAACCGCACCTCGGGTCGCCGCAAAAGCTCCACGCTCCCCGTAATCCCCCCGCAGCAGAGCCGCGGCATGATGTCCCAACCGAAACTGCTTGCTGCCTTTCGCAAAGCAAGACTTTCGTAATTGTAAAGTTGGGCGGCACACATCGCATCGGTTTCCAAGCCGCGCGCATAAATCGTTGCGGGCTTGATATGCACGACCAACTCGTTCTCCCCGTCCCACAGCAGTCCGTCCATATCCGCTTCTTGGCAGAGAAACATATTCTCACATTCCAGAATCCGCTCCCCGTTCAGAAACACCTCCACCGCCGTGTCGATTTCCGCGAAGCGAAGAACCCACCCGTCGCTCTCCTTCGGCTTTGCAAACCGACAGGTATAGAACTGGTGCATGACCTCATATTTCTGCATCTCAATGGTGTGAGTTCCGAAATACGGGTCTTCACAGAGTCCCGCACGGAAAAGCGACAGCTCGAAATTGTTCGGAACGGTCGTTGTAATATGCGCAAAGCCGCCCGCCTCCAACGCCGCCCTTGTGCACAGGCGCGGGGTGGAAAGCGTAATATCCTTTTTGTCACACTCGCCCCTTTTCCGAAGCTCCTCATGGGATGCCCAGAACAGCTCCCATTCCCCGTCCAAGGACACCGTCTGATCGTACAAATGCCGAATCATAATGCGTCTTACTCCGTTTCGGTATAGCGATAAGGCGTACCGATGAACCCAAGTTGCTTGAAATCAAGATAGTTGTGGCGAACGATGTAATCCAGATAGGAGGCAACCATCCGTCCCGTGAGCGCATACCCCAACGGGTTCAGATGTCCGCCGAGATAATACACCTGCTTGAATTCTGCCGTGTAGATCGGTGCATATGCGTAAAAATCCAACACATAGGTATTGGGAAACAGCTCCGCCAATTCATACAGCAGGTTTCTGTGCAGCTGCTTGAGCGAATCGTGCCAGATGTCGTTGCTCTGCGGCATGGTCATCAGGAAGAACCGCGCGTCGGGTTGAATCTCCCGATAGCGCTGAATAATCTGCGCATAGTAACCGACAAAGCTGTGCGCGTTCTGCCGCCAATCCTTCACGCATACATCTGCAACGGTTCCGATTTCCGTTTCCGAAAGGTCATACCCCTGATTGAACAGATCGTTGACCCCCAACGCCAAAATATAAGCCTGACATTTCTTTTCGGGGTCCCAATACCCCATCTGCTCCGCAAAGCTCTCGCAGTATTCCCTTGCGGTCATGCCTCCGCGTGAGAAATTATAAACGCGGTTTCCGCTCAGCCTTGCAAAAAACTGCCCCCACGAATATTCAAACATATCGTGATAGGTCTTTTCTCCCGCCTCGTTGGTCGCCTCGAATTCCCCCGAAGAAAGGCTGTCCCCAACACAGCCGACTGTCCTGAAAATGCCGCTCATGCCTCCGTCCGTGCAAAGGGTGTCAAGCGGCTTTTCCTCCCCGTTCGGGATCAGATGCTCTTTCCAATTTCTTTCCATGTCTTATTCTCCTTTTATTTTCAGATTTTCGCAACCGTTTTCCGCGATATACAGTGAGTCCGCCGCCGAAAACGGCGCAGGCTCGAGCCACGGAATGTTCGGTTGCAGATCCAACTTTCCGACATAATACGGGTGTGTACTGCCCTTTTTATGGGTATATATGCATCCCGAAAGCGTGACATTGCGGATGTTCCGGTTTTCTCCCGCAATCAGGGACGGGTTCTCCTGCGTAAAGTGGCAGTTCTTCAGCGTGATATTCGCAATCTCTCCGCTCGACCTCTTGGCGCAGAGGACAAATCCTTCGCCCTTGCCCCACCATGTTCCCGCAAAAATCCGCGTCTCGGCTTCCAGATTTTCAATTTCGATGTTTTCAACCCGCCCGCCGTCGGCGGCAAAAACGGCTACGGCACGGCTTGACGGCAGAACTTTGATGTTTTTGACACGGACATTTCTCACATGGCTCGAAAGATGTCCGAAGCGGAGCGCCGCAGAGCGGGAGGACAACAGGCAATCCCGAATCTCGATGTCCTCGCAAACACCGTCCCAATCGGTAATGCAGGTTGCCGCAATGCAATCGTCGCCGCACAGAAATGTGCAGTTCTGTACAACGATCTGCCGCGACGCGGAAAAATGGACCCCGTCATTGTTCGGTATCCGTCTGTGATTGTCAACAGAAAGGTCACTCAGCACGATATCCGCACAGCGGGAAAAGGTAATCCCCCAACACGGTGCATTGCAGACCGTGATTCCTTCCAGACGGATATGCCGGCAGGAATCAAAGAAGATCGGCTGGGTCGGACGCTCCCGCGCACTAACGACAGTCTGCTCAATGTATTCCCGCGTCATCGTAGAGCGGTCAATCTCGCTCGGAAGAGCATACGATGCAAAATTCATGAATGCGTCACCGGAAAGCTGAATCTTTCCCTTTCCGCAAATCGTGATATTCTCCTCGTTCAGCGCGTACAAAAGCGACACGGTTTGGTTCATTTCATTGTGGTGAAAGCCGCACGCCCGATACTGCGCAAGATTGCGGGAAGCGCAGATTTCCGCATCTTCCCTGATCTCAATGGTGATATTGCTCCGCAAAGCAAGCGTTCCCGTCAGAAAACTCCCGTTTGAGAAAACCAAGGTGCCCCCTGCCTCAACCGAATCAATCGCCCGCTGAATCGCAACGGTATCCAAAGTTGTTCCGTCACCCTTTGCACCGTACACTCTGACATCTACTGTTTTCATCCCTTTACCTCTTCTCAATTTGGTCATACGCATAATGACCGAACCAATCCACCGTAAATTCTTCTCCGTTGAGACTCCACCGACGCGGGCAGTTGTTTTCCATCCAGTCCAGCGGAATCAGTTGATCCTCCTGCCGCGAATTGACCCGTAGCGTCTCGCAAACCGCCACTCGAATATCTTCCGTATCCTGCGATGGCTCCCAGCTGATAAAAAGCGGCGTTCCGCTGTGGGCAAGCAGGTGCATCCACCGTTGATTCAGCTCCCACGGGACAAGTCCGGTCAACCCAACACAATCTGCATCCGACACATAGAAGGTTCCGTTCTGAATCGAACGGAATGCCAATGTATTCACGCCGAATTGTCTGGTCCTGCGCCAATCCCGCCCGCTGGTGTCATCCCCCGTTCGGTTGATCTCCACCAAACCCGCACACAGATGTCCGATCGCGTTACACCCGATCAGCACGGCATCTCCCGAAGCCTCGCGTATTGCCCGATAGAGCCGCAAAATGATTTCCGCCGAGGTTTTGGAGCGGTCGTGAAAGCTCCAATTTCCGTCCGCAAAAAAGCCCGGGCATTCCCAGCCCCACTTTCCAAACAAATCGTAGGTTACAAAATCGAATTTTATCAGCCGATACCCCCAGCCGACAAGGCGGGAGAACTGCGTTTTGATGTAATCCAACGAGCCGTCATCCGAAGGATCCAGAAAACAGCCGTTCCGCTCCAACCGACATACCTGCGGCAGGTTGAGAAGCGCCATCTGGGAAAGCGGACGGAGCCAGATTCCGGGGTTCACCCCCATCTCTGTCATCTGCTCAGCCAACCCTTTCATGTCCGGAAATTTCTCATTCCCGTGATCCCACGGTCCGTCACAAGCATTCGGCTGCCAGCAATCATCAATCACCATATAAGGTTTGTGCAAGCCCTTGGTACAATCTGCGAGCTTTGCGGCATCGCGCAGAACCTCCTCTGCGGAGCTGACTCCGTAAGCATAGTAAAAATTGTTAAAACCATACACGGGTTCTCTCGGAAAAATCGGGTCGCCGCACATTTCCCCGCAAAAGCATTTCCCGCTTTGGTAAGCACTGCAATCGCGGTAGTCCCGAAACAGAATCTCTGCCGCCCGGAGCGTCCGTCCTCCAAGGATAACGCCTCGCCCGCCGCACCGAATGTCCAACGTCAAAGTAACACCGCCGTCATCGTATTGCCAGAATGCAAAGGAGGAAGGACGAACCTTAACCCCAAAGCATTCGGTATATCTTCCGGCATAACAGGGGTTGGAATCTGTACCGTTTGAAACCATGCAATACCAAGGCATACACCGCTCCGGCACAATTCCTTGCCACGACAGATCCCCGTAGGCACGCTCCCACGCATCTCCCAAAATATGAACCGGCTCAGCACGGCGTTCCCCGTCATGGAAAAACCATTTCAACACAACATAGCACAGCGGTACCTCGTCCGCAGTGACTGCGGGGATCAAATTGCCCCTCTCAAAATACAGCTTCATGGAAACGCCTGCTCCATCCGCGTTTCCGTCGGATGTCAGAATCCGTTTCCCGTTTTCTCCGTAAATCCAATAAATATCCGGAAATCTGATTTGCATGATTTTGTCCCTCCCGCCAGAAGCGTAATCGGTTACACAATGATTATACCACAAAATCCATATCATGTCAAGCATTTTTATTTTGTCTCATTACACAAAATCAGTCACACCAAATTATGCTTTATGCACAATGCGTATTTGCGATGATTCAACATATCGTTTTCCCTTTTTCCCCAACCGTATCCCTTCAGGTGGGTACTTCACCTTCCCCGCTCACGGTGAACCGGGGCGGGGGTCAGCGCGGAGGCAGAGTTCCGTCTTGGCAGGAAAATTGTTTTTTTTGCGACAGCCCATTTTCTGCCGATGTCCTCCCCGTTTTCAATGCTTCAGCAGATACAGATTGCTGCTCCTTGCCCCGTTTCTTCGGAGACGGGGTTCTTTTTGCAGCCAGCCGGCGGCGACGAGGTCTTGGATGGCGCGCTTGACGGCGGCTTCGGACAGACCTGTATCGCGGGAGACGGTCGGAATGGACGGGAAACAGGTACCGTCCTTATTGCTTCGCTCGCGGAGGTAGAGATAGACGGTCACGGCGCGGGAAGGGAGGTTTTGTTGGTAGAACGTGTCAAGAAAGCCCATGTCATACCTCCTGCTCCGGTGGATGACGTTGGTGCGACTGCGGGCGCGGATGCAAACGGATGCTCCTGCCGCGCTTTGGCGGGTTTGGGGACAGTACCAAATCCTCCGCTCCGACGGGGATTGCGCCCTCCGGGATTTCGGAATCCGGATTCTGTGTTTTGGGCTTCGGGTAGCGGGCTTGGATTGCCTGAAGCAGTTCGTCCTTTGCAGCATAGGCAACGGCTCGGTTGCCGTGTTCCTCTGCGTGGTGGGAAAACGAATTTGATTTTTCACTTGAAGAATAATTTCTGTATCTTGATGCACGATATAAAGAATCTATCAAATAATAGCAAAGCGCACCCGCCTCTTTGCACAAGTCCATTAAAAACGGACAATTGAAAAAAAGAGCCTCCTGCGGAACGAAACAATGCGTATGCGTCCGGCTGAATGCCGCAAAGGTGGACGGCGGACAGATCAGCTTTGCCGTCTCGGAACGCGCCCCGCACCTGTTTCCACAATGTCTTGTCTGCGGTCAAAAGATACACCGCCGCAAGATGGTGCGCGGGCGGGCGGTGCTTCTGCCGCCTGATGTAGTTCTGAAAAATCTGCCTGTGCTTCTCCCCTCGAAATTCCATTGTATTTTCTCCGCAAATTGCAACTTGCTATTGCAATTTGCGCTTTTTTATTTTGAGAAACAAAAAAGGCGAATGAGAGCCTTTCATTCGCCGCGCCGCTTGGACGCGAAAAAATTTCTCATTCGCCTGTTTGTGATTCAATTTTTTCTTGCCTGTTGGGTCAAAAATCCGATGACATGAGTTCGCGCCCCACCAAAATCCTGAAAATATCTGCGTTTCGTGATTTTTTTGTCACCGAGTCAAAGTGCCAAAAAGGGGCAAAAAACCGGGTAAAAACCCGGTTTTTGCGAAGAATATCCATTTATGTTCTTCATATGGTGGAAGTGATGGGAATCTGAACCGAAATGTGCGGTTCAGACAGTGCGTCGCCTTTCGGAGGACTGTCGCACATTCATTCCGCCGTCTTTTGATTAGAGATACGCTTTTTGTTTCATGCGGCGGAGTGGGTTCGATTTTTTCGAGCGTTCTACCAAGCAACAAGAGAACCGACGCAATGCGTCGGTTCTCTTGTTGCTTGGTGGAGATGATGGGAATCTACACAAACGCCCAATATATCTATATTTTGTGTAAATCATCATTCACAGAACACAATATATAGTATTCAAGGACGGTATGTTTTGTTACATAACATTTCGTTAGATTTTCGAGATGATATCCAGTTTGTCCTCTTCGTATAAGTGACCGTAAGTTTTCATTACTTGTTCCACTGTATCGCCAATCAAATCCGCAACCACCATTATATTTGCACCGAGGTGTATCAACATAGAGACAAACGAATGCCGAAGATCGTGTAACCGAATCGGCTCTAATCCAGCCTTTTTGCAGTAGACGAGAAAACGATGCCTCACGGTATTTTCTGCAAATGGAGTCTCTCCACCAAAGAAAAATGTCTTCTGTCCATTATAGCCTTTCAGAATCTCCTGCAACGGCTTGCAAATCGGCGTTGTCGCTTTTTTCTCATTCTTGGTGTTTGTGATTGTATATGGCGTTCCATCATGCGTCTTGCGTGAGTATGTCTTTGTAAAACTGATTCGATCCGGCTTGATGTCCTCATACTGTAAAGCGAGAACCTCACCCTTTCTTCTTCCGGTATAAAACAGAACCGCGAAAAAGGCTTTGTACCTTTGGTCATCCACAACAGAAAGAAACTGTTGGAACTGTTCCTTCGTCCAAAATTTCATTTCCGTTTTCTGCGCGCGCTTCTTCGGTGGTTTCACCCTACGGAGACTGTTCGGAATCCCATATCGGCTTTCTGCATAGGAAAGGATCGGCATCAGGATGTTTCGGATTTTCGCCGTATACGCTTGTGAATATGGCTCTCCGTTCGGTTTACGCATTGCCAGAATCTCGTCCTGCCAACGAAATAGGCGCTCCGTTGTCAAGTCACACAGCTTCTCTTTGCCGAGAGAAGGCTTGATATATAGGTCATACAGCTGTTTTTTGTCCCAAATCGTAGAGCCTTTGTTTTGGGCGCTTGCAGCAGCAAGATAGATTGGGAACATTTCTTCAACAGTATAATCATGCACCGCTGCGGAAGTGTCTGCGGCTTTTTTCTTGTTTGCAACATCCGGGGAAATCAACTCGCAGTACTTGGTAACGAAATCGATGTACCCGCGCCCCGCTTCTTTTCTCGACTTAAAGCCGCAAAGCCGTTTCTGCTTTGTCTGCCCGTCGAGCGTGACCACGCGAAACACAATATCAAACGAGGACTTGCCGTCTTTCATGATGCGTTCCTGTACGCTGTATTTATTCGAGGTGATATATAACTCTGTCATAGCAATCCTCCTTATTATGTTTTATTCTGCCAATTTGTCACCGATAAATAGCCAAGTTACCTAATGACTTTTCCATTTTTCAAAAATAAATTAGTTTCGACAAAATTCACTTGACTTTTAACAAACTATGAATTATAATGAATGTAATCGAATATTAGAAAGGGGCATGAAATGAACGAACTATCTGCTTTGATTGAATCCTGCGCCGACAAGCAATCCGCCATACGGATTGCAACATCCGTTATTCTGGCGTATCTTGGGCAATTGCGATCCGGTCAAGCAGTTCGTTCTGCCGGTAAAACCGGCAATACATAATATACTGTGGTTGTTTCCGTTATGGAGGCAACCACTTTTTTCGTTAAGGCATACTTGTACCAATCTTAGACGAACCTTAGACGAAAAAAGACCCATAGGCTCGGCATTCCTCTGATAATAGAGGGTGCGTACTGCTATGGATCGGTTGAATGTAAGCGTCCGGAACGCTTGCTCATATTATACCATAGAACAGCCGCTTTGTCAATAGTTCTTAAAGTTTCTAAGGTTCGGATCATCCCTCGCCAAAATATTTCATAGCCCTTCGGAATCCCTTGTCCTCTGCTTCAGCAACCGTTTTTGCAAAGAACTCGCCTCTGTTTGGCTCAATGATAACATCATCGTACTTTTGGTCAAACGGAAGATGATAGATTTTCTCTTTTGTGGTACGGTTGATGTTACATTTGATGCGCGGGAAATCCTCCAACTTTTTGTTTTCAACAGTCTCTATGTGTAAATAACGCGCAACATCCTTTGCAGTCCTCGAAAGCGATGTAGAGGTAACAAATACACCAGATACCTCTTTCCACCGATGGCTCAACTGATACAAAACAACCGTTCCATATAGCTGAAAAATATGTTTTTCGTGGATTTCTTTTTCCTGCGACCAGTTTTTACATTGGACAATCAGAATGCGGTCTCCTTTTTCCACTATGAGGTCTCTGCCCATATCCTCCAGCTTCTTTATGATGCCGCAATACGAAACCTTTGCGCCTTCTTTTTCATATTGGAATCCGATGAACATCTCATAGTCTCTTCCAATTTGCCATTTTGTTTTCTTTCCTTGCAAGTATCGGTCAAGCGCAAGTTGATTCCTTTCCGTAACAGACAACTTCTGATATTCTTCTGATGATAAAAACAGCCGCGTTCTATCGGTATCCGCTTCTGTCTCTAATTCAAAACCACCTTCTGATTCTTCAAAACCATCCTCGAAAATATCCTCTACATTTGGGAAAAGTTCAACAATGTAATTATATTTATACTCATATATTTTTTTCTCTACCAAAATGTCTTTTGTTTGCTTTTTCAATTCACGGATTCTCTTGGCTTCTGCAAAAGCTGGGCGCTCCTTAACCTCCAGCAATCTCGCCGCATAATCATAATTTATCAATTTTAGATCGGCAGATGCCGCCGCTATTCTCGGATATGCCTCGGAACATTTATCAATAATCAAATCCGTTTGCTTGGTGACAGAATTGTATATTCGGGCTGCAATCCCTCCAAGTTCTTCTTCTTTTTCCGATATTTCTTGTATCAAGCTATCTTTTTCTGTTTTAAGCTTTGCTATTTCTTCGGAGAAAGACTTCCTCTCTTTCTGTATTAAGAGATCGACATCTCTTTTTTGGTTTTCAATTTCTTGTATTTGTTGTTTTTTTCTATTCTCTTCCTCTGCTTCTTGTTTGACTCGCATCAATATTGTGCCGCAAATCTCATGATTGTCATTGTAAAGTGGAGTTACTTTCTTATTTTCTCGGAGCGAAATTGTTAGGCTATGCTGGTAGATGATATAAAGCACAATAACAATAATGATTGCAAAGAACACACCTACTGCAATAAACTCCATGTCACTTCTCCGTTTTTTTCAGCCCTGACATCTTCAGAGCCGTTTCTATCAAAGCCAACAATTCCTTTTGGTTTTCTTTCGGCACAGACTGAAACAACCGATGCATCTCTTTCTCTTCCTCTGTCATTGTACTATAAGTCGGTTTTTCTTCTCTTTCTACGGATACTTCACAACCCATGAGCCAAGATTCACTGACACATAAAGCAACTGCAAGTTTATGGAGCGCAATTTGGCGCGCCTCATGCCGACCGTTCATATACTGACTTATCTGTGCTTTTGAAAGTCCGGACAATCTGGCTAAGTCTGCGGCTTTTACCCCTCTCATATCCATAGCTTCCAATAATCTCTTTTGAAAAGTGCTTTCCATATTTTCTCCATGTCAAAATTACCTTTTTCTATATTATACACCGCAGTTAAACCAATTTCAAGAGGAAAATAAAAAAATTAAAATATTTTTACGAAACCACTTGACAAGCAGTGTTAAATATGTTATACTATTGTCAGTTAAATAAGTTTAACCAAAAAGGGAGGTTATAAGATGTTCAACTATTCAAAGTTGAGGGGAAGAATCCGCGAGAAATATGATACACAGTCAAATTTTGCGCAGAAAATGGGCATTTCTACTGTGTCTGTGTCGTGCAAACTTGGAAACAAGGCACAATGGACACAAGAAGAAATTTTGAAAGCAGCACAGCTTCTCGAAATTTCAAACGAAGAAATACCGACATATTTTTTTACCGAAAGAGTTAAGGATATTTAACTACATGGCGCAAAAATTCGTAAAAGGAGGAGAAAATGGACTTTATACAACGTAAAAAAGCAGAAGCTAAAGACATTCAGTCGATGATTGAACTTACATCTGAGATATAATATTCTTAGAACTCAACTTCATGATTATTATAACATGAGAATTAAATTTTGTCAAGATTAAAGGAGGAAAATACAATGTCTATCGGACGAAACATCATGATTCTCTCTTTCGACAAGCGGATCACACAGAAGGAACTCGCAGAAGCGGCAGGGGTTACGGAATCTATGATTTCAAAAATCATTAACACCGACCTGATTCCATCCGTTGTAAAACTGAAGAGGATTGCGGACAAGCTCGGCGTTACAATTGACGATCTGCTGAAATAAGGAGGAGAACATGGAAGAAATCTTTGCAGAGATGGACAGAATCACCGAAAAGTTTTACAACGAGATCGACCGACTGACGGAGAAGCTACAGCCGAAGCAACGACCGTACATCCGGAAGATTGTGTCAGAGGCTACGAAAGGAGAACAGCAATGACCACGGAAGAAACCAACCAAGAGGTTGTTCCCGTAAAAATGACCCTCGCACAGCGGCGTGAGATGTTCGCAAAGGATTACCTTGACCTGACCGATCTGACCATGCTGCTCGGCATCTGCTACACGAGGGCATCGGAAATCGTGCGGGAGATCAAGTTCAACACCCGCGACCGTCTGCACACAAGAGGAAGAGTACATGTGCAGGACTACTTCGACTACTACGGACTTGACCCAAAGAACTACTATCGCTTCAGCGCGGAGGACACCGAAAATGATGAACCGAATGCCGGAAGCAATGAACGATTTCTATCAAAGGAGGATCAGAAAAAATGTGGATCGACAAGAATTACAAAGGATTGAAGCAGATTGAGAACGGCGACTATGTGCTGGAAGGTGATCTGATTTCCGATGAGGAGATCGAAATCGATCTGGATGACAGATTGATTGTCCGTGGAGATGTGATTTCCAAAAAGTATATCAAAGCAGATCGCGCTTTGATTGCAGAAAAGAGTATCAAAGCCAGTGATGGCATCAAAGCCGGTCGGGGCATCAAAGCCGGTGATGGCATCGAAGCCGGTTGGGGCATCGAAGCCGGTGATGGCATCGAAGCCGGTTGTGGCATCAAAGCCGGTCGGGGCATCAAAGCCAGTGATGGCATCAAAGCCGGTCGGGGCATCAAAGCCAGTGATGGCATCGAAGCCGGTTGGGGCATCAAAGCCGGTTATGGCATCGAAGCCGGTTGGGGCATCAAAGCCGGTGATGGCATCGAAGCCGGAACATTCATAGACTCCGGAAATCGTATCTTCGCAGGTATTTCTGTTTACAGAACCAGTGATGATTGTGAAAAATTCATTCGATGCTCAGAACTGCGAAACGGTGAAATATGCTACGGGGATCTGATTATTACAGAGAAGAAAGAGGAAGTTGAAAATGGAACAGAAAAAGAAAACCATGGTAACCGATGATGAAGTGGAGATTGAGATCGCGCATCTGCTTGCCGATCCTGATGTGAAGTTGGCAAAGGCGGAGGAACGCATCAGAACCCGCCGCAGACAGTACCTCTACCAGTTGAGAAGCCGTCGCAGGCGCGGCATGGCTCTGCGGTTGATCGGAGTCGATGAAGATGCCCTGCGCCGCCGCGATCCATACGACCCAATGTATGAGGAGGAATTACGATGAAACAGACACTGAAAGCGATCTCCGAATGGTTTCGATTCCTTGTAACCGGGAAGTCGGACAAGGCAGTTTCGGACAAGCTGTGTGACTTCTCCGGACAAGGGCGCGACCGGTACGGTCGGTAAATCAATAATAAGAACTGATTTCATTCTAAAAGGAGAACAGAAAAATGGCAACACTTTACGAAATCAACGAGCAGATTGCGGGGCTTGTAGACCCAGAAACCGGAGAGATCGCCGACTTTGAAGCATTTGAGAAACTGAACCTCGACCTTGATACGAAAATCAAGAACATCGCGCTGTGGATCGTCAACCTCCGCTCCGATGCGGAGCAGTTGGAGGAGCAGGAAAAGAAATTCCGTGACAGAAAGACCGCCGCGAAGAACAAAGCGGAATCCCTGAAAAGTCTGCTTGACGGCTTCCTTTCCGGCGAGAAGCGTTCTTTCCCAGAGGTGGTCATCTCTTAGCTGTCCGTGATGCCGATATTCCGCTTTGCCATTTCATACTGCCGCTCCGACTGTTGCATATCCTGTTGGATTGACATTTCACAAGTGATGCTCCCGATGCAGTCCCGCGCGATCTGTCCCTCCGGCACTTCAAGCGATTGGTCGAAGATCCCGTTTGAAATGGTAGTTGATACACCCTTTCTGTGAAACTCGATTGCACCTGAACGCATCAGCTTTTCGTGAATGCGGCTCTCCAGTTTGTTGATTTCCTGCTGTTGCGGGCGGATGACCTCGCAGTCACTCTGACCGTACAGGCTTTTCGGAATGGACACATTGCGGCGGCAGATCACGGGGAGGCGCTTGGGCTTGTAGTAGGGCAGTCTCGTGGGAGCGGTTTTGGGGCGAAGGACTTTGTGCATCTGCGGGATGATTGCGCCCGTTGCCGTCCGTTGCATCACAGGCTCTCCTGTTTCATCGAGAACCGGTTCGTCCGCCTCTTCCATCACAGGCTCTCCGTCCTTGTAGACCGGGCTGAACGCGGGAATCTTCTTCTGTACCCGTTGCTTGATGACCGCTCCCGTGGAGGTCATCACATCCTCATATGCGTAATCGGGGAGGATAATATCCTCGGTCAGTTCCTCGTAATCCTCGTCCTGCATTTCGTAATCGGGATCGGAGCAGGGGTTCTCTTCGCACAGTTCCTTCCGTTTGCCGCAACAGCGGCAGATGTACTTCTTCCGCGCGTAATAGTCATCCACATCCTGCAATTCGGTGTCTCCGCTCCAGACGTACTTGCATACTGCTCCGCTTTCGTTCCGCCAAAAGCAGGTGTACACCGTCACCACATTGTACTGCTCCAAGCCGACATCGTCATCCTCGGGATCGATGTCGGATTCCTCCGCAACACGGAGCGGGACACCGTATGTCCGCATGATGTCCTCCCTTGTCATACGGGAGCGGATGAAGATGTATTCCATTTCGTTGACATCGTAAATACCCGGCTGCGGGATGATGTCGGACGGGTCGATGATCGACACCTTGCCCTCGCCGACCGTGAAGTGCGTTCGGACGCTGTTGTCGAACTCAACCAGATAAAAGGTCGCGCCGAGGGTCGGAGCGTAGAACTCGTCGGTGTTGTTCAACCGTTCAAACGGCAGCTTGTCCCGAAGCATATTCAGAAGCCGCTCGGTCGCTTTGGCGTTCCGATCGGTGTGCTGAAGCGATATGCGGGGCGTGACCTTCGGCGCGGGTATCCGCATATCTTTCTGGCTCTCAATCAGTTCGCGGGTGATATTGCGGACAACGATTGCGTCATCCGGAATTTCCGAAGAATCATCCACCGGATCGATCTTCTTTGAACCGTTGTACTGCTCGATATTTCTTTTGTTGAGTGTCATCTGCCGCTCATAGTCGGGATGCGTTTTTGCATCCTGCATCAGCTTCTCGAAGAACTCGCGTTTATTACCATCAATTCTCATTGGATATCCTCCTTAAAAGTATCTGTAGCCTGTGGGCGCTCCGCCCATCATTTTTTCCATAGCAACACGGACATCGGCAGAAGCCCGACACCAATCGTCGTACATATCCTTTGTCCACAGTCGCTCCTCCCGTTCTTCGCGCTCAGGTGCGGCGGAAGTCCACGCGATCATTCCGTACCGTAGGCTGTCGCAGTTATGGACGATCAGCCCACCATTTACAGAGAAGCAATGTGTCTTTTTTACATAAAGGTCATATACCGGTTCCGGATCATTTTGCACAGTTATTCGCTTGATACGCATTTTGCTGTCCTTTCTGCTGCTCTACGTCTCAGAAGCGCTTTCGCTTTGCAGTTGTTCCCGCAGAATTTACTCTTATATGCCATCATAGAAATCGTTTCGTATTCTTTTCCGCAAACCTGACAGACCTTTTTAACCTTTTCACTCATGTGTTTTCCAATTGAGTTGTTCCACTGGCTTTTATGCCATTCGCGTCCCGTTTCGCTCCTATGCCATTCTGGTGCTTTTGCAATTGCCTGTACGATATTCCGTTTTGCGCTTTCTATCCTTTCTGTCTGATTGCAATGAATCCGGTTGTGCTCTTTTTCTAACAGCATTTGCAGATTGCTTATGTCATTGTTTTCTCTGTCCCAATCGATATGGTGAATATCATATCCTTTCGGAATCTCCCCGTTGTATTTTTCCCATACATAGATATGCAGTCTTTTTGGCTTTCCGTTTACAGATCCCAAATAGTATCCCTGTTCCGTGTTCCAAAATTTGATACCATCGTAGATTACTGTTTTCTGCGTTCCGTGTCCTTTTGTATGTCGCATATATCGTCCCCCTCTTTCAAATTCTTTGCCGCAACCCATCCGCGATTTGTCGTGAGAATGCGGTGATCTGCGGTGCATTTTATTGTTCTCCCATCTTCCAACTCGATGCAAAGCACCTTTGCGCACGGGTTTGTCATAAAGCACTTGCTATATTCCGCTTCGCATGAAATTCCATTGTCGTAAGATAAAACCACACCGCTTGTACCAACCATATCACGAATCATTCTTTGCCCGCTCGGAGTATCCACCATCGTATCTCCCACTAGACAAACGTGCGTGATGTCGTGCGGCTCGGTCATGCAGTCGGTCGGATGCTTCGGGTCGATCTGGAGCAGGGGAATATCGTGGATCAGTCTGCGGCAGTTCCGGAAAATCTGCATCTTCGGCAGTCCGTCCGGCTGAATCCGAAGAACCGATTTGACGGAAAGCCACCCCGCCTCACGGTCATTTGATGCCTCTACGAGCGGAAGACCCGCCGCGCGGAACAGATCAGCTTTTGTCTTGCCTGTCTCCTGCGTTCGGGAACGGATAATATCGGGTGGCGCCCATGTTGCCGCAATCTCTTCGCCGCTCTCCGTGTACTCCAACGCTTTGCCTGCCGCATCCTCGATTGTCAGATTCGGGGAGCAGAACTCTTTGTAGATGTAAACCCTCCCGTCGGGGGAGATTGCAAACCACAGCATGGCGAACATATCCAAGCCGTAGTCCAGACAGCGGTATTTCTTCCAGTGCGCCGGGATTGGGAACGGCTCGATGACATGGATCGCCGGGTCGAACTCTGTAAAATACTGCCCCTCGATGACATCCCATCGTCCCTCCAGAAGCGTCTGCCGCAGAATCTCCGGAAGAGTCTCCATGCTTTTCAGGTATTCCGGGTCGTTCTCCATCAGATAGGCGTTCTCGGTCAGCTTGGCGGGGATGAACATCCTGCGCCGACCGTCCTTGCCCACAAACGGCGTCTCCGGCTCTGCCGGGTCTACAAAGTTTTCCTTCACCCATGCGTGTCCCACGTTTCCGGGGTTCGTGGAGAGAGCGAGAAATCGCGGTGCAGGGAAGCGACCGCGAACACGGGAACGGAGATAGACAAATTGGTCATAGGTGAAGTGTGTGGCTTCGTCCAATCGAATCACATCGAATTCCGCGCCCTGATATTGGAATACATCGTTCTCATTGGCGCAGTATCCGAACCGGATGGTTGACCCGTTCCAAAGCGTTCCGACATGCTTGGAAGAATTGTACCGATACCACGGCTCTCCGGGGAAGTGCTTGAAATGCTCCTTGATGAGAGAGCCTTCCAGTTCCACGAATGTCCGCCGCAACATCAGCTGTGTAGAACCGGGGTAATCAATAGCATAGAGCAGAGCCGCAATGCACTGTGCCGCGCTCTTGCCGCCGCCTGCCGCCCCTCCGTACATGATTTCATCCACACCGCGTTCGAATACGAATTTCTCCTGCTTCGGGAGCAGTTCAATGTGTAGCTTCGGTTCTTCGCGCTTTCGTTTCTGCCCGGCAATCTTCTTTGCCTTCGCATACTCCCGCCGATTCAGTCCGGCAATTACGAACTTTGCATATTCCTCTCCGGTCATTTCTTTTCCTCTTTCCTGCTGACGATAACATTCAGCGTTCCTCCGCCGGAATTCAACTCCACATTGGCTTTCTCGTCCTTTTCTCTGTACCCGTGATTTGCCGCAAGCAGGAACTTTGCAAAGCCGGGATCAAATACCCGTGTCAACCCGCCGTTGATCAACATCCGCTCCTGTATCCGCATGGCTTCCACGAAAGCCGTTGCAAAGTCATCATGCTCTCTGACCCAAGCGCAACAGGCATCGGTATATGTCCCAATGCTTTGAGCGAACCGTTGCAGTGTCGGCACGCCCACTTCCTCGCCCTCCGAATAATGCCTGAAGAACTCCAACAGCTTCCCGGCATACTCCGGATTGTAATCTGACTTTGCCCTGACCACATTCCGAGACCCCTTTGGTCTCCCCATGCTCTCACATCCTTTCACGCGCGTAATGATCGAAAAATACTCTGTTTTTATTATTTTACAGGGATAACAGGTATAAAAAAAGCCCCGATTGGTTCAAAATCGGGGGTAAATGGTTCAACTTTTCGTATTTTCAGAGTATTTCATGGAAAAAGAAAAAGGACACCGAAGCAGGTGTCCTTCAATCGCGACTTTGGATTTTCGATGTAACAAAAAATGTAACAAAACGAGTCAAAATCGGTGTAAATCAGTGTAACACGGAAGCAGAGAACCACAATATCTTGTTTTGCAAGCGCGCATTATTAACAAGATATTGTGGTTTCCGGATATTGGTGGAAGTGATGGGAATCGAACCCATGTCCGAAAACCCCTTGACACAACTTTCTTCGTGGACAGTCTGTTCTTTATTCTTCCCGTTCAGAGACGCGAGCAGACACGCTTCCCCTCACGGTAGCACCTTTTTTCCTGACCGGTTCAGGCGCGACCGCCGATGCAGGTTCACCGCTCATTTGACGCTCAGTCCCAAGCCGCGGTACTCATGGGAGGAACGGGTGACCCGCAGGTCACGGCACTGCTTGAATTTTACGCTTTCGCGTAAAACTCAGGCAGCCATAGCAACAGTATCGTTGTCGTTTATTATTTGTTTTGGGCAGTTTTCGAGTTTACCCGGCTCGCCACGCTTATCATGCCTCAGAATCCCCGTCGAAACCTTTACACCCCCATATTTCATGATTTGACCGTTTTCTTCGGTTCCATTCCATTATACACCCTTTTCCCGCTTTTGTCAAGAGAAAAGCGCGGGAAAATAGTGTCTTACGCCCTCCGCAACACCGTATTCGGTCTTTGCGCGGTAACTTGCCAACGCTTCCAGTTCCTTTGGCGACCCTTTCATGCTCACCGCCTTTCCCGTATAGGCAAACGCGGCGAGGTCGTTGAGGCTATCGCCGAACGCGATACACTGTCCTCGCTCAATCCCGTACCGCTCGCAGAAATCCCGCAGGATTGCCCCCTTATCCAGCCCTTTCGGAAACAGTTCCAGATAGGTTTTCTGGTCGACAACGTGAATCCCCTCCGTCGGTTCTCCCTCCACGGTTGTCACGCCGACCGACAGTTTCATCAACGTCTGTCCGTCCGTCAGCATACGGTATGCTTCCAGAAACGCCTGCTTTTTCGCTTCCGTGAGCGGCAGGCTTTCCTTATTGAACAGAAACTGTTGGTTTTCCTTATCGCATTCCACGTTAACCCATGCGCCCCGCTCCATTGCCGAGCAGAACCATGCCTCGCATTCTGCGGGGTCCATTTTTCCCAACACCCGGCGCTCCCCACGGTATGTATAGTCCGCGCCGCCGTACAACTCTCCATCCCAGTCAACGCCTTGATTCTGCGGATTCGCGAAATCCAGTCCGCCACGCGAACGACCCGTGTTGAGTATCACCTGATGTCCCGCTTTCCTGACGGTTGCAAGCGCTTTGCGGACACTTTGCGGAATCTCTCCGCGCAGAAAAACGGTTCCGTCAAAATCAAGAAAAAGATAACAGGTTTTGCTTGTGTCCATGCTCGTGTCTCCGTTACGATCCTTCGTATTTTCTGTCCTTGAGGTGGCGGTCGATGTCCCGGTTCGCCTGCCGTTCGGCATCCGACTCCCGCTTATCGTAAAGTTTCTTGCCGCGGCAAAGTCCCAACTCTGCCTTGACGTAGCCCCCCGAAAAATAGAGCGACAGCGGCACAAGGGTATACCCTTTTTGCTGAATCAGCCCTTGCAGTTTCATGATCTCCCGCCGGTGCATGAGCAGTTTTTTGTCCCGCAACGGTTCATGGTTGTAGCGGTTTCCCTGTTCGTAGGGGCTGATATGGACCCCGACCGCAAACAACTCGCCCCCCGTGACCTCGCAATAGGAGTCCTTGAGGTTCACTCTCCCCTGTCGGATGCTCTTGATTTCGGTCCCCGTCAGGACGACCCCTGCCTCATATTTTTCCTCCACGAAATAATCGTGCCATGCTTTCTTGTTCTGCGCAATCATCTTCTGCGCTTTTTTTACTTCCGCCATGCCGTCCCCCTCAGGATTTCCGATTGTTAAAGAAAATTTCTTCGTCCGGAAAGAAGAGATTCCAGAATTTTCTCGCCATCCGAACGATGTACCCCTCGTCCTTGTTTGCCTCGGTCAACTCTTTCAGTTCCTCTTTTTCATCGGTCAGTTCGTTTCTCGTCTGCTCCAGTTCTTCTTTCTGCTTGCTCAGTTCATTGTACCGCATGACGCTGCTGACGAATACCACGATGGACACGACCACGAGAACCGCGAGAAAGATTCTGACCATCAGGCTCAGGCTGAATTGTTTTTTCCTTGTTTTTGCCATCCTGCTCCGCCTCCTCGGCTTTTTGCAATTTTCCGAATTCCGTTTTCGTATAATGCGCCCGCTCGCGCCGTTCATACGCAAGTCTGCCACGCCGCGCAAGCACCGCCGCGCCCTTTACGGGGAGGGCGGCGAAGTGGCAGATATAGCGGACCGCGACTTCCAGAAGAAAGCCGACCAACGCCGCCACCCGCAGGGCAAGCCTGCCGAAACTGACGTGAAACGCGCCGAATCCCGCCGCAATCAGCGCGAGAGCGGGGACCCGTATTTTTCCGTCAAACGCCTCGTAAAACAGGAGAACCGCCGCAACGCCCGCAATCAGACAAAAAAGGAAGTCCTCTAAAAAAATCAGCACCGCCGTGGCACGGCGTTTTTTCGGCTCGGGCAGAACACCCAGAATCGGCAGTTTCCGCCGTCTCAGCCCAATCGGCGGTACGCTCCCCGGGAGCAGTCTCGTCAGGCGCAGGCAGTCATACACCGCGCCGAGAAACACCCCCGTGAGAAACGACCACAGATACAGCCACGCGATTGCCGTTTGCGACAGATACACGGTCAGTGAAAGAGTTTGGCGAACAGCCCGCGCTTCTCATTGTCCGCCGCAGTCGGCTCTTCGTACAGCAGACTGTCAACCACACCGTCCACGCTGACATGCCCCGAATCAAGGTCCAGCACGCGAACGTGCAGTCCCTTTCCCTCCACCGTCAGCATCCCCGCACTTGTGGAGAACACCGCACTTTCCTCGTCAAATCGCACCACGTCCTCCACGCCGCCCAACTCCAATACCTTGCGGTCGGTCAGCGACACCGTTTGAATCAGTCCGGACCTCTCTTGGTTCATCTCTTTCCCCTCCCTCATCGGGCGTTTTCGCCCCATTGTACCTAACTATATGAGAGATGGGGCTTGTTCTATTCCGATGGGGATGCGTTGGGGAAACTTCTTGAAAGGAAGTTAACGCTTCGCTACTGACGGTTGCAAGCAACCGTCATTCCCCAAGCCCTTTCAAGAACTTTCAACGCATTTATGGAGTGGGTGCGAATATGGTGCCTCTGAATTTCGGTAATTCCGCAAGCACTCGTCCTTACGTGAGTGCCGAGATTCCGCCTGCCGGCGCCCCTGCGGGGTTCGACTCCGCGGCGATTGTTAATTTCAGCGTTTGTCCTCGCGCATCGGTGCCGCTCCGCTCAGAATGACACAGTGGGCTGATTGTTGCGTATGTGGTGCAACATGAGTCGATTATAGTAACATTCAACCGAAGCGGAACGACCCGCGTGTCATTCCGCCCCAATCATTAACTAACCTGAACTCTTTCTATCCGGTAGCGGAGAGAGACGATAGTCGTACAAATCCCGCTTGACGGGATTTGGCTCGGAGCAGCCGGAATTCGTAGCACATAAGCGGCTACAGAAAAATCCGAACCACCTAAACAGAGGGGTAAAATCCCCTTGTGTAAAGTTCTTGAAAGTCTTGAAAACTTCTTTCAAGAAGTTTTCAAGTAGGGTTCGGGGCAAAGCCCTGAGGTCCTGACCCTAGATTACCTCGTAAAGCCCCGCCGCGTCAGCCTTTGCGGTGTAGTCTT
The DNA here is from genome assembly GCA_964630695.1 of uncultured Ruminococcus sp. GTDB lineage: Bacteria > Bacillota > Clostridia > Oscillospirales > CAG-272 > UMGS1865. The sequence goes on from CAZVYZ010000002.1 coordinate 69,002, forward strand.
TGACGCTCAGAACGCGGACTTTCAGAACCCGCTCGCCGAACGTAATCTCCAGAACGTCGCCCTCTTTCACATCGTAGGACGCCTTGGCGGGTCTGCCGTTGACCGTCACGTGCGCGGCATCGCAGGCATCGTTTGCAACGGTGCGCCGCTTGATAATGCGCGATACTTTTAAGTATTTATCCAACCTCATAAAGAATCCTCTCCGTTTCGGACTTTGTTACTTTTATTCTATCACAGGATTGCCCGAAAAGCAAGACTTTTTTCAAATGTTCACCGAGTTTTCGGTATTTTCAACCTCTTTTATCACCTGCTCGACCGCGCCGCCGAGACTTTCCTCCGCATCGGCACCGCAAACCGCCGCCAACCGGCAAAGGTCAAACAGGACCCGCCCGAGTTCCGCCGTGTCCCCCGTTGCAAGCGCAGGCAAAGCCGCGGCAATCTCTCCGGTCAGGTCCGCAGGACTTGTCCCGTCCGCTAACCCCGCCTTTTTCGCAATCTTCTGCGCACGCATCAGCGCGGGAAGCATCGCGGGAACCGCACGCAGACGGGAGGAGAGCGTCCCCCGCCCTTTCTCCGTAATCTTCCGCGCCTCCCAGCGCGCCAATGCCTCGTCCGCATCGGTCGGCTCCTCGTCGCCGAATACCTGCGGGTGACGGTCAATCATCTTCCGCGCGTTGCCGTCCACTACGTCGCCGATGGTGAAACCGCCCCGCTCCGCTTCCAGTTGCGCGTGAAAGACCGCCTGAAACAACAGGTCCCCCAATTCCTCGCAAAGCAGAGCGGAATCGTTTTTGTCAATCGCTTCCACCACCTCGTACGCTTCCTCAATCGCGCAGTTCCGAATACTCGCGTGGGTCTGCGCACGGTCCCATGGACAGCCGCCCTCCCCGCGCAAGACCCGCACGATTGCACACAGGTCGTCGAAATCAAACCGTTCTTTCTTCGACAGTTCTTTTGCCGTTTCGTTCATGACGTCCCTTTTCATCCTTTCCCTGCCGCGGCAGAAGCCTGCACGCGGTCAATATCCGGCACAACTTCTCCCCCGCCGGCAAGAGCATTACGTCCTCCCGCCCGATTCCGCCGCAAAGGCAACCGAACACGGGATACAGCACCACACAGCCAATCAGCGCCCCGAGTGTCAGGAGCGCGCGCTCCCCTGCCGAACGCGTGAGAAGCCGATAGCACACGCCGCACAGACCAACCGACAGCACCGCCGCGACAAGCGGCTTTGCAAAGGTCCCGCCGAGTTTCTTCACCCGACACAAACGGGCGGCAAACGAGAGATTCATCCCCACAACCACCGCGTCGCAGAGAAACGTACTGATGGGCGCGCCGAGAAGCCCGACCGTCGGTGAGCCGATGAGAACGTATGCAACCGCAATTTTGACTGCCGCGCCCGCAAGAAGCGAGAGAATCGGCTTTGTGACCGCGCGATAAGCATGAAGCACCGAATTGGTCGTTCCAATCATGCAGGAAAGAAAGACCGACGGTCCCAGAAGCGCCAGAAGCGGCGCCGCCTGCGCGACCGCCTCGGGTTCCCTGCCGAACAGAAGCGACAGAATCGGATGCGCGAACATCGCAAGTCCGAGCGAGGCGGGAAGCGAAATAATGGCGGTCAGACGGTAGGATGCACGAATCAGCGCGCTCTGACGGTCACGGTCGCCCGCGGCGATGGCGGAGGACAGAAGCGGCACAAGCGGAAGCGCAACCGAGGACAACAGCGTCGGCACCAACGCGTAAACCGAAAGCGCCAGCGTCGTGTAACTCCCGTACGCCGCGTTTGCCGCAATCTCGCTGTACCCGACGCTCCGCAACCGACGCAGAATCATCGTCATGTCAATCAGTTTGGTCAGACTGACCGCAGACGCGCCGACCGTCATCGGAAGTGCCAATTTTCCCAACTGACGCAAGGTCCCGCGTCCGCGCGGCACACGGTCTTTCTCCACCGCCCGCGGGCGAAGCCGTAAAAACTCGGCAACGAGATAAAACGTGGAGAACAGGGTCCCGAGCGTCAGTCCCACGCCCGCCATTGCGGCAATCGAGGGAACGCCCCAACCGCGCTCGGCGGCAACGTCTGCCAGCACCAGTCCGAATGCCAGTTTTCCAACCGCCTCAATCAGTTGCGAAACGGCAGTGGGCGCCATTTTCTGATGTCCCTGGAACCAACCGCGGATTGCCGAGGAAACGCAGATGAGAAACACCGTCGGGCTGATTGACAGGATACACCCGTAGGCATTTCCGCTCCGAATCAGGCGGCAGAACAGCGGTGCCAAAAGCACCATAACGCCGCTCCCGAGCGCGCCGATGCCGAGGAAAACACCCAGAGACGTGCGGAAAATCCGTGCGGCGCCGCGTTCATCTCCATCTGCCAGCGCCGCCGAGACCAGAACCGACAGCGCCACGGGCAATCCCGCCGTGCTGATGACGCAGAAAAGCGCGTAAATCTCATACGCCGACTGAAAATACCCCATGCCCTCGGCGCCGAGGTAGGAAAGCATGGGGATTTTATAGAGTAAACCGAGAATTTTGACCGACACGGTGGAAAGTGTGAGCGCAAACACGCCCGATAAAAAGGTTCGTTCGGTTGTTCTTTCCTGTTCCGCCATGTCCGTCTCCGCTCCCTTACTCAATCAAAGTAATGAGCAAAGGTCTCGCGACAATCGAAGCGCAACCGTTCCTCATCAATGGAAGTATACTCGCCATTGCGGAAAAGTATGCGTCCGTCAACCATGGTCATTTTTACATCGGTTGCCTGCGCGCTGAACGCCAGCATCGCGTAGTCGTCATAATCCGGCAGATTGTGCAATCCGTTCCGGTCAATCAGGATCAGGTCGGCACGGTAGCCCGGTTCGACCCTGCCGCAATCGCGTCTGCCCTGTGCCCGCATCCCGTTTTCCGTTGCCATCGGGACCAGCTCCGCGGCGCGGAGCTCGGTGGGATTGTTGGTCACACCCTTGTGGATCAGCGCGGCGGTCTGGAGCTCCCGCAGGATATCCAGACGGTTATTGGAGGCGGCACCGTCGGTTCCCAGCGCGACATTCACGCCGGCATCCAGCAGCTTCCGCACCGGCGCGACCCCGCTTCCGAGCTTAAGATTGCTCACGGGATTGTGCGCAACGGTCACGCCCTTCTCACGCAGGATCGCAATGTCACTGTCGGTGACCCATACACAGTGCGCGGCAGTTGTCGGCACCTCAAATACGCCGGTATCGCGGAAGAACTCCGCCGGGGTTTTCCCCCATCGCGCCAGGCACTCCTCCTGCTCCCGCCGGGTCTCCGAAAGATGGATCTGCATCCCGGTATGGAGGCGCTCCGCCAGCGTTGCGACATACTCGCAGGCTTTGGGAACGTTGGTATACTCCGCATGCAGGGAGAAATCGATGAGAAGCCGGTTGTCGTCGCTCCCCTGATACCACTCGGCAAGCCGGATCGCCTCGACCGTGCGCGCCTCCTTCCCCATATCGACCTCCGGGTCAAAGGAAACGAGCGAGCGCGACAGATTCGCCTTGATGCCGGTTGCAAGCACCGCCTCGGCGACCGCATCCTCAAACATATACATATCCGAAAAGGACGCGATTCCGTTCCGCAGCATTTCGGCGATCGCCAGCATGGAGGCGTGGTAAACACTGCGGAAGGTCAGCTTTTCCTCCGCAGGAAAGATCTTTTTCTCCAGCCAGTCCTGAAGCGGCAGATCCTCGCCGTAGCCACGGAACAGCGTCATGGCGGCATGGCAATGGGCATTGCAGAACGCCGGCATCAGCAGATCTCCCGCACAGTCGATCACCTCATCCGCGTGTGCGGACGCGGGGAGCTCCTCGGAGATTCCCGTGATCTTCCGGTTTTTCACGGTAACATGGACAAGCCGGTCTCCGAACCCGTATTCCGGCAGGAGCGTTGCGTTTTTCAGTATTGTTTTCATATTCAGATGAATTCCTTATACAGTGATTCGTTGCCGATGAATTCTGCGGGAACGGGCTGAACCTTTTGCAGCCGGTTCAGAATCGCTTCCTTTGCCGCCCGGTCGCGTTTTCCGGCACAGCTTCGGGTCAGAAAATCCTCGAGATAGGGCTTGAGCAAGCCGATTTCATACGGCATGGTGGAATCGACAGTCCGGTTACAGCTGCCGATATAGGGGAAAATGTTCTTCT
>CAZVYZ010000003.1:0-67852 GCA_964630695.1 uncultured Ruminococcus sp.
GTCTTTTCCGCGCTCCTGCAGACGGTGGAACGGCTTTCCACCGGCAAAGCCTCAATGTGTCAGGACCTCGAACGGAAGCGGCGGACCGAAATCGACTTCATCAACGGTGCGGTCGTCCGTCTCGGGCAAAAATACCACGTCCCCACCCCGCGCCACGAGGTCATTGTGTCGCTGGTCCACGCGAAAGAGGGGGTGTAATGGTCGCGGGGCGTTGCCCCACACCCCACTTAGGAAACTTCTTAGAGAGAAGTAACGCTTCGCTACTGACAGTTGCTTTGCAACTGTCATTCCTAAGAACCTTCAAGAATTTCACCACAGGGCGGGATTCCCTACGGAATCCCGCCCTGTGGTGAAAGTTTTTGGGGATTTTTAAGGGACTTTTTCCAAAAAGTCCCTTAAGGCAATACCGCGCAATTCCGATGGTGAAATCGCGAAGCCGGATTTTTCGTCAGACAATACAAAAATTCGCAGGCTGTAGCGCGGCTACAGGCAAGGATTTTTGTGAAGTATGACGGGAAAGGCGCGAGCGAGTGCGCCGATTGCGAATTGCGCGGTGTTGCCTTAAATGGGGCTTGGGGCTAAGCCCCAAGGTCTTCCCTACTCCTTTCCCCAAACGCTCGGCTTGGGGGTAGTGGTTTTCTTGAGGCGGACGAAGAGGGAGAGAAGTGCTTTGCCGTTGAACGGGAGAAGCGGATAGAGATAGGAGCGCTTTCCGTCCACGGTCCGGTTGGTCAGGAGCAGTAGCAGGATGCCCACGCAACCGAGCAGAAGTCCCGTCAAATCAAACGCCCAGACGAGGAGCAGTAAACCGATTCGCAGGAATTTGAACGCGTAGCCGAGTTGATAACTGCGTTGCGTGAAATTGGAGATTGCGACAAAAGCCATGAACACAATGACCTCCGGTATCAGCCAACCGATTCTGACGGCAAAGTCACCGAGAATCAGACCGCCAACCACCGACAGGGAATTGGAGAGCATATCGGGTGTGTTCATGGATGCCATCCGCAAGCCGTCCACAATCAGTTCCACCAGAAGAAGTTGCCAGATGATTGGAATCTTCCCCGTCTCCGCAGGCAGACAGAAGCGCAAAAAGGCAGGGGTCAGTTCTGGATTTTTGACAAACAGGAACCAGAGCGGCGTGAGAAACAGCGTTGCCCAAAAGATAACGTGCCGCAACAGACGGATATAGGTCCCTGTCAGCGGCGGCAGATAGAAATCATTCGTCTCCTGCAGAAAATCGAACACCGAAGTCGGCAGAATCATCACAACGGGCGAGTTGTCGCACAGAATCAGGACGTTCCCCTCCAAAAGTTGCGCGGCGGCGGTGTCGGGGCGCTCGGTGTATCGGATTTTAGGAAAGGGATTGTACCAACGGTTCGGGATTAAGAGTTCCGCCAGCGATTCATGCCCCATGGTCAGCGACTTTGCGGGGAGCGAGGAAAGCCGTTTTTTCAGTCGCTTTACATAGTCCGCGTCCGCCCGCCCGTCCAGATAGCAGATTGCCACGTCGGTCTGGCTGACGCTTCCGACGCACACGTAGCGCATGGTCAGTGCAGGGTCCCGCACGCGGCGGCGAATCAACGCGGTGTTCTGCACCAGAGTTTCCGTAAAACCGTCCCGCGCACCGAGAATCACACGGTCGGTCTCGGGTTCCCCGACCGAGCGCGTGGGATAGGTCCGCGCATCAATGACAACCGCATATTCACCGAATCCGTCGGCAAGCATCAAAACCGCGCCGGACAGAACCGACCGGAACATCAGCGCCGTATCGCGCGTGACATCCGTCTCAATAAAGGGGAGATGCGCTTTCGCAAAATATTCCGGAAAAGACTGCGCATCCTCGGCGCAGCCCTCCCATACGTCGGGTTTCAGCGACAGGAGGTATATCATCAGTTTTTCCATCGCGTCCCCGTCCACCATGCCGTCCGGATAGTAAAACACGGTTTCGCGCCCGCCGACCGTCAGTTCCTTTTTAATCAGGTCAAAATTTTCCCGCACCCGCAGGCTGCTGTCAATCTGCCGCACGTTTTCCGCAAAATTTCTGCCAAGTTCCAACTTTATGTCCCCCTTTTTTTGTCAGTGTTCCCCGCGAAAAGGCGGAATATTCCGCCGCACGCGCGAATAGACTGATACAAAAACACAGGAGGTTAAAGGCAATGGAAATCGGATTCAGACCCGAGGGGGAACTTCTGAACACCAAGGAAAACCGCGACCTGCTTTCGTCGCGAAGCGGTCCGGAACGCGCCATGAAAAACGGAACAATCATCGAGGGTGTGGCAACGGTCTGCGACGGAGAAATGCGCCTGTCGGTTGACCTTGGATGTATGCGCGGAATCATTTTTCCGGAGGAAGCGGTCTGGTGCCGCCCCGGGGAAAGCAGAAAAGATATTGCGGTGGTTTCGCGTGTCGGGAAACCCGTGGCAGTGAAAGTCCTGTCTTTTACGGAGCGCAACGGAGAAACGGTTGCGATTCTCTCCCGCCGCGCGGCACAAAAGGAATGTCTGGATTCCTACCTGACACATCTGCGCGCAGGAGACATCATTCTCGGCAGAGTCACACATATGGAACCGTTCGGTGCCTTTCTTGACATCGGATGCGGGGTGTCCTCGCTTCTGTCGGTCGACTGCATTTCGGTCTCCCGCATTTCCCATCCGCGCGACCGTCTGTCGGTTGGAATGCTGTTGCCCGTCGCGGTCAAAAACGTAGACCGTGAGAGCGGCAGGATTTCGGTCACCCTGCGCGAACTGCTCGGCACGTGGGAGGAAAACGCGGCGGACTTTGCGGCAGGACAGACGGTCACGGGAATTGTCCGCAGTGTGGAGAATTACGGCGTATTCATCGAACTTGCCCCGAATCTTGCGGGACTCGCAGAGGTACGCGGCGAAGAACAGGCACAAACCATGCGGTCGCTCATCGGACACGCGGTGGCGGTCTACATCAAGAGCATCAACGCGGAACGCATGAAAGTCAAGTTGGTAATCGTGGACACAGCCCCCTGTCGGATGCCGCCCAAAGCGCCCGTTCTCTTTGTGGACACGGAACAGGTCCGGCACCTTGACCGTTGGGTATACTCTCCCGCGCGGTGTTCACGCACAGTGGAAACCGTGTTTGAAAGCCAAGCGGAATAGATCCCTTTAAGGCAACATTGGAATTACGCGGTAATGCCTTAAGACAAAAACGGTCCCGCCATGGTTTGGCGGGACCGTTTTTGCCTGTTATTTTTTCTTTTTCTTCCTGACGTCTCTGTCCGAATCGGGATACCGCACGTTGAACAGCCCCGTGAATTTGACGTCTTTCAGCCCGAGCAGATAGGAAACGCCGCAGGTAACAATTGCGGGAACCGGCAACAGGAAATACAGCCACCAATAGGAATTCAGCGGACTGCCGCCAACGGAATTCGCCAACAGCCCCGTATACATTCCCTCCAGAATATGCGCCGCGGGTGCCGCGAAGCCGCCGAGCCCCGAGAAAAACGGAACGTCGGACAGCAGATTTCCGAGCATGATGAAGATTGCCAACAGCCAATTGATGAAGTTTGCGCAGACAGACAGTAGCGCGCCGGTCCACGGCTTTGCCGGCTTTCTTCCGGACACCACTGCGGCGCGGTCGGCAAACCCCAACTCCCATGTCATCGTGTAGAGCAGAAACAGATAAAATACAATCGCGCATGCGCTTGTGACATTCCGCAACGCCACGCTTCCCGCGCGACCTGCGGCAAGCGCCAATACAAGACCGAAAATCGCGGTGGCAAACTGGTTTAAAAACATCCGCACCATTTCATAGGATTTTGTTTTGAATAATTCTTTCATACAACCTCTCACATCGGTATCAGGTTACCGCTATTATATCGGAAATCAGGATACATTTCAACCCGAACAGGCGATAATTTACACTTTATCAACTAAAATCTTAAAATATGGTGTATAATATAATAGTATCAAACCACAAATTTTTCGCGAAAGGAGGGATATGCGATGCCGCAACTGATTTCGGTCACGGAATTTTCCCCGCTGATTCGGGAATACGCTTCCTATAAATTGTCCATTCAGGGCTGTTCCCAAAAGACCGTGGACGAATATTTGCTCGATTTGCGCACCTTTTTTCGCTTTCTCATCTCCCGCGATTTGGATATTTCCCTTGAATCCGCCGAATTCTATCAGGTGGACGTCAGCAAGGTCGGACTGGACCGCCTGCGGGAAATCACGCAGGACGACGTTTACCAGTTCCTGTTCTACACGGGAACCGTGCGAAATAACCACTGGTCCGCGCGGGCGCGCAAACTCGCGGCTATCCGCTCTCTTTACAAGTATCTGGTCTCCAAGCGCCACTACCTGACCGAAAATCCGACCGTTGACATTGATTCTCCGAAAGCGCAGAAGACCCTGCCGAAAGTGCTGTCGCTCGATGAGGCGCTCCGCCTGCTCGACGCGGTACGCACCGACACCGACTCTCCGAACCGTGTCCGCGATTATGCAATCCTGACCCTGTTCCTTAACTGCGGAATGCGTGTCTCCGAGTTATGCGGAATCAACCTGACCGACCTTGACAACGATTTGCGTTCCCTGCGGGTAACGGGTAAGGGCAGCAAGGAACGGGTCATCTATCTGAACGACGCCTGCCGCTCGGCACTGTCCGATTACCTGAAATTCCGCCAAAGCGACGCCTGCCGTGCCATTCCCGACAAGGCGCTGTTCCTCAGCCGCCTGAACGTGCGAATCAACGTCAAAACCGTGCAGGCAATGGTCTACCGTTACCTGAAACGCGCGGGGCTGGAATCCAAACATTATTCGGTACATAAACTGCGACACACGGCGGCGACGCTGATGTACCAATCCGGAAAGGTTGACGTGCGGGTCCTGAAAGACATTCTCGGTCACGAACAACTCAACACCACGCAGATTTACACGCACGTCAGCAGTCGTGAAATGGAGGATGCCATGGCACAGAACCCGTTGGCAGAAATTGAACGAACCAAAGAATAACGGTTTTCTGCGAAAGCACGCGAAAAGTTCATAAATTTATGCTACACTATTCTCCGGACGGCTTCGGCTGTCCGGAAATTCATTTTTGAAGGAGTTTCACTATGACTTGGGAAGAATTCGGAAACAGACTGCTCGGGTTTCTGACAGATTTCGGCGGAAAGTTGATTATCGCCCTGCTTGTGTTTGTCATCGGCTTTTGGCTTGTGCGCCTGCTCGTCCGCCTGCTCGGAAAAAGCAGGTTGATGAAAAAAGACCCGACCGTTGCCAAATTCCTCTTCGGCGCCGTCCGGATTTCGCTTAACACACTGGTCATCGTTACGGCAATCGGCATTCTCGGCGTGCCGATGTCATCGGTCATCGCGGTCATCGCCTCGGCAGGCGTTGCCATCGGACTGGCTTTGCAGGGGGCATTGAGCAACTTTGCGGGCGGTATCATGATTCTCATCTTTCGCCCGTTCCGCATCGGAGATTTTGTGGATGCGGGCGGTTACAGCGGAACCGTGAAAGAAATCGGCATCTTCTATACCGTCATGACGACCCCCGACAACCGCGAGGTCACCATTCCGAACGGCACGATTACGGGCGCATCGGTTGTGAACTACTCGGTCAACGATACGCGGCGCGTGGACCTGACCGTCTCGGTCGCTTACGGAAGCGACGTCGACCGTGTGCAACAGGTGCTTTTGGAAGAAGCATCAAAACAGAGTCTTGCCCTGACCGACCCCGCGCCGTTCGTCCGCCTTGCCAAGCAGAACGAGAGCGCGTTGGATTTCTCCGTTCGCGTCTGGACCAAAAAGGAGGACTACTGGACGGTTCACTTCAATCTTCTGGAAGCCGTGCAGAAGCGGTTGGTAGCGGAGAAGATTGAAATTCCGTTCCCGCAGTTGGACGTACACGTCAAAAACGGTTCCGATACCTGAAAAGGCAAAAAAACAACCGGCAGAAAGCAAGGCTTTCTGCCGGCTGTTTTCGTGTTTTTTCCGCAATCACTTCAGATTGATAACGACAATGGTCAGAACAGACACGACCACAACCAGAATAATCGAGCAGACCAGAGTCAGTCTGGAGAGCCACTTCTCTTTGGTCAATCCGCCGGATTTGCCGAAGAAACTCTCGCCGCTACCGACGATGGTACTCGAAAGTCCCCCATCCTTGGAGGGCTGAAGCGCAACCGCGACCGAAATCACGAGCGACAGCACAACCGCAAGCACACCGAGAATCCACGTCCATACGGTTATGGCGTTTGTTGCGAGAAAAGCAATCAGATTGTTCATAGTAACCTCCGTTATTGTTTCTTCCGACTTCGCATGCCGGAATGCCGGCGCCGGAAGTCCCCTATCATCCTATATATTTTACCATATTGCGCCCCGAATTGCAAGGGCTTTTCCGAAATTTTTTCGTGTTTTTTCAGTTTTTTCTTTTTTTCTGACGAATCCGCCGCAAAACCGCGCCCAAAATCCAAATCGGCAGGGCGCCCGCGAACAGGAACAGCAGAATATACACGGCAACCGACGCGCCCCATCCCCACAGCCTTTGCGCGTCCGCGACAAGCAGAAAACCGGTTCTGTGATAGGGGCTCATATAGAACAGATTTATCCTGCCGCCCGAGCAACCGGAAAGCAGAACGTTCAGCCCCGTTGCCGCTCCGAATACGGCAAGAAACACGCCCGTCGCAGGAAGATAATCGCGGACAAAGGATTTTCCGCACGACGTTCCAATCAAAAGCCATACACCAAGCAGAATCATCAGCGTGTGCCAGAGCATGGTATGCACGCAGAGAATCGGCGACGCGGGCAAATTCGGATACGCCATTACGAGATACCCTCCGACCGTTCCGAACAGTGCAAGAAAGCAGGAAAGCGTATGCTTGGCACGCCGCCCGAGCATCGGTGCAATCGGGCAGAAGTACAGCGGCAAAGAGCAGAACTGAAACGGGAAAACCGTAAAGTCGTAGGCACCACTTCCGTTCACGCAGTTGTAATCAACCTGCTTGTACCATTCCAACAGAAGAAAAATCACGCCGAATGCAAACACCAGACGGTCGGTCAGACGCGCGTCGGCATATCGCCAAGCCACGAAACCGGTCACAACCGCCGCGATGACGCAGATTCCGAGACAGACAAGATGGAATTTGCCGAATGCTTCCATCGGCTGTGCGGAGGGTGCCGCCAAGCGCCGAAGCACGGTGAGAATCCCGCTTTCCGGATGGCGGCGAAGCGCCGCGAACGAAGCCGCCGCACCTGCCGTCAGAAGCAGGACGGTTATCAGACGTATTCTCTTGACACCCGCCATGCGCTTCCCCCCGTTTGATAATTCCGTTTACTTCAGTTCCACCACCGTAACGCCGCCGTCCCCCTCTCCGTACTGTCCGAGTCGGAACTCTTTCACGCGCTTATCTTTCTTCAGATGTTGCCAAATCGCATTTTTCAGTGCGCCCGTTCCTTTCCCGTGAATCAGACGGACCTTGGTAAAGCCCGCAACGGTAGCCTCGTCCAAATACTTGTCAACCTCCTGCCATCCCTCGTCACCCATCAGTCCGCGCAAGTCGATTTCATCGCGGAAGTCGCGGTTGACCTCAACGCGGTAGCCTGCGGCAGGTGTTTTCTTCCCGTCGCGGATGACCTGCGCTTCATCCTCTGCCAGTTCCAGATTTTCAAGCGGCGTTCGCGTTTTGAGGATCCCTGCCTGCACCAACACGTTGCCGCTCTTGTCGGGCAATTCCAGCACAACGCCCTCACTGCCGACGTTGACCAGATACACGCGGTCCCCTTTCCGGAGCGGTCGCGGCAGGACGTATTTTTCGTCCTTTCTGCGTTCCTCCACAGGGTTCACGCGGTCTTCATTCTTCCGCAGTTCCGCCCGGACCGCACGGCGCGCCTCGTCAAGCCCCTCGCGCAAGCGGTCCTTTTCCTGCGCTTTTTTTGCCTTTTCCAACTGTGCAAAGATAAAATCACTCGATGCCTTTGCACTGTCCAACATCTGCTGTGCCTTGCGTTGCTTCTGTTCGATTTCGCGGTTCGCTTCGTTCCGCATCCGCGTCAATTCCGCCTCGGTCTCGGCACGCCTGCGCTCGTACTCGGTCCGCAGGCGCTCTGCCGCGGCACGGTTCCGGTCGGCTTCCAGCCTCGACGCTTCCAGTTGCCCGATGACCTCCTCAAACTGCTTATGGTCGGTTCCGACGTGCTGTTTTGCCAACTCAATGATTTCGCGCGGCAGTCCGAGTTTTTCGGAGATTGCGAATGCGTTGGACTTTCCCGGGGTCCCGATGATAAGCCGATAGGTCGGTTTGAGCGTGGTCACGTCGAATTCACAGGATGCGTTCAGCACCCCCTCGGTGTAGAGCGCGTAGGTCTTCAGTTCGGTATAGTGCGTGGTCGCCACACACATGGCGCCGACCTTGCGCACCGATTCAATCACCGCAACCGCAAGCGCCGCGCCCTCCACAGGGTCGGTCCCTGCGCCCAATTCGTCGAACAGACAGAGCGAGCGGTTGTCCACCTGCTTCATAATGGACACGATATTGACCATGTGGGAAGAGAACGTGGACAGCGACTGCTCGATGCTCTGCTCGTCCCCGATGTCAACCAGAACGCTCCGGAACACGCGCACCGTGGAATCCGCATCGGCAGGAATATGCAATCCCGCCTGCGCCATCAGGGAAAACAGACCGATGGTTTTCAGCGTTACGGTTTTACCGCCCGTGTTCGGACCCGTGATGATAAGCGTGTCGCAGTCATCCCCCATGCGGATGTCGGTCGGCACCACTTTCTCCTTTGCAATCAACGGATGCCGCGCGCGGCGCAGGTTGATTGGACCGTTTTCGGTCACAATCGGCGCACACCCCCCGATGCGTGCGGAAAACTCCCCGCAGGCGAATCGGAACGCGAGGTCGGTAATGTTCAGATAGTCCAGCCGCAACGACTCCGCCGCCGTGCTGACATCTGCCGACAGCGCAAACAGAATGCGCTCAATCTCATGTTCCTCTTTCGATTGCAACATCCGCAACTCGTTGTTTGCTTCCACCACCGCCATCGGCTCCACAAAAATCGTGGCGCCCGAGGAGGAGGTATCGTGAATCAGTCCCTTGATTTCATTTTTACATTCCACTTTAACGGGAACGACATATCGCCCGTTCCGCGTAGTAACCAGATTGTCCTGCAACGCCTTGGAATAGGACCCGCTGATATAATGCTGAAGCGTTTCCTTGATACGGTTATTGGTGTCGCGTATCTTGCGGCGCAGGTCGGCAAGCGCGGGGCTTGCTTCGTCGGCAATCATGTCCTCGGAGAGAATCGAACGCGTGATGCGCTCCTCCAGGGTTCTGTTGCAGAGAAGCCGACCGAAAATCTCGTCAAGTGAGGTCGGAAAAGTGCGGTTCGTTTTGTTGTAATCGGAGAGCGCGCGGGCGGAATGCAACAGGCGCGCCACGTCCAGCAGTTCGCGTGTGGAGAGCATTGCGCCTTTCTCGGCGCGTTCGCACGCGGCGGACACATCGCGGACCGAGCCGAACGGCGGCATTCCCTTTGCGTCGGAAAGCCGACGGGCATCGGTTGTCCGCTGCAGTCTGCGCGCAATCTCAACCGCGTCGTCGGAGGGCAGGAGCCTGTGGCAAAGTTCTTTTGCGCCCTCGGTTGCCGCGCAGGATGCGAGCAGGTCACAGATTTTGTCAAATTCCAGTGTAGTCAGGGTCTTATCGGAAAAACTCATGGTTGCTTCAGCCTCCGCATGGTATGGTAAAAATTCAGCGCTTCAAAGCCGTGTCCGATGTGCGAAAGAATATAGGTTTCGGCTTGCTTGGCAAATGCGGCGAGGTCCTCTTCCTCTTTCAGTTCAAACGAGAGAATCCGCTCAAGCGGTGCCGCCGCGCAAAACCGTATCGCCGCCGTGACTGCGGGGGACAGGATACCGACAATCTCCGCCTCCCGCATCTCATCCGCGTAAACGCCGGTCGGATGCGGGCTTCCCTGCCGCTTGCCCCAACAGTCGCGGCAAATCAACGCACCGCTCATGACATCAAAATAAAACGGGTCGGAATCCGTCCGCCCGCACACAGAACAGCCAGACAGGTCGGGGGCATAGCCCGACAGAACTGCCGCGCGAATCTCGAACGCGCCTTTGATTTGTTCCTGCGAACGCAGTCCGAATGACAGCGCGTGCAGAGCGTTGAGGAGCAGACGGAGCATTTCCCCCGCTTCTTCCCCCTCGTCGGTGACCTCACAGGTCAGTTCGCAAAGGTAGGCGGCAAGGTTGAGACGGTCAATGTCCGCCGTCAGCCCGTAAAACGGCTGGATGGCACTGCCTCCCTTGAGGATATAGGTTGTCCCTTTGCGATAGTATTCAAAATTGCCGTAGGTAAACAGTTGGCTGACGGAAATCTGCGGTCCGCGCAGGGCATGACTGCCTTTGGAAAGAATGGAAATTCGCCCCTTTTCCGCAGTCAGGACCGAAAGATAGCGGTCGCTCTCGCCGACATCCCTGACGCGGACCACAACGCCGTCAACCGATTCGTGCAGACTTGCCATTTCAGTTTCCGTATCCGAAATCGCTGACGCCACGCGCACTGTCGCGCCAGTTTTCCTTGACTTTGACCCACAGGTTCAGGTAGACCTTGGTTCCCGTCAGGTTTTCAAGGTCCTGCCGCGCATAGGTTCCGATTCGTTTGAGCGTTTCGCCGTTTTTGCCGACCAGAATCCCCTTGTGCGATTCCTTTTCGCAGAAAATCTCCGCGCGGATGCGGGTCAGGTCCCCCTCCTCCGTGAAGTCCTCGATTACGACCGCAATGCCGTGCGGAATTTCGCGGTCCACCGTCCGCAGAATCTTCTCGCGGATGATTTCGGACGCCATCTGCCGCACGGTCTGGTCGGTCATCATATCTTCTGCAAAAATCCACTCGTCCTCATGGAGAAATTTGCGGCATTCGTCCAACAACTCGTCCACATTCTTTCCGTTTTTTGCGGAAATCGGGACCACCGCCGCGAAATCGCAGAGCGCCGCATATGCCGCAATCGTTGCGGCAATCCGGTCACTGCGGCACAAATCACACTTGTTCAGCGCGAGAATGGCAGGCGTTCCGCTCTGCTTCAGCCGCGCAATGACCTTTTTCTCCACGTCCCCCGGCTCATATGCCGCGTCAGCCACCAGAATCACCGCGTCACCGTCCTGCATGGAGCCGGTTGCGACCTTGACCATATAGTCTCCGAGCGAATTTTTCGCATTGAAAATGCCCGGGGTGTCGATAAAGACGAATTGGTCCTCCCCCCGTGTTTCAATGCCGAGAATCCGATTCCGCGTGGTCTGCGGCTTGGAGGATACGATGGCAACTTTCTCTCCGAGTATCCGATTGAGCAGGGTCGATTTTCCGACGTTTGGTCGCCCTACGATTGCAAAAAAGCCTGTTCTTTTCATCGTCTTACTGTTCCGTTTCTTATTTTCTCCCGAAAAAACCCATCGGGTCGGGCTTCTCGCCCAAAAGGTCGAGTCGGTCCTCCGTTTGCAGGTCAGTCACCTCACAGAATGTCATCTTTCCCGTTGCGGGGTCCTCAAACGCGAGAAGCATGTAATGGCTGAACTCCGCCGTATAGGTGTTTCCCTTATCGGCGGGCTTGTAAACGCCGCGGTAGTTCCGCAGGCGGTTCATGGTCAACAGCGTTTTGTCATTGCAGAAATCAATGATATTTTCCACAGTCAACTCGGGCAGTTTCTTTGCCTCACGCTTTTCGGCGCAATCCCGTATCCGGAAAAAACTGAGCGGACCGAAAAAAGCGAAAAAGAGAACCATGCACACGGCAAAGGAGATGACCTTGACGTTCCGCCCCGCAAAGCCCTCGGGCCTGGTCGGTTCCTCCTCTGCCGGTTTTCTCTGATACCGGTTCATTTTGTCCCCTTAAGTGACAACCCCATGCGGTCAAGGATCTCCCGCTGTCTGCGCCGCATATCGGCTTCCTCTTCCTTGCCCGCTTCGTGGTCGTATCCCAACAGGTGAAGCATGGAATGCACGGTCAGGAACGCTGCCTCGCGCTCAAAACTGTGACCGAATTCTTCCGCCTGCTTCTTTGCCTGCTCCAAGGAAATCACGATGTCACCGAGCATTCCGAGCAACTCGTCCACCGGCGGTTCCTCGCTCTCCCCCGTGTAGTCGAACAGCGGGAACGACAGCACGTCGGTTGCGCGGTCAATATTCCGGAATTTGCGGTTCAGTTCGCGGATTCCCTCGTTGTCGGTAAAAGTGACCGACACCTCAATCGGATTTTCGTACTGCTCGTAATCCAGCGTTGCCTCCACCGCACGGCGGACCAACATTTTCAGTTTATAGGTCAGCGGCAACAGGTCCTGACGGTTTTCAAAATCAATCTTGCAAAGCATTTTCCGTTCCATTTTATTCGGTTTCCTTTCCGTGTTTCTCGGTCCTGCGCAGAGCGCGGAACCGCTCCCCCGCTTTTTCGCGGTCGTTCTTTTCTTTCCGTATCATCTCGCGGTCGTAACGCTCGTATGCCTGAATAATCTTCTGTACCAACCTGTGACGCACCACGTCGCGCTCGGTAAAATAATGAATTCCGATGTCCTCAATCCCCGCAAGGATTTTCACCGCCGCCGCAAGCCCGCTCTTCTGACCTCTCGGCAGGTCGGTCTGGGTCAGGTCGCCCGTTACCACCACCTTGGAGTTGAAACCGAGGCGCGTCAGGAACATCTTCATCTGCTCGGGCGTGGCGTTCTGCGCCTCGTCCAGAATGATGAACGAATCGTCAAGCGTCCGCCCTCTCATGTAGGCAAGCGGCGCAATTTCAATCACCCCTTTTTCCACCTGCTTTTGGTAGTTCTCCACGCCCATCATTTCGTAAAGTGCGTCATAAAGCGGACGCAGATAAGGGTCAATCTTGCTTTGCAGGTCACCGGGGAGAAACCCGAGTTTCTCACCGGCTTCAATGGCGGGACGCGTCAGAATCACGCGGCTGACCTGCTTCTCCCGCAGTGCCTTGACCGCCATGGCAACCGCGAGAAAGGTTTTTCCGGTTCCCGCAGGTCCCACGCCGAGAACAATCGTATTTTTGCGGATGCTCTCAACATACTGCTTCTGCCCGACGGTCTTTGCCTTGATTGGCTTTCCCTTGGCAGTCACGCAGATGCAGGCATCCCCCAAAGCCTCCAGTTCCGCGCCCTGTCCCGCCGTCACCATGTCGATGGCGTATTGCACCGACTGTTCCGACAGTTCATCGGTCTTGGAGCAGAGTTCATGGAGATAGGAAACGCACTGCGCGGCGGCGTTGACCGCCTCGGCATTCTCCCCCTCGATTACGATTGAATCTCCGCCGTCCCCCGCGCGGTTCCGCACCGTCACGCCGAACTGTGCTTCAATCATGGCGGCGTTTCGGTCAAAACTCCCGAAAATTTTGGCGGTCGCGTCGGGATGTTCCATTTTCATGATTCTACGGTTCATTTGATTCCTCTCAATGCGGTTAATCTGTCACATCAAACTCGACCTGCTCTGCGATGTCCTCGATACAGGTCACCGTGCATTCCAGCAGGATGCCCGCATCGGTCAGCGTCATTTCGGTTTTGCAGGAAAGCAGTTGCGCGCTCTCCGACAGCCGTCGCAATTCCGCCTCCAGACGTTCATACGCCAATGCCGTTGCTTCCTCGGGCGTTCTGGTTACCGTTTCCTCTCTCCAGAGTCTGCGCGTTTCGCGGCGCAGGGAAACCGGCAGGTTTTGCAGGAACCACAGGTCGGGATGTGTTACCGTTTCTATTATATCACAATCCACACTCCCATTTCCAGTGTTTTCTGAAATTTTTCCCGTAAAAGCAAAAAAATTCAGCCAAACATCTCCTTTTTCGGTCGCATAACAGACCTTTTCGGTTTCGGAAAGCGGAATTTCCACGGTCAGCGTGTGTTCGGTCCGCGCCAGAACCCGTCCTGCGGCACGGGTGAACCGACATCCGATGTTCTCATGCTCGAAAATTCCGCTGACCAGAAGTTCGCCCCGCCGTACCGCCTGCCCTGCGCGGACCACCGCATTCCCGCGGAGGAGTTCCACCATTTCAATCTGTCCGTCCATTCTTGCTACCAAATCCGCCGGACGTTTCGGCGTCACGTCCTCCGGCTTCGCGTCCCGTTCCATGACCTGTACCTCGGCAACCGTTCCCTGCATCCGGACCGATACCCATGCAAGGCGGTCGGAAGTGAGAAGCACGCGGTTTTCCACCTCTCCCGCCGAAAAATCGGGGAGATAACTCCCCACGCCGAAACCGTTGTTTTTCAGTTCCTCCACAACCTCCGCCGCGCTCATCGTACTGTTTCCCGTCACCCGCACGTCCCAGACGAACAGCCGCGAAACGAGCAGCAGAATCACCGCGCAGAGTCCGCCCATAACCAACCCCGGGCGGCGGAGCAGGCGAAGTAAAAGAGACGGCATCCCGCCCCGCCGCAAAACGGTAACGGGCAGTTTCCCCGCAACCTTTTTTGCCGTCCTTGCGGAGCAGAGCAGGCGGATGCCGCCGTCCGTCCCGGCAACGAGACGGGAAAAGGACAGGTCCTGCCGCAAAAACGAATCCATAAGCGGGGCTGCGTTTGCCGCGTCGACGGCAATCTCCGCGTAACCCGCGAGAAACAGAACCGGATTCATTCGCGCACCTCCTCCCCGTCCTCAAACGTAACCGACAGAATCGTTCCCGTCAGGGTTGCGCATCCGCAGGAAAACGATACGCACACAAGGTCCCTGCCCCTGACCGCGAGAACCGCGTGCCGCCGTTTCAGACGGATGCAGGTCGCGGTGTAAGTCAGAATCCGACGGCATCCCTGCGCCGTCACGCGCTCCCGCCCCCAGACCGTCACGCTTTCGTGATACGGGAACACGCTCCGCAACTCTCCCGCACCCCGCACCCGTTTCTTTTCTTTTGCCATCTCCATCCTCCCGCCGCATAAAATTCAGCATCGAAACATACGGTATACCACTCCATTCTATGCGTGGGAGGTCGCAACCATGACAGACGTAACGTCGCATTCTCATACGGGGCATTTGCAGACTCGCACCCCGGGACAACTCTGCTTCGGCTTCTTCGCCCTGTTCTGCCTGTTTCTGATTCTGCGCAATGCGGATATTGCCATCGAATATATGACTGCCGGACTGCGGCTCTGTGCCGTTACCGTAGTCCCCTCGCTTTTCCCGTTTCTGGTCCTGTCCGAACTGATTGTTTCGGGCGGGATCGGGCGCCTGTTGCTTCGCCCGCTCTCGGGACCGCTCTCGGGGCTGTTCCGTCTGCCGCCCGACGGTTGCTGTGCAATCCTGCTCGGAATGTTCTGCGGGTTTCCCGTCGGCGCACGGGCGGCGGTGAATGCCTACGACCGCGGTACTCTGACCCGCGACGAGGCGGAACGCGTCATCTGCGCCTCCACCAATCCGTCCTCTGCCTTTCTTCTGAACGCGGTGGGCGTGTCACTCCACGGGAGCCGTCGGTTCGGTTCGGTCCTGCTGACGGTCACGCTCCTGTCCGCACTTCTGATTGGAATTCTGCTTGCACGGCTCCCGTCGCGAAAGGAGCGGGATGCAACGGTACCGAGCGCCGAGCCGATTGTCCGTCCCCCAAAAAGCGGCGCGCAGTTCTTTACCGACGCCATCCGTTCCGCCCTCACGGGAATGCTGACGGTTTGCGCCTACGTGGTCTTTTTCTCGGCATTCTGCGGGACCCTGACCGTGCTTGTAAACCGGCTCCGTCTGCCGGGCGCGGTCCGCGCCGCCGTCTTCTGCGTGTTTGAACTGTCGGGCGGTGTTTCGGTGGCATCCGCACTCAAACCGCCCCTCCTGTCCGCCGTCATGACCGCGTTTGCGGTGGGATGGTCGGGACTTTCGGTCCATTGTCAGGTCCTGTCGGTCTGCGACGGTCGCGGGTTCCGGATGCGACGGTATTTCCTCTGCAAGTTGTTGCACGGCATTCTGACCGCCGCGGGATTCCTGCTTGCCCTGCGGCTCTCCCCCTCGCTCCTGATTCCGCCCGCACAGTCGACAGAGGCATTTGCACCCGCTTTTGCCGCCCCGGTTGTCACGGTGCTGTTTCTTGCCTGCCTCCCCTTGCTCTTTTTTCGGAAACGTCAATCCGACAAAACCGCAGACTGAAAAAATGCCTTGGGGCTTGTTTACCCCAAGGCATTTTCCGTATGTCGTACCGTTCGCACGGCTTCGGCAAGATGGGAAACGGTATCCGACGCAAGCATGGAAATCTCTCCCATGTCCCGCGCCGCGTATTCGCCCGCAAGGCCGCACAGATACGCGCCGAACGCAACCGTCCGCACATCGGGCGGCAGGTAGCCGAGCAGTCCCGTTATCACGCCGGACAGGACGTCCCCGCTTCCCGCCGTTGCCATTCCCGGGCAGCCGCGGTCAACCGTCAGCACCGTCTCCCCATCCGTCACGACCGTTTCGGGACCCTTGAGCAGGGTCACCGCTCCCGTGCGCTTCGCAAACTCCCGCGCGGCAGAGAATCGGTCCGCTTCAATCTGCGGGACCGACAGACCGGTCAGGCGCGCGAATTCCCCGTGGTGCGGGGTCAGAATCACACGACAGGACGCCGCGGGAAGATAATCAACGGGTCCCAACCCGGAGAGCGCCCACAAGCCGTCCGCATCGATGAGCAGTGAGCCGCTGTAATGCGCAAGAAGCCAATTCAGAATCCGCCGGTTCTCTTCGGTCCTGCCCCAGCCCATGCCGACCGCAACCGCGCGCTTTCCCGCCGTCAGTGCGGTCAGATAGTCCGCGTCAAACACCATATGTCCGTCCCCACGGTCGGGCGCCGGCGAAAGCGTGCTTTCCAGAAGATACGGTGCAACCGCCCCCGCCAAAGTCGCGGGGACCGCCAAGGTTGCCACGCCGCACCCCGCGCGCAGGGCGGACAGGCTGAGATTTGCCAGTTTTGCCGCGCCCGAATACTCCATGCACCCGCCGAGAAGCGCGACGTAGCCGTAATCCCCTTTGTGCGTGTTCCGCTCGCGCGGCGGGAGAAGCGGGGCAAGTTCCGCCGCCGTGACCCGATGCGCGCCGCTCATGTGCGGTCCTCCCCGCGCTTCATCGCGTCCGCGGAAAATCCGTGCGGCAACAGTTCCCCGAGCGTATAGCGCCGCGTCTCTCTGCCATCCGACACGAGAATCGGAAAATCGGGTCCGCAGAATTCCGCCAGTGCCTGACGGCAGACCCCGCAGGGTGTGAAGAAACTGTCGGGCGTTTGTCCCTGCCTGCCGCCCACAACCGCAAGCGCCGCAAATTGCCGTTTTCCCGCACTGACGGCGGCAAACAGCGCACTCCGCTCGGCACAGCAGGTCACCGGATAGGAAGCGTTTTCTACATTACCACCGCTCCAAACCGTTCCGTCCGTGCATAAAAGCGCCGCGCCAACCGAAAAGCCGGAATAGGGCGCATAAGAATTTGAACGCGCGGCATCGGCAAGCCGCACCAATTCAGCGTCCGTCATACCAAAACCTCCCCCGAAAAATCGGATGCGCCGAACGTCCCCTTGGCACCGAGCATTCCGAGAACGCTTTCCGAAACGTCCGAGAAACCGTTCCGCACCCCGAGAGAGGCAGGACGGACCGAAGGTCCCGCAACCAGAAGCGGGACGTATTCTCGCGTGTGGTCGGTGCTGACATCGCTCGGGTCACAGCCGTGGTCGGCGGTCAGGAGCAGGACGTCATCCGCACGCATGGCGGACAGGAAACCCGAGAGCCACGAGTCAAAGCGATTCAGCGCCCCGGCATAACCGCGCGCGTCGTTGCGGTGTCCGTAAAGCATATCGAAATCCACCAGATTGACAAAGCAAAGTCCATGGAAATCGGTTTTTTCAAGTTCCGAGGTGACCGCCATCCCCTCGTCATTGCCGTGGGTGCGGTAGAATTTTGTAAAGCCGCGACCCGCGAAAATGTCGATAATCTTCCCGACCGACAGCACGTCATACCCCGCCGCTTTCAGCACGTCGGGCAGGACCGGAACCGGCGGTTCAAGCGAAAAATCGCGGCGGTCGGCGGAAACACGCGTGAAATCCGAGGCGTTCGACCCGACAAACGGGCGCGCGATGACCCGCCCGACGGCATAGTCCCCTGTCAGCAACTCCCGCGCCTTGCGGCAGATTTCGTACAGTTCCTCGGGCGGGACCAAATCTTCATGCGCCGCAATCTGAAACACGCTGTCCGCCGAGGTGTAGACAATCAGTTTGCCCGTGCGCAGATGTTCCTCTCCGTAGTCGCGGATGACGTCGGTCCCCGAATACGGCAGGTTGCAGAGAACGCCTTTCCCCGTCAGTTCGGTGAAGCGGTTCAAAAGGTCCTGCGGGAAGCCGTGCGGAAAGGTCGTCATCGGGCGGGGCGAGACGTGACCCGCAATCTCCCAATGCCCGATGGTCGTGTCCTTTCCCGCGGAGCGTTCCCGCATTTTGCCGAACGCGGCGGCGGGAGACGGAACGGGACCGAGAAAAGACAAGCCGTCAATGTTGCCGATGCCGAGCCGCCCCAGGGTCGGAATGCGGAGCAACCCCGTATTGTGAATACCGCGCAGGGTGTTCGCGCCGATGTCCCCGAACGCCGCCGCGTCAGGCGCTTCCCCCGCGCCGAGGCTGTCGAGGACAATCAGAAAGACCCGCTTTGCCGTCATGCCTGCGCCTCCTTTGCAAGACGGACCAGCGCACTGGTCCCCAGACGGTCCGCGCCGAGAGCGAGAAAATGCTCCGCGTCGGCAAAGGAGCGGATGCCGCCCGCCGCCTTGATTTTGAGGTGCGAGGGGCAATGCTTGGCAAAGAGCGCGATGTCCTCCGGCGTTGCGCCCGCCGTGGAGAACCCCGTGGAGGTCTTGATATAGTCCGCGCCGCTGTCGCCGACAATGCCGCACATCCGAATCTTCTCCTGTTCGGTCAAAAGGCAGGTTTCGATGATGACTTTCAGAATTTTCCCCTCGCAGACCTCGCGGACCGCACGGATTTCACGCAGGACCGCCTCGTATTTGCGCGCGCGGAGAAGTCCGAGATTGATGACCATATCGATTTCATCCGCGCCGTTTTTCACCGCATCTGCGGTCTCAAAGACCTTTGCGGCAGTCGTGTTGTAGCCGTTCGGGAAACCGATGACCGTGCAGACGGGCAGTCTGCCGCCAAGGTAATCCGCCGCCGCGCGGACGTGGGCGGGCGGAATGCAGACCGACGCGGTGTGATAGGTCAGCCCATCGTCGCAAAGCGCACGGATGTCCTCCCACGTTGCGCTCTGTTTGAGGTTCGTGTGGTCCACATGGGACAGAATGCTTGCAAGTTCCATTTCGGTTCTCACCGTTCCTTTCCTGTTGCGATTCTGCTTCTATTATACCATGTTTCGGCGCGCGGCGCAAGGGGTATTTCAGAAAAGAGCGCGGATTTTCCGCGCTCTTTCGAATCATAACATCGGATATATGGCTTTCTAAATAACATTCACACAGCCATTTACAAGGTTTGGTGAATCCTGAATTGGCTCTAATATTTTGAAAGTAATATGGTCTGTACACAGTATCTCCTGATTATTCTTATCAAATTGCCTTAAAACGAAGGAATATGTTCCATATGCAAGTCCTTGCACAGATAGGAATAAGTCGTTGGAATTTAATTCGCATTTTTTAAACATGGTCCAACTTTCCGGCTCCTGAACCGGTCCATATGGTCCGCCAACCGTTCTGTATTTATCGGGAATGTATAAAGTTATTTCGGTTCTCTCGCATTCCTTGCAACAAAGATTGAAATAAATGTTAACCAAATTTGTCCCTGTTGCAACTTTAATGTTTGCTGCTTTTTCTAAGGCTTCTTTCTTTTGCTGTGCGACGGCAGCATAATATTTGTCCTTATCTGCCTCGACGTATGCTATTTTTAAAATATAGTCATCGGCTAAGCCGTTAAAAAAAGAAAATTTAATCTCATTGATTCTGTCCTCAAAATCGGCAACAATGCTATACATCCCCTGAACACACGGGACTTCCGTCCATTGCCCCTCTTTTGAAATAGAGATTCCGGAAAAAATTCGACAATCAAATTCTTTCGGATTGATAACCAATGAATATTTCGTTTTGGTAATATCATCATCCTGATTGATGCAAAAAGAATCCGTTTGCTCATTAAATTTACCGCATTTCGCTATAGCATATTCTTTGCTTCGGTCCACAGGGTCAGTGCGGCAAAAGATGAATAAATCCGTAATGTGCCTCTTCAATATATATTTTTGATATTTATCCACTTTATTCCCTCCTTATAATGAGCAAATATATTCAATACATTGCTTGATTTCTTCGTCGGACATCTGAGGTAACACTTTTTCAGAGTGAACAATCCCATTTCTTTGCTTTCTCAAATTATTTAACATTTGGGGCGTATACGGGTCGTAATCATTTCCTTCGTCATCATACGTGTTGAATCGATTACAGAAATGATCCAACATTTCAGAGAAATTACCGTCTAATCGATAGTCAAACTTTAAAATTGCTTCCAGCCTGACACATAGTTTTACAATAACAATATCCCGGTTGCCTTTTTCCAATTCCGAATAAAAGAAATCTTTGGTCAATTCTCCGAGAATCGCTTCTTTTTCCTCCGTGTCAGTCAATTCATTCATTATCTTTTGTCTTACATTGCGTAAATAGTCGGCAACCTCTTGCAAAGAGGTTTGACTGTATGCCGAAGCGTTGGAATCCAATCTATGCAGTTCTGCCTGATTGATATTCAGTTCTTTCTGCTTATCCTTAGTCCATACTTCAAGTATCCTATCTTCAATTGTATCAATGTTCTGCGCAATAACGGAATTTGCCAAATCATTCGCCTTTTCATCCACCGCAAACCGAAACAAGGATTTCCAGTCTTTTTTTGAATACCAATTATAAAGCACCTCAAAAGGATGAATCGGGTACATATACAATGCCTCTTTTATGGAGGGCAAATCCTTTACGTTCTTTACTTCACAGATGTTGAGGATACCATTATGCAAAGCCATTTCTACTTGCAACTTGGTATTGGAAATGGTCTTATCAAGTTTCAGTTTGGCAATTCTGATTTCATCGCCACTTGCAACATAGCATTTTGAATTTTCATGAGATTGACTGCTGAATTTAGTATCAACAAATGACAATATTTCACTGTTAAATTTGTTGAACTTTTCTACTGCTTCAAAATCCCCTTTTTCCAAGGCAAATGTGATTGTGCTTTTCAAAATATGTACAATGTAGCGCTTTGTACCAAAATTATATTTATGAGTTATCGCATAATTGCTTAAAATGTAGTTATATGTGCGATCATAATTATCGTAATATGGTTCAATCTCTTCAAAAATTTTATGGTTGTTTTTCTCCGCAGCAGTCAGCAAATAGTGAAGTAAGTTCTGATTTTGCCCTTTATAAGCCTCTTCAATCAAGTATGGAAAAGCCGCATACCAAACGCGGTCCGATTCATTTATAGGCAAGAGGAGCGAGTTGAGTGTGTCTTCGTTAATACGCTTATCATTCACAAGCATCGTGAAGAATTGTCTTGGTATTATACAAAGAATCCTTTGAGGCGGATTATTACTATAGATAGGTTCATCTTCCTCGGGAAGGAGTTCTTTTATTTCACTTTCATTTTTGAAGGTAAAATAACACCCGCTACGAGCGGCAATTCTTCTATCTTTCGAATTTGAAATGGGGAATTGTTTGCCATTCAGTAAAAACAAGGAATTTGAGAGAACAGCAAGTGTCAACGCTTCAATGATTTCAAATCTTGTAATAAAGCGCGAGTCGTTTTCACATAGTTTCTTAAATACCTTAATGCTTTGATACTCTACTATGTAATCCACAATGGTTTTGCCGTTTTCATCGGAGGGTAAATCTTTCACTTTCTCTGCCATTGTAACGTCGTCATTTTTCGCACATAATTCCGCATTTGAAATTACAACGATTTCTTTTTCAACATCCTTACCGGTTAAAAGATAATCAATAGAAACATTGAAAAGACGTGCCATAGCGGGAAACTGAGATATATCCGGAAAACTTGTTTCGTTCTCCCATTTACTGACCGCCTTGTCTGTCACACTTAGTTTTTGTGCAAATTCAATTTGTGTCCAACCTTTCTCCTTGCGCAAACCTGCTATCGTTTTACCAATGCTGTGTTCACTCATACAAGATTCTCCTTTATGGATTTGTTATCTCTATTATAACATATTTCTCATATCTTGTCAACCTACTTATAATTTACATGTCCGTCCGGCTATTTTGCTTATCAATTTGAAATTCTACCATCAGTAGAGTCCTTCCCGAACTTCAATTTTCATACCGCTCGGGATGAGTAAGGATTTTGCGGATTTCATATGGGTAAACGAACAGGTACAACACGCTCCCAACGGCAATGAACGTTTTTTCGCTTCAATTCCCGAAACCCATTGCATTTTCCCGAAAAGAATGCTATAATAAGCATAAGTCCGAATCTCGAAAGGAACCGACATGAAACTGACGCTCTCCCCCTCGGACGCACTCCGCGTTGCGCGCCTGAAAAAAATCACGGAGGAAAATGACCGCATTCTCCGCCTGTATGCGAACTATCTCAACCTGACCCCGCGTCTGCTTGACGCACGGACGGTCCGCGACCTTGCCGCCGACTGCACAATCCCCGCCGCCGACGCATTCCGTGCGCTCTTTTCTGCATCCATTGGGCTGGATGTCCCCGATAATCCGGATGACCGCCGCTTGGAACGGGTCTATATTCAGGCAGGAGTCCGCAGTCTTTCCCCCACGCCTTACCGCAACGACGCATATGTGAAAACGGTGCGCTTCGGGGACCTGTCGGTCGGCAAATGGCGGTTTACGCACGGGGAATACCATGCGTTCGAGCCGTTCGTCTGCGGGCATCCGGTTCTGACCTCCGATTTCCGCGAAATTCCGCAAATCGGCTTTTTTGAAGAGCGCTTTTCCTTTCCGTCCGTCACCGAAAACGGCGTGGAATGGATGACCGTCACGCCGAACGAAGCGGAAACCATGCGTGCGGTCATCGGCGAGGCGCACGGGCGGGTCCTGACCTACGGCTTGGGACTTGGTTACTTCACATTTCACGCGTCGCAGAAGCCCGAGGTGCAGTCGGTGACGGTCATTGAGCGGGACCCCGACCTCATCGGTCTTTTCCGAAACTGCATTCTGCCGCAGTTTCCAAACCGAGACAAAATCACCGTTCTGCATGCCGACGCGTTTGAATTCACCGAGCGGGACATGAAACCCGAGGCATTCGACCTCGCTTTCGTTGACATCTGGCACGACCAGTCCGACGGTCTGCCGCTCTACCTGCGCATGAAGCGGTCGGAATCCCGTTTCCCCGCCACCGCGTTCCGCTACTGGATTGAGCCGACCCTGCTCTCTTCACTCCGCCACATGGTTACAGACCGCATCTTTGACGAAACCGCAGGCGCAGAGGTCCGCACCTACGGAGAGATTGAAACCATGCTTGGCGACGACTATCTGCGCGCGCTTGCCCCCAAATTGCGCCGTCTTGAATGATTTTTTGCGATTTGTACACGGATTTCATTAAAACGGCGTAAAAAGCCCTTGACTTTCGCTCGTTTATATGATATAATGATAAATATTCTTGATTGAAAAGGAGTTGGTTTTTCAAATGGACACAGACGGGAACATATGGAGTTGGTTATGGAACATCCCACAAACGGCGCTTTTTGCCGCCGCGGATTCATCCGCCGCGGAGAAAGGAGTTGCGGGGCTGACTCTGTTGTTCATTCTGTTCGTCATCGGCGGCGGGTTCTTCGGTGGAGCCGAGAGCGCGTTCTCCGCGATGAACAAAATCCGTATCAAGGCAAAAGCGGATGACGGAAACAAACGCGCAAAAGGCGTGATGTACATCGCAAACAATTTCGACCGGGCGCTCACCACGCTCCTCATCGGAAACAACATCACCCACATTGCCGCCGCTTCCGTTGCGACCGTAATTGCCACCCGCCTGTTCGGTAACACCGACGAAGTTGCACTCTGGTGTACAATCGTCTCCACGATGATTATATTTCTGTTCAGCGAAATGATTCCGAAGAGCCTCGCCAACGACCGTTGCGATTCGCTCTCCCTGCTTTTCGCGGCATCGGTGCGTTTTCTGATGAAGATTCTGACCCCGCTCGTCTCGTTCTTCACCCTGATTTCACGCGGTTTTACCAAATTGACCGAACGCTTCATGAAGCACGAAAAGGTGCCCTCCATCACCGAGGACGAACTTTACGACATCATCGACACCATCGAAAAAGAGGGCGTAATGAACGAGGAACAGGGCGACCTGTTCAAATCGGCACTCGATTTTTCCGATACCCGCGCCCGCGACGTCATGACCATGCGGCAGGACATCGTTGCAATCGATGCTTCCCTCCCCAACGCCGAGATTCTGGAACAAATCAAGAACACCACGCACAGCCGACTGCCGGTTTACGACGGTGACCTTGACCACATCATCGGAACGCTCCAGATTCGCGCTTTCATCCGCGCTTATCTGAAGAACCCGAACATCCGTTTGCGCGGACTGCTGATTCCGCCCTATTTCGTCAAGCCCGACGCATTGATTGATGACCTGCTGACCGAGATGCGTCAGCACAAATTCTATCTCGGTGTCGTGCGGGATGAGGAGATGCACACGGTTGGTATCATCACGATTGAAGATTTTCTGGAAGAACTGGTCGGCGAAATCTGGGATGAGGACGACGTGGTGGACAACGACTTCGTCAAACTCGGCGGAAACCGGTTTCAGGTCAGCACGCATCTGATTTGCGGGGAAGTCTGTGAAAAGATGGGCATTCCATGCCCGCAGGGAATCAATCCCGCGCGCCCGATTCTCTCGCTCCTGCTTGAAAAATTCGACAAAATGCCGGAAGAGGATGACTGCGTGACGGTGGGAAATCTGGAATTCACCGTTGAGAACGTGGAAAACGGCAAGATTGACCACGTCATCATCCGCGTGATTCCCGAGGATGAACAAACCGCTTCGGCGGATGACGGACAGGAGGCGTGACCTTGGCAGGATATATTCTTGTAATTTTCATCATGGTGCTATTCTCCGCATTCTTTTCCGCCTCGGAAATTTCTTTCAATGCGTCCAATAAAATGCGCCTGAAAAAATCGGCGGAAGCGGGAAGCAAGACTGCCGCTCTGGCATATAAAATCAGCGAAAACTTTACCTCCGCGCTCTCCGCAATCCTCATCGGCAACAACCTTGCCAACATTGCGGCATCCACGGCGGCAACGGTCATCACCATGACCCTGTTGCTGCGGGTTGAAAGCACTTCCGACAGCCTCGCCTCTTTGATTGCAACACTGGTTATGACATTCATCATCCTGATTTTCGGCGAGATTGTTCCGAAGATTATCGCAAAGAACAACGCCGACACCACGGTTCTTTGGTTCGCCTACCCCATTTGCATCCTGACCTATGTTCTTTATCCGATTGTCTGGTTGGTCATGGGACTTGTGAAGTTGCTCTCCAAGATATGGGGCAAGGACAGCGATGAGGGACCGACCGTGACAGAGGAGGAACTGTCCTCCATCATCGACACGGTTGAGGAAGAAGGCGTGATTGACGAGGACCAGAGCGACCTGCTCCAGTCCACGCTGGAATTCCGCGACACAACGGTCGAGGAAATCATGACGCCCCGAATCGATATGTTGGCGTTTGACATTCTGGACACCCCCGATGAAATTCAAAAAGTGATTGAAAGTTCCCATTTCTCGCGGATTCCGGTTTATGAGGATTCCATCGACAACATCATCGGCATTCTGTATCTCAACCACTACTATCGCCAGGCAATCGACACCCCCGTCCTGTCAACCGATGCCATCCGTTCGCTTCTCATGGAACCGTGCTTCCTGCACAAAACCATGAAACTCCCCGCCGCGCTGACGGTCCTGCGGGAGAGAAAGACCCACATCGCAATCATCGTTGACGAGTTCGGCGGAACGCTTGGTATCGTGACCATGGAGGACATTCTGGAGGAGTTGGTCGGAGACATCTGGGATGAATCGGATGAAATCGTCCCCGAGTTCGTCAAAACCGGTGAGAACACCTATGAAGTCTCGGGTGACATGAACATCGACGATTTCTTCTCGGAGATTGAGTACGAGCCGCGCGACTTTGAATGCGAATACACCACCATGGGCGGTTGGGCAATCGAACGGCTGAACGCCGACCCGCACGTCGGGGACAGTTTCACCGACGAGGACGAGACGCACACGATGGTTGTGGTCGTTTCGGAAATGGACGATATGCGCGTGACCAAACTGACGATTCTCGTCAAGCCGCGCCAAAGTGATGAAGAAAGCGATGACTAATCGACCGTGACATACCGCAAGGCTCTTCAGACTGCCGACGGTGTGTCCTGCACCGAAAACGGGGGCTACCGCAAATGCTGTAGCCCCCATAAACTGTTTACCTGCCGAGGTACCGTATGAAGTTGCTGACCGACTGGAACTGTCACCTGCTCCCCATGATGGGAGAGTGGATTGCCGCGCCGTGGGATGCACGCGAGGCAATCATCCGCCTGCACGCACGGACCGGAATCCGTCGTTTCTGCATGATGGCGGAGTTCGACTGCGCGAGGGAATCGCTCCCCTGTTTTCTTCTGGAACGTGACCGCGCCATGCGGGAGTTAACGCAGGTCCTGCCGCAGGGTGTGCGCCTGCTGGCGGGCGGCTATCTCCGCCTGCGCCCCGGCGTTTCGGAAACGGCGGGACTTTTGAAACTGTGCCTGCCGAAACTTGACCTGTTGCCTGTCCTGCTTCCGTGGAACGGCATGACGCAGGAGGATGCGCAGGAATGGAACCGCTTGCTTTACCATACCCCTGCCCGTCCGATGATTATGGAAGCCGACCACTTTATCAACGAATTCCCGAAAGCCGACGCCGACCGCTTGCTCCGACTGGAAAACGTGGTCTATCAATTCAACTATCTTTCTCTGAAAGACCCCAAAATCCGCGATGCCCTGCGCATTCTGATGAGACGGAATGCGACCGTGCTGTTCGGGACCTCGGTCAATACCCCTGGTAGCGCCGCTTACTACGATTTTCGCTCGGCAACAGACCTTGCCGAAGCGGATTTCGGCAAGGTCACTCTGGAGGCACTTCTGACGATGAAACCGACCGATGCGCGGCGCTGAATCCGAAATCAGGTTTTTCCCTGCCCGTGCATGGCGGAATACTTGATGCGCGTGGCTTCTCCGCCGCGCAGATGCCGCTCCTCCTTGTTCTGCAACAGGACGAGGCGGACCTCCTCCCACAGCGGTCGGTTTACGAACCGCAGCGTTTCGGTCACGTCCTTATGTACTGTGCTTTTGCTGACCCCGAACACCGCCGCCGCTTGGCGCACCGTCGTTTTATTCTCCGCAAGATATTCTCCCAAAACCACGCATCTGGCTCTGCCGCTCCAATCCGATACCGACATTGCTCATCCTCCTTCGTCTGCCCGTGTATCTATGTAGTTCCATTCTATGAAAGAAACGGAAAAAATAGAAGAAAAGAGAACATATTATGGAAAAAATACAAGCCGATTCCGAAAACGAGGTGCTTCTGGAGGGAATGACTTCCGTCTCCGCGCTTCTGAACACACCGCAGGAGGTCAACGACCGTCGGATTCTGCGTGTGCTGATTGACCGTGCGAAACGCCGTTCCAAAGCGGCGGAAATCGGATACCTGACCGCAAAATCCCACGAACAGGGCTTTCCGGTTCTGTTTGTCGAATCCGGGCAGATTGACCGCCTGACCGCAGGCACCACGCACGGCGGAATCGTTGCGGTCTGCACGGATCGAACGATTCCGCCCCTGTGCGCCGAACGAATCAAGCCGAACGGCTTTTACGTTTACACGGAGGGCATGGAAGACCCCTACAACTTCGGCAATGCACTCCGCTCACTCTATGCGGCAGGCGCCACCGGTGTGGTTCTGCCGCCGCGGCATTGGATGCACGCCGCGGGCGTGGTGGCAAAATCCTCGGCTGGAACCTCGGAAAAACTGGAACTGTCGGTTGCCGACGCCGACACGTTGATACGCGAATTCCGTGCGGCGGGTTACCGCATTCTTTCGGCAGGCATCCGCGATTCGGTTTCGGTTTTCGACGAGCCGCTCCGCTACCCTCTGCTTCTGGTGGTGGGCGGTGAGAAACGCGGCATTTCCCGAAAGATTCTTGACGCGTCCGACGCGGTGGTCCGCGTGGATTACGGACGGGAATTTCGCGGTTCCCTCTCCTCCTCCTCCGCCTGTGCGGTCCTCGCGTTTGAGATTTTCCGACAAAATCGCAACGCCGACGACAAAAACACAAAATAAGGTTGACTTTTCAATCTCCGTATGCTATAATAAGGGTTGCGGCTCAAAATACTACCGCCGATACCGGTGTCACGCTCGCATCGTTCAATCCTCTCGGCAGTGCAACGTGGCGCAGCGTCATGCCTCTGCTCGTTACGATTGCCACGGTGGTTGCCATTGCGGTCCTCTCCAAAAAAGGCTTCAAGGGCGCGATTATGTGGAGCATTCTCGGCGGCACGGCAGTTTACTACCTGCTCAGCCTGACGATTTCCGATTTCAGTTACGGGTTCCTGACGGAAAACGCGATGAATCCTCTGACCGCGTTCAAGGAATTCGGCACGATGGCATTTGGCAAGGTCTTTACCGAGGGCTTTGATTTCTCGGGTTACCTCGGCATGGAGAGACACTCGGTCACGGGGCTTGTCATTGCATTCCTCACCACCGCGTTGGCGTTCTGCATGGTGGATATGTTTGACACAATGGGAACCCTTTGGGGTGCCTGCAAGGCAGGAAACCTGCTGACGCACAACGAAAAGGGCGAAGAAACGGTCCCGAACATGGACCGTGCAATGCTCGCGGACGCGATTGCGACCTGCACGGGCGCGATTTGCGGAACCTCGACGGTCACCACTTTTGTGGAGTCCTCCTCGGGCGTCGCGGCAGGCGCACGGACCGGACTTTCCTCGATGTTTACGGCGGCGCTCTTCCTCATCGCGCTGTTCTTTGCTCCCGTTGCGGCGCTCATTCCCGCTTGCGCATATGCGGCGGCGCTGATTTACGTCGGCATCCTCATGATGGGCGGCGTCCGCGACATCGATTGGCACAATCCGTCCGAAGCGCTCCCCGCTTTCCTGACCCTCGTCATGATGCCCTTTGCCTATAACATCTCTTACGGCATCGCGTTCGGTCTGATTTCCTATGTCCTTGTGAAACTCTTCACCGGAAAGGTGAAAGAAATCAACGTCGGCACTTGGATGATCACAGTCCTCTTTGCCGCGATGTTCTTCCCGACGCACTGATTCCGAAACAGCAAAACAGCCATCCGACAGGAGACACTTTTTCCTGTTGGATGGCTGTTTTTTCATTTTTCCTCTAACCGCTTGCAAATTACGGGAATTTATTTTATAATAAAGACAGAAACTATGACCGAAAATCGATTTTTTGGGAGGATATGCAAATGAACCGTTATGAATCGGCAAAAGAACGCTATGCGGCAATCGGTGTGGACACCGAGGCGGCTATCAAACGCCTTTCCGACATTCGAATTTCCATGCACTGCTGGCAGGGCGACGACGTGCGTGGCTTTGAAAACGCAGGCGCGCTGACGGGAGGCATTCAGGCAACCGGCAACTACCCCGGTGCGGCTCGGACCCCTGAGGAACTGATGCAGGATTTGGATAAGGCATTTTCGCTGATTCCCGGGAAGCATCGCGTCAACGTCCACGCATTCTACGGCATCTACCCCGACGGCAAGCCCGTTGACCGCGACCAAATTCTGCCCGAACATTTCAAGCCGTGGGTAGACTACGCAAAAGCGCGCGGTCTGGGTCTGGACTTCAACCCCACCTATTTCTCGCACCCCTTGGCTGAGGGCGGCACACTGACCAACCCGAACGAGGAGATTCGCGCGTTCTGGATTCGTCACGGTATCGCCTGCATCCGTGTGGCGGAGTATTTCGCCAACGAAACCGGCACCCCCTGCCTGATGAACATCTGGATTCCAGACGGCATGAAAGACGTTCCCGCCGACCGTCTCGGTCCGCGTATGCGCTACATGGACTCGCTTGACAAGATTCTCGGTTGCGGCTACGACAAAGAAAAGGTGCTTGTAACGCTGGAATCCAAGGTGTTTGGAATCGGTCTGGAATCCTACACTGCAGGCTCCGCCGAGTTCGCGCTTTCCTATGCAACCACGCGCGGCATCGTTCCGCTGATGGACAACGGACACTATCACCCCACCGAGGTCGTGTCCGACAAAATTTCCGCTCTGCTCTGCTTCAATCCGCGTATCGCGCTGCACATCACGCGCGGCGTTCGTTGGGATTCCGACCACGTTGTGCGCTACGACGACGAAACGGTTGAAATGATGAAAGAAGTCGTTCGCAACGACGCGCTCGACCGCGTGATTCTCGCAACCGACTATTTCGACGCTTCCATCAACCGCATTGCGGCTTGGGTCATCGGAATGCGCTCGGTTCAGAAAGCACTGCTCACCGCGCTCCTGCTCCCGAACGAGAAACTGCGCGCAATGCAGGACAACCGCGATTTCACTGAGTTGATGATGCTTCAGGAAGAACTGAAGTTCTACCCCGTCGGCGACGTTTGGGCAGAGTTCTGCCGCCGCGCCGGCGTTGACGGCTCCGAATCCTGGTTCTCCTCCGTCAAAACCTACGAAACCGAGGTTCTTTCCAAGAGAGCATAAAGTCTGAAAGATAAGGTCGCAGGGCGTTGCCCCGCACCCCACTTAGGAAACTTCTTAAAAGAAGTTTCCTAAGAACCTTCAAGAATTTCACCACAGGGCGGGATTCCGTAGGGAATCCCGCCCTGTGGTGAAAGTTTTTGGGGATTTTTAAGGCATTACCGCGTAATTCCGATGGTGGAATTGCGCAGTCGGATTTTTCGTCAGACAATACAAAAATTCGCAGGCTGTAGCAGCGCTACTGGCAAGAATTTTTGTGAAGTATGACGGAAAAGACGCAAGCAAGTGCGCCATGCGCGGATTGCGCGGTAATGCCTTAAGGGACTTTTTCCAAAAAGTCCCTTAAATAGGGTGTGGGGCAACGCCCCACGACCTCTACTCACCTCCCTTTCCGCATCGACAGCATCAGAATGCGCTCACAGAGGTCGGGATAGGAGATGCCGACCGCGGCGGCTTCCTGCGGGAGCAGACTGGTCGGGGTCATGCCCGGGAGTGCGTTTGCTTCCAGACACCACGGCGTGCCGTTTGCGTCCAGAATGAAATCGAAGCGCGCGTAACCGTCAAGCCGCAGGACCTCAAAGGCGCGCAGAGAGAGAGACGAGACGCGGGACGTGACCTCGGCGGGAAGTTCGGCGGGGCAAATTTCAAGCGTTGTCCCCTGGTACTTGTTTTTGTAATCGTAAAATCCGCTTTTCGGGATAATCTCAACAGGCGGGAGTGCGCGACCGTCCAGAACACCGACCGTCAACTCGCGCCCCACAATTTTTTTCTCCACCAGAACACGCCGCCCCCACTTTGCCGCATCGGACAGCGCCGCTTCCAGTGCCGCACGGTCGGAAACAATCGAAACACCGACGCTTGAACCGCAGTCGTTCGGTTTCACCACGCAGGGCAAGCCAATCTGCGCAATCAGGTCATCCGGATTCCCGTCCGCCGTGTCGTACCAGACCCATTCCGGCGTGGGAATGCCTGCGTCGCGGAACAGCCGTTTGGAAAGTTCCTTGTCCATGGCAAGCAGACAGCCCGCGTAGCCGGAACCGGTATAGCCGATGCCGCAACTGTCCAGATATGCCTGAAGTTGACCGTTCTCCCCCATCGCACCATGAAGCGCAAGAAATACGCGGTCGGCGCATTGGCAAACGCGCGCAACATTCGGTCCCACCAACGCGTTGCCGACGCCCACTTCGCGGCGGAGCGCCTCCAAATCGGGGACCTGCTCGGTCACGGTGTGTATGTAGCGCTCCTCCCCGCGAAACAGGCTGTCAATATCCTCGGGCAGGTCGCGTATCCCGCGATAGACGTCCAGAAGCAGGACACGATGTCCCTTTTCCATCAACGCATTGGCAATCAGGCTTCCCGAACTGAGCGACACCTCGCGCTCGGGCGAAAGTCCCCCTGCAAGAACTGCAATTTTCATATGTTCACTCCCGTATTTCAACAGACTGTTACTATATTATGCGCCGCGCGTCAGAATGGCAACACGGTCCCGACCGCCGAGGTCCCGCTTCACTTCACATGCAAAGCCGCGCGCTGCGGCAAGCGAACGGATTGCCTCGCCTTGGTCATATCCAATCTCGAACAGGCAAAAGCCGCCGTCGGTCAGACATGCTCCCGCAAACCGCAACAGCGCGCGGTAAAAGACCAGACCGTCCGCGCCGCCGTCCAGTGCCATGCGCGGTTCATGCCGTACCTCTGCCGACAGCGTGTCCACCACTTCCGAGCGGATATAGGGCGGATTGGAAAGAATCGCATCAAAGCGCCCGAGCGTCTCGGGGGCGGCGGTCAAAAGGTCTGCGCGAAGCAGACGGAAACGGTCGGAAACGCCGTTCCGCACCGCGTTCTCGGCGGCAATATCCAGAGCGCCCTGCGAGAGATCCACACCGATGGCGCGGGTATCGGGGCGTTCTGCCAGTGTGGCAATGCCGATACAGCCGCTTCCCGTACAGAAGTCGGCAAAGTACGCTCCGCGTGGCAGGCGGCGGATTGCTTCCTCCACCAGAACCTCGGTGTCGGCGCGCGGAATGAGACAATCGGGGGCAACGCGAAAGGTCCCGCGGTAAAAACTCCATGTCCCGAGGATGTACTGAAGCGGCTCGCGGTCAAGCCGCCGCGCAAGCGCAGACTCCAGGGCTTGGGACGGATAGTCGCGGTCCGGTTCGGACAGAAGCGCGAAACGGTCCGCGCCGCAAAGGTCCTCCATCAGGCATTCCGCCTCGAATTCCGCCGCTTCCACGCCGCCCGCCGACAGTCGCCCGCACAGTTCCCGATAGGTCACAATATCACCCCGCTTTCCGATTTCCTTTATTTTATCACATTTTCCCGAAAAAAAAAAGGCTTTTTCCGATTTTTTTCGGAAAAGGACTTGCTTTTTTTACGCCGGTATGGTATAATACCCTTAAGAATGATTCCGCACATCGGTTTCAAACGGAGGATTGAAAATGAAGAAGCAACAGGAAGTTATGGTCGTGAGACGGAGCCACTCCGGTTGGTGGACGCTCATCAAAGCACTGCTCATCCTTGCGGGGTTGGTTTTCATTGCCGTAAAGTTGTATGATAAATTTGTGGCGAAGAAGCAAAAGCAGGCGGAACTGCCAAAAGACGAGGATGCCGACGGGACCGTCTCGGAAGCAACCGGGAACGCCGCCGAGGAAGAAAGCGCGGGATTATCCGCATCCGCCTCGGACGTGATTACCAATCCCGAGAATATGGACTGACCCGACACGCGTAACCGTTACGCTTTGACCGGAGGGAGAATGCCGCGGCGTTTTCTCTCCGGTTTCTTCATGAAAGAGAGGAACTGAAAAATGGCTAAATACAGACGCGACCGCATCAACGACGAGATGCGGCGGGAAATGATGGAAATATTGCGACGGGTCAAGGACCCGCGTGTACAGGACGCGTTCGTCAGCGTAACTGCGGTCGACTGTACAGCAGACCTGAAATACGCCAAAATCTATTACTCTGCCCTACGCGGGGATGAAAAGGAACTGGCAAAAGGTCTGAAAGCGGCGGCAGGTTTCATCCGTCGCGAACTGGCGGCGGGACTGAACCTGCGCATCACGCCCGAACTGACCTTTGTGCGGGACAATTCCATCACCTACGGCGCGCACATTTCGTCGATTCTGAACACCTTGGACATCTCGGACGAAGAGGAACCGACCGAGGACGGTGACAACGATGCCTGAGCGGTGTTTTTCCCCCATCGCGTTTGACGCACTCTGCGGGATGCTGACCGAGCCGGGGCAGAGGGACACGCTCCTGCTTCTGCACCGCAACCCCGACGGCGACGCGGTAGGGTCGGCATTTGCCCTCCGAGAGTTGCTGGCTTCTCTCGGCAGTCGCGCGTGGTGCATATGCGAGAGCGAAATTCCAGAGCGCCTGCGCTTTCTTTCCGCCCCCGCGCAAAAAAGCGTTCTGCCCGTCTCGATTCCTGCGGACTTTTCCGACGTGCGGGTCGTTTCGGTGGACGTCGCCTCCCCTGCCCAACTCGGCGCTCTGCGGGAGCGTTTTGAAGCACGGACCGACCTGATGATTGACCATCACGGAACCGGAACACCGTTTGCCGATTTCTATATCGACCCACATGCGGCGGCAACAGGTGAGATCGTTTTTGACCTGATTCACCGTTTGGAGAAAGAGAATCGCACGCGATTGACCCCGCGCATGGCGAAGTTGCTCTATGCCGCCATCAGCAGTGACACGGGGTGCTTCCGGTATTCCAACGTCACGCCGGACACGCACCGCCGCGCGGCGGAACTGGTTGCAACCGGCATCGACTGCGCGGACATCAACCACCGTTTGTTCGACTCCAAACCGCTCGGACTGCTCCGTGCCGAAGCAATGGGCGTGGAACACCTGCGCGTCAGCCACGGCGGGCGGGTCGCGCTGATTGCGGTTTCCCATGCGGAACGCATCGCGGCGGGACTGGAGGACTGCGACCTTGAAACCTTGGTTGACGTGGCGCGTTCGTTGGAGGGTGTGGAAGTGGCGATCTCCCTGCGACAGCCAACCGAGGAGGGCATTTTCCGCGCGTCGGTTCGTTCGTCCGGTTCCTACAACGTCGCAAACCTTTGCGCACAATTCGGCGGAGGCGGTCACGAAAAAGCAGCGGGTTGTACGGTCTACGCCCCCGACATCGACAGCGCGGCGGAAATGCTCATCGGTACAATCGATTTTTCTGCGAAAAAATGAATAAAGACCTCCCAAACGGTCCATGATGGTATCATCAAAAACATATGGGAGGTCTGTTTTTATGCAGAAAAGAGTGATTGTGGTCGTGTTGGTGCTAATGGCAGTCCTGCTTGTGGTCGGGTTGTTCCCCGTCCACGGCGAGGCAAAAATCTATGACAGCGTGGTCCGCCTCCACGTTCTGGCAAATTCTGACAGCGAGGAGGACCAAGCGCGGAAACTGAAAGTGCGGGACGCGATTCTGACGGTCACTGCGCCGCTCCTTGAGGACTGCCCCGACCGCGACACGGCGGAAGCGCTTTTGCGGGAGCATGAAGCCGACGTTCTTGCCGCCGCGCACGGGGCGCTGATTTCGGACGGACGGGACGAAGAAGTGACAATCCTTTTCGGCACGGAAAGTTATCCCGAGCGCACATACGACAGTTTCTGTTTTCCCGCGGGGGACTATCTCTCCATGCGCGTCTGCATCGGCGAGGCGGCGGGAAAGAACTGGTGGTGCTGTCTCTATCCCCCGCTTTGCCTCGGCGCGGCAAGCGTTTCGCGCGACAAAGCAGAGGAGGAATTCATTTCGGTCGGGCTGACACCCTCGCAATACCGCGTCATCACCGAAACCAATCGCCCCGTCTACCGCGCGCGTTTCAAACTGCTCGAACTGTTCGGCAAGCGGCGGTGACGGTCGAAGCCGAAAAAATTGCCGATTTTGCTTGACAACCCGCGCTGATTGGTGTATAATAAAGGTGGCTTCGTTGAACGGTCGCGCGGTATGTTGCCGTAAGGTATTACCGTGAGGAAAGTCCGGGCTTCACAGGACAGGATAGCTGATAACGTCAGCCGCGGGTAACCGCCGGGAAAGTGCAACAGAAAGAAACCGCCGCGTTTTGCGGTAAGGATGGAAAGGCGAGGTAAAAGCTCACCCGTTCTCATGGTAACATGAGTCCGCTGTAAACCCTATCCGAAGCAACACCCCAAGGACGGCTGGTCCGGCATATCGTCAGAGGTGGCACGAAAGCACTGCTTTCGGAGCGTTCCGGCGACGGAACGCGGAGATTGATGACCGTTCCCGACAGAACCCGGCTTACAGATGAAGCCACCCCCGCCGCGCGGGGGATTTTTCATAGAAAGGTACAAACCCATGAAAACACGCCTGCTTTGCGGACTGCTCCTCGCAGCCGCGCTCCTCTGCTCGCTCTCCTCCTGCGCCAAAAAAGAGTTGCTGTATTCGGTTGAGGACGGAGACCGTACCGTTGAAATTCTCGGCGGCTCCCGCGCGTCTTACATCTCGGTAAAACAGGACGGCAAGGAAATCTGGCAGACCCGCGTCTACTCTGACCGCACCGTCGGAAAGAGGAACGGGACCTACGGCTTCCGCCTCATGGACCTCAATTTTGACGGCAGAAACGACTTGGTGATTGCCATTACGGCAGACGGCGACGAGGTCACCGAGCAGGTCTTTTTGCAAACCGCGGACGGCTCCTATCGGGCAAGCAGTGCATTTGACGGCAAGCACACACTCGCCGTTGACGCCCGGCAGGAGTTGGTATTCGGCTTCACCCACACGGAAGAAACGATTCGCGATGCGGAAACGGGTGCAACTGCTCGGGTCACCACCGACCGCGCAACCGCCTATTCATGGCAGGGCGGCGGACTGGAACCGCGTCGCTATGTCTCTCTGACCTACTACAGCGCGAACGAGCAAAGCCGCCGCTACCGCTACTCGGTTGCAGATTTTGACGAAACCGTTGGCGCATTTGAATCTCCCTATGACCGTTGGATGTCAGAAACGGAATACGAGCAAGCCGATTTTGAAGGACTGTATTACTTCCGGAACAACTGATGCCAACCGGACATGGTCAAAGAAAAAGCGTTAAAGGAGTTACAGCCCCGAAAAAAGCACAAAATTCTTTTCCGCCTTTTCTTTGCACGAAGGAGGCGCAAAGAGAAAGGCACACTTTGCTGCGCAAAGCTGCGAAAAGAAACGCCGTAAAAGAAGGAATTTCGCCGCCTGCGGGCAGCGACAAGGGCTTCGCGCCCTTGACCGCGCCGCCTTTTGAAAAAGGCGGGCGAAAACTTCCCCCACAAAGAACGCCCTGCCGCACTGCGGCAGGGCGTTCTTTTACATGGATTCGTGAATCGTGCGCGAGATGACCTCGTCCTGCTGCTCGCGCGTCAGTTTGTTGAAGCGGACCGCGTAACCGCTGACGCGAATCGTCAGTTGCGGGTACTTTTCGGGATGCTTCTGCGCATCCAGCAGCATTTCCCGATTGAATACGTTGATATTCAAATGGTAGCCGCCCGAACGAACGTACCCATCAATCAAATCCACGAGATTTTCCGTGCGCTCCGCATCACTCCGACCGAGCGAGGACGGCGTTGCACTGAACGTATTGGAAATTCCGTCCCGCGCATACTCATACGGCAATTTTGCAACCGACTCCAGGGAAGCCAATGCGCCGTGACTGTCCCTGCCGTGCATGGGATTTGCCCCCGGGGCAAGCGGCTCACCTGCGCGGCGACCGTCGGGGGTTGTCCCCGTCTTTTTTCCGTACACCACGTTGGACGTGATGGTCAGAATCGACATAGTGGGAACCGAATCACGGTAGGTCTGATGCGACTCAATTTTCTTCATAAACCGCCGCACCAACTCCACGGCAATCGAATCCGCACGGTCATCGTTGTTGCCGTATTTCGGGAAGTCGCCCTCGATGCGGAAATCGGTTACCAAACCCTTTTCGTTGCGAATCGGATAAACCTTGGCGTAACGGATTGCGGACAGCGAGTCGACCGCGCAGGAAAGTCCTGCGATTCCCGTTGCGAAGAAACGGCGCACCTGCGTATCGTGCAGTGCCATTTCCAGCGCTTCGTAGGAATACCTGTCGTGCATATAGTGAATCAGATTCAGCGTGTTGACATACAGTCCCGCCAACCAATCCATCATGCAATCAAATTTTTTCGTAACCTCCGCGTAATCCAGCGGTCCGTCTCCCTCAATCGGGCGGTATTCGGGCGAGACCTGCAACGGCTCCCCCGTTTTTTTGTCGGTAACCAACTCATCCCGCCCGCCGTTGATTGCGTAAAGCAGACATTTTGCCAGATTCGCCCGCGCACCGAAGAACTGCATATCCTTTCCGATCCGCATACTGCTCACACAGCAGGCAATGCAATAGTCGTCGCCCATTTCGGGAAGCATCAAATCGTCGCTCTCGTATTGAATCGCAGAGGTTCTGACCGATATTTCCGCGCAGAATTTTTTGAAGTTTTCGGGCAACCGCTCGCTCCAAAGCACCGTCAGGTTCGGCTCCGGCGCCGGTCCGAGATTGACCAACGTGTGCAGAATACGGAACGAGGTTTTGGTCACGAGGGGTCTGCCGTCGCATCCCATACCGCCGATGGACTCGGTAATCCATGTCGGGTCGCCCGAAAACAACTCGTTGTATTCCTTGGTCCGCATGAATTTGACAATCCGCAGTTTCATCACGAACTGGTCAATCAACTCCTGCGCATCCTCCTCGGTCAGCGTGCCGTTTTCCATGTCGCGCTGAATATAGATGTCGAGGAAGTTGGTGTTTCTGCCGATGCTCATTGCCGCGCCGTTCTGGTCCTTGACCGCGCCCAGATAGCCGAAATACAGCCACTGGACCGCCTCCTGCGCGTTCTCGGCAGGTCTGGAGATGTCAAAGCCGTATGCTGCCGCCATTTCCTTGAGCGCCCTCAGCGCGCGGACCTGCTCGGCAATCTCCTCACGGTCACGAATCTTTTCGGGGGTCATATCCCCGTCAATCTGCGCCTTGTCCTCTTCCTTTTTGGCAATCAGATAATCCACGCCGTACAGCGCAACGCGGCGGTAATCTCCCACAATCCGCCCCCTGCCGTAGGCATCGGGAAGCCCCGTCAGGATATGTGCGGAACGCGCACGTCGCATCTCGGGCGTGTACGCATCAAACACACCGTCATTGTGCGTTTTGCGATAATTCCGATAGAAAGTTTCAACCTGCGGGTCAATCTCATAACCGTACATTTTCAGCGACTGCTCCGCCATGCGCAGTCCGCCCGAGAGATGCATCGGACGTTTGAAAGGCTTGTCCGTTTGCAGACCGACAATCTTCTCCAACGTCTTGTCCAGATAGCCCGCCGCATGGCTGTTGACTGCCGAAACGATGGTATTGTCCGCGTCGAGGACTCCGCCCGCCGCCTGTTCTTTGGCAGACAGTTCCAGAATGTCGTTCCAGAGCGTCACCGTTGCGGCGGTCGGTCCTGCCAAAAAGGACGCGTCACCCGTATACGGTGTATAATTGCGCTGAATAAAATCGCGCGTATCGATTTCTCCGTTGCTCCATTTTCCGAGACGGAATCCCTGCCAAGCCCGATTGTTCATGTGTTCTCCTTTTTACGGCTTGCCGAGATATATTCCGGATTGCCGAACAGTATTGTTTCAGCCCGTCTCACCGCGTCCGTGTCGGGAGTCGGGATACCTTCAAGGGGATACGGAATACGCAATTTTTCGTATTTCCCCCGTCCAAGTGTGTGATACGGTAGCACTTCCACACGTTCCACGGTGGAAAGCCCGTCAATCCATTGCCGCGTTTTTTGCAAATCCTCCTCGCGGTCGGTCCAATCGGGGACCAACACCTGCCGAATCCACATCGGAATTCCCTCCCGTGAAAGGCGCTCCGCAAACGCAAGCGTTGCGGCGTTCCCTTGCCCGGTCAAGCGCCGACAGGTCGCATCGTCAATATGCTTGATGTCAAGCAAGACCAAATCGGTCACACGGAGCAATGTATCATAGCGGCGGTCCTCGGTCCGGTACGGCGCCCCCGAGGTGTCAAGCGCGGTGGAAATTCCCATTTTTTTCAGCCGTTCAAACAACTCACAGAGGAAATCCAATTGCAGAAGCGGTTCTCCCCCGCTTGCGGTAAAGCCTCCTCGTTTGCCGAAATAGCCACGGTACCGCGCGACCTCGTTTGCCACATCCTGCGCGGACATTTCCTCTCCGCCGCAGACATTCCATGTGTCCGGATTGTGACAGTAGCGGCATCTCAGTCCACACCCCTGCAAAAACAGGACAAACCGCAACCCGGGACCGTCCGCCGCGCCGAGTGTTTCATAGGAATGGATTCTTCCCATCATACCCTCGCCCTCCTTTCGCGCCGAAGTATCGTCTCTTCTGCGCATAGTATACCATATTTATGGGCGGTTGTATGTTGGGACCACAACATCTTGTGCTTCTTTTTTCAAAAAGGAGAAATTTCGTCAGAACAGACAAAAATCAAGGCAATACCGCGCAATTCCGATGGTTCAATTGCGAAGTCGAATTTTTGTGAAGTATGACGGGAAAGTCGCGAGCGAGTGCGCCAACCGTAAATTACGCGGTATTGCCTTAACGCTGCACGCGCCCGTTTGCATTTCCTTTTGCAAGCGCGTTGACTTCCGCGACGGTTGTGGGATTGAAGTCTCCCTCAACCGAATGTTTCAGGCAACTTGCCGCCGCCGCGAACCGCACCGCGTCCGCCGCAGATTGCCCGTGCCGCAGAGCGTAAATCAACCCCGCCGCAAATGCGTCACCACCGCCGACGCGGTCAACGATTTCAATCCGATACTTTTCGGAAGCGGAAAGCGTCTTTCCGTCCCACAGTTTCGCGCAGAAACTGTTGACCTCTGCGGAAAATGTCCGCCGTTCGGTCAGCGCAATCATGCGCAGATTCGGATAGAGCGCCTGCAACGCCTG
Organism: uncultured Ruminococcus sp.; assembly: GCA_964630695.1. Classification (GTDB taxonomy): domain Bacteria; phylum Bacillota; class Clostridia; order Oscillospirales; family CAG-272; genus UMGS1865. The sequence goes on from CAZVYZ010000003.1 coordinate 40,588, forward strand.
CGCCAGAGCAAGATACCCGCGGTCGGTCACGTCATCCCCGCTGACTTCCTCTGCGGGGGTCCGGACGCCGAACAGGTCCCCTGCCTGATTCTCGTTCGTAATCAGTACGTCCACATACGGCAGATAGCGTCGCATCGCTTCCGCCGCCGCTTCCACGCTCCACAACTTGGCGCGATAGTTGGGGTCAAACGAGACCGTCATACCGCGCTTTTTTGCTTCCTTGCACGCCGCAAGGCTTGCCGCCGCCACGCCGTTGCCGAGCGCGGGCGTGATTCCCGTCAGATGGAACCAGTCCGCACCGTCGAAGATTTTCTCCCAGTCAAACTCATCCGCACCCGCCTGTGCGATTGCGGAATTCGCACGGTCGTAGACCACCTTGGAGGGCCTTTGCGACGCGCCGCGTTCCAAGTAATAGGTTCCTATCCGCGCACCGCCGCGCACAATCCGCCCCGTTTCCACGCCCCACGCGCGCAGGCTGTTGATTGCCGCCTGCGAAACGTCGTTATCAGGCAGTTTGGTAACGAATTCCGCCTCGTCTCCCATAAAGGCAAGCGAAACTGCCACGTTCGCTTCGGCACCGCCGAACGTGACCTCCAAGGACCTTGCCTGCACCAAACGCTCATGCGCAGGCGTAGTCAGGCGCATCATAATTTCTCCGAACGTAACGACTTTCATCCGATAACCTCCCGAATTTTTCGACAGTTTTCGCGGATGTCGCCTTTCATCATGAAACTGCCGCCCACTGCGACGATTTTATCACATGCAAGGTACTCCGCAAGGTTTCCGAGGTCCACCCCGCCCGTTGGCAAAAACTTCACCTGCGGAAACGGTGCCGACAGCGCTTTGATGCTCGCAAGTCCCCCGTAAACGTTTGCGGGGAAGAATTTCACGGTCGTAATGCCGAGTTCCAGAGCCGCCATAATTTCGGTCGGCGTCACACACCCGGGGTAATACGGAATCCCCGCCTCGCGGCAGACCTCCGCCACCCCCGCACTCAGCCCCGGGGACACCACGAATTCCGCCCCCGCCGCAAGCGCAGTTCTTGCCTGCTCCGCATTGACAACGGTCCCCGCACCGACGTGCATCTTGGGGAACCGCTCCCTGCCGATGCGGATTGCTTCTGCCGCACAGGATGTGCGGAATGTAATTTCCGCTGCGGGAATCCCGCCGTCGCAGAGTGCTTCCAGTGTCGGAACGGTCTCCGAAAGGTCCCGAATCACGACCACGGGAATGACCCTGACCGCATCCGTCAGATTCTGTTTTTTCATGTAGCAACGTCTCCTTTTCCGACGAAAACGGCTGTCAAAGCAGCCGTTTTCGGATATGTAACAGTCTCAGTTCTGGTCCTCAAACTCAATCTTCATTTGGGACGCCTGCGCACTGCGATGCTTGTCCATCAGGGTCTGGATGCGCTTGACCGGATTCAGGAGCGCGCTGATGGTTTCATCGTTGTTGAGCGTATCAATCAGGTACGCCACATACTTGCACATGTTGACCTCAACGTACCACGGCTTGGAGGCAAGTTCGGGGCGACGGTAGGTCAGGTTGGTGGTAAAGACTTTATCAAAGACTTTTTCGGCGGACGCTTGGTCGAATTTGTCGCAACCGTCGGTGAACAGACCGAACGTTGCAAAGCAGAACACGCGGTTCGCGCCCTTTTCCTTGAGTTGACGGCATACGTCAATCATGGATTCGCCCGAAGAAATCATATCGTCAACGACAATCGCATCTTTTCCGTGCAGGTCCTGTCCGAGGTACTCGTGCGCCTCAATCGGGTTTCTGCCGTTGACAACGATGGAATAGTTGCGGCGTTTGTAGAACATCCCGATGTCAAGACCGAGGACCGAGGAATAGTACATACACCGCGACATCGCGCCCTCATCGGGAGAAATGATGACCATGTGGTCCTTGTCAATCTGCACGTCGGGAACCGCCCGCACCAGTGCCTTAATCATCTGGTAGGTCGGCTGAACGTTATCAAAGCCCGAAAGCGGAATCGCGTTGCAAATACGTTGGTCGTGCGCATCGAAAGTCAAAATGTTCGACACGCCCATATTGACCAGTTCCTGCAACATCAACGCGCAATCCAACGACTCCCTGCCGCTGCGCTTATGCTGTCTGCCCTCGTAGAGCATCGGCATAATGACCGTGATGCGTCTTGCTTTGCCCTCGATTGCCGCGATGATACGCTTGAGGTCGGCGAAATGCTCGTCGGGACCCATCGGAACGGTCATCCCGTACATCTTGTAGGTCACGCCGTAGTTAAAGGTATCGCAGATGATGAAAATGTCCTTGCCCCGCATGGACTCGTGGAGAACTGCTTTGCCCTCACCCGAACCGAACCGCAGGCATTCCGCGTTGATGACGAACGTCCCGTCTCCGCCGTGTCTGCGCCAGTCCCGCAGGTAGTAGTCCACCTGTGAGGTGAACTTCTCACAGCCTTTCATCCCGATAACGCCAAGTTCTCCGCAACGATTGTCCTTCATAAATGCCTCCAAAAATATGTTTTTCTCTCGGATCCGTCATACAGACGCTCCTTTATGCCCTTGTATTCCGCGTGCGGCAGACCCGTACACGGTTCGGCAGGTTTGTATTCGCCGAATCGGAAAGATTCCAATCTTTCCGCATTTACCGATAGAGTGTACAGATTCTGCCGTATGCTTCGTCCCACATATTCCGGTCGTTGGTCGGAAGATACTGTTGTCTGTCAAAAGATGCCGCCACAACGCGGCGCGCGTCGGAAAGTCCCGACACTTCGCCCGCCGCCATTAACTGCATCATCAGGTTGCCGATTGCGGTTGCTTCCTCGGGTCCCGCACAAACGGGAATTCCGCAGGCATCCGCGGTCATCTGGGAGAGGAAGCGGTCCTTGGTTCCGCCGCCCACGACGTGAATCACTTTCGCCTGTCTCCCCATCAGCGCCATGACCCGTTCGGCAACCGAACGGTACTTGAGCGCCAGACTTTCGTAGATGCAACGGACCACCTCGCCCACCGTTTCCGGCACGGGCTGACCCGTTCTGCGGCAGAAGTCGCGAATCTTCTCGGGCATATTCCCGGGGGTCGCGAAATCGGGCGCGTCCACATCAATCAGGCTCCGGAACGCGGGGCTTTCCTTTGCCCACGCTTCCATCTGCGCAAAACTGTAGTCCTTTCCCTCGCGCTTCCACTGTCTGCGGGACTCCTGAATAATCCAAAGTCCCATGATATTTTTAAGGAAGCGGACGGTTCCGCAGGCACCGCCCTCGTTGGTGAAGTTCGCCGCGCGGCTTTCCTCACTGATGAGCGGCTCGGGCAACTCGGTCCCCATAAGGGACCATGTCCCGCTGCTGATATAAAGGAAGTCCTTTTCCTCGGTGGGAACTGCGATGACCGCGCTTGCCGTATCGTGCGATGCAACCGTCAGCACCCGCGCGTCGGTCTTTCCCGTCTCGCCCTGCACCTGCGGCAGGAGCGTTCCCATGTCGGTCCCGGGCTTGACGACCGGACCGAACAGCCGTCTCGGAATGCCGAGGCGGTCGAGCAGGTCCCACGCGTAGTCGCGCTTCTTCGCGTCCAGAAGCGCCCCGGTGGAAAGGATGGTGTATTCGTTTGCCATGTTCCCCGTAAGGAAATAGTTGAGCAGGTCGGGGATGTTGAGCATCCGCTCCGCCAATGCCAAGCGCTCGGGGGCTTCCGCCTGCTCCACCGCCAACTGATAGATGGTATTGAAATTCAGCGTCTGGATGCCTGCCGTGCCGTACAGTTCCTCTGCGGGAATTCTGCGGCTGACCAGTTCCTGCGCCCCCTCGGTTCTGCCGTCTCGGTAATGGACGGGATTCCCGAGGAGCCGACCGTTCCGGTCAAGCAGACCGTAGTCCACGCCCCACGTATCGATGCCGATTGAGGACACTTTGTCCCCGTCCAGAACGGTTTTCTGGACCGAGAGTTTGATTTCATGAAAAATTCTGAGAATATCCCAGTAAAGCCTGCCGCAAAGGTTGACCGGGTCGTTTGAGAACCGATGATTTTCGCGCAGGCTGAGTTTGTTTCCGTCGAACGACCCGACAATTCCCCGCCCGCTCGATGCACCGAGGTCAATTGCAAGCATTCTGCGTTCTGCCATAGTGTTTCCTCCGTTGTCGGAACCGTTCTCCGACGCTCTATACATATTATACCATTCTCCGAAAATGATGTCAAGTGTTTTTTCTGCTTTTTTCCGCGCAGGACAGACAATATCCGACACCGCGCACGGCTTCCAACCGGCTCTCCAATCCCGCCCCGCGCAGTTTCTTTCGGATACCGCAGATATAAACCGCCGTTTTCCCGTCCGACGGGTTGTCGGTCACGGCATCGAGCGTGACTTTCGGGACCGCTTCTCCACCGGCTTCAAGCAGCAGCGCAACCATCCGACGTTCGGTCGGAGTCAGCGGAACCGTCACGCCCCCACATGTCAAGCCCCAATCGGTCAGCGAAAGGACCTCCCGTGCAGCGCACTCCGGCTCTCCCGCCGATTCTGCGGAACGTGCAAAAAGGTGCGCCAACACCTCCTGCCGCAACAGGCTCATGCGGAACGGGCGGCGCAGAATCATCGCGCACCGCCGCGCGTCGGCATCCGCGGAGAGTGCGGGCAGACAGCTGAACCCAATCAGATACCCATAGGTTTCCTCGGGCGGGACCTCTGCGCTGTCAAGGTCGACGATTGCGACCTCCGCACCGCTCCGGTCCGCCGTCTGCCCTGTCCGCACCGTCAGTTGCCACGCTTCCAGTTCCAGTTGCAACAGTCTTGCGAAACGGTCATCCGCCGAAAGGATTGCAACCTGCGGGCGGCTCATTTCACCACGAGATTCACGATTTTATTCGGAACCGAAATCTCCTTGACAACCGTTTTGCCCTCCAACTGTGCCGCAATCTTCGGGTCGGCTTTCGCCAGCGCAATCGCTTCCTCTTTGGGGCAGTTGACGGGAATTGCCACGGTCGCGCGGACCTTGCCGTTGACCTGCACCGCCACTTCGACCGTGCTGTCAACCGTTTTCGCCTCGTCCCATTCGGGCCACGGCGCAAGCGAGCAGAAGCCCTTGCCGCCCAACGTCTCCCACATTTCCTCCGCCAGATGCGGCGCAAACGGGCAAATCAGACGGACCAACATCGAAAGTTCCTCTTTTGTCAGGCTTCCGACCTCGTAAATTTCATTGAGCAGACTCATCATCGCGGCAATCGCGGTGTTGAATTTCAGGTCCTCAATATCCGCGGACACCTTTTTGACGGTCTTGTGGAAAGACGCTTCCAGTTTGGCGTTTCCGCCGTCGGGGCGAACCAAATCGGTCAGGTCCGCAATGCGCTCCAGAAACCGTTTGCACCCTTTCATGGAACTTTCGTTCCACGGCGCCGCGCTTGCGTAGTCCCCCATAAAAAGGACGTAGGTCCGCAGAACGTCCGCACCGTAAACGTCCACCACGTCGTTCGGGTCCACGACGTTGCCCTTGGACTTCGACATTTTCTCGCCGTCGGGTCCGAGAATCAGCCCCTGCGCGGTCCGCTTTGCGTAAGGCTCGTCACACGGCACCACGCCGATGTCGTACAGGAACTTGTGCCAGAAGCGCGAATAAATCATATGGCGCGTCACATGTTCCATGCCGCCGTTGTACCAGTCAACCGGCATCCAGTATTTCAGTTTGTCGGGGTCTGCCAACGCCTTTTCGTTGTGCGGGTCGATATAGCGCAGGAAATACCACGATGACCCTGCCCACTGCGGCATGGTGTCGGTCTCGCGCTTGGCATCGCCGCCGCACTTCGGGCATTTGCAGTTGACGAACGACGGAATCTTTGCAAGCGGGCTTTCCCCGCCCTCCCCGGGTTCAAAATTGTCGATTTTCGGCAGTTTCAGCGGGAGTTCGTCGTAAGGAACCGGCACCATGCCGCACGTCGGGCAATGCACAATCGGAATCGGCTCGCCCCAATAACGCTGACGGTTGAATGCCCAGTCTTTCATCTTGTACTGCACGCCTGCCTCACCGATGCCGTTTTCGGTCAGGTACTCGAGCATCCGCGCGATGGAATCCTTTTTGTTCGTGTATCCGTTGAGGAAATCCGAATTGACCATCTCGCCGTCCCCCGCATAGGCGCCCTTGGTGACGTCTCCGCCGCGGATGACCTCGACAATATCGATTCCGAACTTCTTTGCAAACGCCCAGTCGCGTTCGTCATGCGCGGGAACCGCCATGATAGCGCCGGTCCCGTATCCCATCATCACATAATCCGAGATGTAGATGGGAATCTCTTTGCCCGACACGGGATTGACCGCCGTCAGCCCCTCAATGCGCACGCCGGTCTTGTCCTTGACCAATTGGGTCCGCTCGAATTCGGTCTTTTTTGCGCAGTCCTCACGGTAAGCGTCCAGAGCCGCAACGTTGGAGATGCGGTCGCGGTACTTCTCTATCACGGGATGCTCGGGCGCGATGACCATGAACGTGACACCAAACAGCGTGTCGGGACGCGTGGTGTAAATGCGCAGTTTCTCATCGGTCCCCGTCAGGGGGAAATTGACGTATGCGCCCGTCGACTTTCCAATCCAGTTGACCTGCTGCTGTTTGATGTTGGGCAGGTAATCCACGCGGTCCAGCCCCTCAAGCAACCTGTCCGCATATTCGGTGATGCGCAGATACCAGACGGTTTTCGACTTCTGCACAATCTCGCTGTGGCAGATGTCGCAGTGTCCGCCCTGCGAATCCTCGTTCGACAGCACCACCTTGCAACTCGGGCAGTAATTGACGAGCGCCGTATCTCGGAACACCAATCCCTTTTCAAACATCTTGAGGAAAATCCACTGCGTCCAACGGTAGTAGTCCTCCTCGGTCGTGTCGATGACGCGGTCCCAGTCGAACGAGAAACCGACCCGCTTGAGTTGGGAGGTAAATTTTGCGATGTTCTTATCGGTCACCTGCCGCGGGTGGATTCCCGTTTTGATGGCGTAGTTCTCGGTGGGAAGTCCGTAAGCGTCAAACCCGATGGGAAACAGGACGTTATAGCCCTGCATCCGCCGTTTGCGCGAAACGACCTCCAACCCCGAATACGCCTTGATATGTCCGACGTGCATTCCCGCACCCGAGGGGTACGGAAATTCCACCAACGTGTAATACTTTGGCTTGTTGCTGTTATCCTCGGCATGGAAAGCGTCGGCTTCCTCCCACTTTTTCTGCCACTTCGGCTCAATTTCCCTGAAATTGTACTTCATTTTTCGGTTTTCTCCTCTTGCTCCGCTTTCTCCGCTTTCTCGTCGATGCCGATGTAGTGAACCTCCTCCGCATCGCCGTAGAGTTTTTCCAGTTTATAAAACTCGCGCGATTCCCTGCTGAAAATGTGCAGTATCACCGTGCCGTAGTCCACCACAACCCAGTTGTTATTGTCCCGCCCCTCAAAATGCTGCGGGTTGACGCCGCGCAATCCGAGTTTGTATTCCACCTCGCCGCCGAGCGCCCGAATCTGCGTGTTGGACTGCCCCGTGCAGATAACGAAATAATCGGTCAGCACGGTCTGCTCCCGCACGCGCAGAACCTTGATGTCCTTGGCTTTCTTTGCATCCAATACGTCAAAAATCGCGTGTGCCAATTCTTCGGACGTCGCATTCGCGAGCGACGGGAGTTGCTCCGTCTGTCGTTCGGTCTTGTTTTCTTCCATTTGGTTTCCTCCTTACGGCATCCAATCGGTCGCCGTGTATATTTTATGAAATTCCGGATGCGCGGGTCTGTCAAACACACGGTCGGGGTCAAACTCCGACCGACGGATTTCGGAAAACTCCGCAAGCGCCCGCTCCGTCTCCTTGCGGTTCAGAACATAATACCACGCCCCGCTGACCCCTTTTACCGCGTCGCCCGGGGCAGTCTCGGTCAGAAGCGTCGGCGATTCCGCCCGCAGGAGCGCAAACGCCAGCCGCAATGCAACCGACATCGGCATATCGGTCCGGACCTGCGGCAAAACCGAGAGACAGGCGCCGGACAGGCGGGCGGGTGACAGCGAGCGACAGGTTCGCAGGAACGCGTCCAAAAACAGTTTCTGCGCGTCCAGTCGCCCCAAATCGGCATCTGCATAGCCTGCGCGGAAGCGGACAAACTGCTCTGCCGCTTCGCCGTCCAACCGCTGTTTTCCTGCGGCAAGGTCAATTTCCAACCCCTGAATCGGGTCGCTGTAGCGCATGGCTTGCGGGATGTCGACCTCCACGCCGCCCACCGCGTCAACCGCCGCACGGACGAGGTCCAAATCGTAGACCGCCGTATAGTCAATCCGCACACCGAATGCACGGCTGAGAAACTCCCGCGTGCCGTCCGCCCCGAGCGTGTTGTAGGCGCCGTTGAGTTTTTTGTAGTCCCGCTCGGTATAATCGGCATAGGTGTCGCGCGGAATCTGAAGAATGCGCACCCTGCCGGTTCGCGGGGTCATGGAGACAAGCAAAATGCTGTCGGTCAGCGATGCGGCACGGTCACAACCGAGCATCAGGACCCGCACCTCTTCGTCTTTCACGTCCGACGGCGCGACGTCCGCCCCCTGCGCGTCACCCGCTCCGGTTCCCTCCGCTCCCATGCAGGAAGCAAGGGAAAGCAACAATGCGAGCAGGACCGCAACGCCCCGCCACGGTTGCAACCGTTGCAACCTTTTGATAGCAGCAACCATCCGATACCTCACTTTCCGAGGTCGCAGGACCTCTTGATGTAAGGTTGGAAGGTATGTGTCAACAGCCAAGAGCCGCAATGGTTGGATGAAGATTATCCCCCCTCATCAGTCGCTTGCGCGACAGCTTCCCCCCGAGGGGAAGCCTTTTCGCGGGATGCCTTTTGTCCTTCATATTCACACAACCGAGCGGATAACCAATACGATTTTTCAAATAGAACCGCCCGTTACAACAGGCTTCCCCTTGGGGGGAAGCTGTCGCGCAAGCGACTGATGAGGGGGGATAAATCTGCTCCTCCGAAACAGGAAATTATCCCTTCCCCCGCAACAGCTCATTCCGCGCTTCGATTGTATCGACCGCAACGGGCGTTCCCTCTTCAAGCAAATCCCGCACGGTCATGTCATACGAAAGCAGAAGCGTATCGCGAAGCAGTGCCTCCCGCGCCTGCGCCGTCATGGACTGCGGGTCCGCCCCCCAGAAGTAGCGGCGCAGAATCACGCAGTTTCGGAACGTGCGCGAATCGTCGATATAATCGGCAAGGTAAAGCAGTTTCTCGGTCAGCGTCATGTCCGCGTGTCCCGTGGTATGCCAACGGACCGCCGAAACAATCGTCGGGTCGTCGAATTCGGGGTACTCCACGGGAATCTGCGCCGCCGCGGTCCGTGCATGCAACGTCTTGGGCGCGAGCAGGTCGTCTTCGCCAATCGGAATACCGTACGCATGGCACAGCACCACCTGCTCGGGGACCGACAGTTCCTTGGTGATGTCATGGAGCAACGCTGCCGCCCGCAATTTTGCAGTCTGTTCGGGACAGTACAGCGCGCAAAGCCGCGCAACCATGTCCTCCACCGCCAACGTGTGCCGGCAACGCTTGTCCGACAATCGCGCCCGAACGGTTTCGCGCAATCGGTTCAGTTTTTCATCGGTACTCTCTGTCATGATACCTCACCTGCCCTTTTTTCAAACGTACAAATGTTTGTCACGAATGTATTCTTCCACCGCCGGAGGAATCAATTCCCCAACCGATTCGCCCGCGCGAAGTTTTTTCCGAATATCGGAGGAAGAGACTGCCAACGGCTCGGTGACAATCCGCCGCACGACTTTTCCGTATTTTTCATGGTATTCCGCAATTTTCCGGACCAACAAACCGTCCAAAGACGGGTCCGCTTCGCGGCGGATATAGACGGGATAGCACAGGCGGAAGATTTCTTCCGGCTCACGCCATTCGTCCAGCGTCAGCACCATGTCGGTCCCGCACAGAAGAAAGAGCCGTCGGTCCTCCCCCGCAAGTTCCCGCAAGGTGTCAACCGTGTAACTTTTTCCGCCGCGGCGGATCTCCATATCGCTGACGTACACGCCCTCCATACCGCCGAATGCCAGACGGCACATTTCCAGTCGGTCGGCGGCGGAAACGGGGTCCGCCATCTCCTTGTGCGGCGGAAGCGCATCGGGAATCACGTAGAGAATGTCCAGCCACATCTGCTCCATGAATGCCCGCGCCGCCGCAAGATGCCCGTTGTGCGGCGGGGAAAATGTCCCGCCGTAAATGCCGATTCTCGTCATCGGGGCAGTTCAATCACGGGCTTTTTGGAGGACGGGCGGTACAGGACCACCTTTTTCCCCGTCACCGAAACGACGTCGGCGTTCAGAGCCTCTGCCAGTGCATCCGCCACGCTTCTCGCGGTTTCTCCGCTGTTTTCCAGGACGTTGAATTTCACCAGTTCCCGCGCTTCAAGCGCATCGGAAAAGGTTTTGGTCAGATTCTCGGAAAGTCCGCCTTTCCCCACCTGCATAATGGCGGGAATGTCGTTTGCCAGTCCGCGCAGATACGCGCGCTGTTTTGATGTGATCATATTCGTGTTCTCCCCAATCAGTCTTTCGCGGTACTCCACCCCTGCGAGGCAAGGGATTCAAAGATTTCTTCCGCCGCACCGCTGAGAATGCAGATATACTGCGTCTCGTTCAGAAACACCCGCAACGTCGTGTCATCCTCCAGATAAACCGACCGAACGTCCTCGCGGGTCAGTTCCATACAGGTTTTCTCTTTCCCCTGCGTCATCAGGACCATGGTCCCGTCCGTCAGGATAAAGTATCCGCCGAACGCCCCTCTCGGCGAGCGGAACAGGACCCGCTCGTCAAAGAGAAACGGACCCTTAATCTTTGCTTTGAGCCGTTCCAAGGGCAGATTCTGCAGGTAGAGTACGAACGGCAGAATAAGCGTTACCAGCACCGCAACGCTCACGCCGCCAATCACGCCGTACTCCCACCGCGTGAACATCCACGTCAGCGAACCGACGAGAAGCCCCGCGCAGGTGGCAATCCACCGCGTTGCGGGAGAGAGAAAATAATCGGAATACTTCATTTTCCCACGCCGCCCTCCGTCAGCCGCCGTTTCAGTTCCCGCGCAAACAGGCGCATGGCTTGCCCGCGATGCGAAACGGCATTCTTTTCCTCGGCAGAGAGTTCCGCAAAGGTCTTGCCGAGCGGCGGATAGAAGAACAGCGGGTCATAGCCGAAGCCGCCGTTTCCGTGATACTCCCGCAGCAGCCTGCCGCGCGCTTCACCGCGAACGGTGAATTCGCTCCCGTCCGGAAGCACGCAGGCAATCGCGCAGACAAACGCCGCGCCGCGCTCCGCATCGGGGACCTGTTCCATCTTCCGCAGAACCAACCGGTTGTTCGCCCCGTCGTTGTGGTCGTCGGCTTCGCCGCACCGCGCGGCATACCGCGCCGACCAAATCCCGGGTTCGCCATTCAGCGCGTCCACCGTCAGTCCCGAATCATCCGCCACACCGATTCTGCCGCCGCGCGCCGCCACGCTTGCTTTGATGAGCGCGTTCTCCTCAAAGGTCGCGCCGTCCTCGACAATGTCCTCGGTTACGCCCACGTCATCAAGCGACAGAACTTTCACCTCGGGCAGCAACTCCGCCATCAGGGTGCGCATTTCGGCAATCTTTTTCGGATTGCGGGATGCCAATACCATCGTCATCCGCTCACCTCATCCCTCAAACAGCGCGCGGACGAATTCGGTGCGGTCGAATTCCTGCATATCGTCCAATTTCTCGCCGACACCGATGAATTTCACGGGAATATTCAGTTCCTTGCGGATGGAAATGATGATACCGCCCTTTGCGGTTCCGTCCAATTTATTGAGAATCAGTCCCGTCAGCGCCGCCGCATTTTTGAATTCCTTTGCCTGAATGATTGCGTTCTGACCCGTGGTCGCATCCAGAACCAACAGGTTCTCGCGACTTACCCCGGGCAGTTCGCGGTCAATCACACGGTTGATTTTCGCCAACTCATTCATCAGGTTGGTCTTGTTGTGGAGCCGTCCCGCCGTGTCGATAATCAGTACGTCGGCATTCTTGTTTTTCGCCGCGTGGCAGGCATCAAAAACCACTGCCGCAGGGTCGCTCCCCTCGTTCTGGCGGACCAAATCCACCTTTGCCCGCTCGCACCAGACCGCCAATTGGTCAATCGCCGCCGCGCGGAACGTGTCCGCCGCCGCCACAATGACCTTTTTGCCCTCTTTGCGCAGGCGATTCGCGATTTTGCCGATGGAGGTCGTCTTGCCCACGCCGTTGACACCGATGACCAGAATCACCGACGGCACGGTTTCGAGTTTCAACTTCTCTCCCTCGCCAATCATCCGCTCCAGAATCCCCTGCAAAGCGCCCATGACCTGCTCTTTTTCCTTGAGCCTGCCGTCCTTAATCTGCTCGCGAAGTTCTTCAATGATTTCTTCGGATGCGTTCACGCCGACGTCAGCACAGATTAACAGTTCCTCCAATTCTTCCAAGAGGTCCTCGTCGACCTTGACGAAATTCTTGAGCAGGTCGTTAATCTGACCGAACAGCGCGTTCTTGGTCTTGCTCAGTCCCGCCTTGACGCGGCTCCAGAACGATTTCTTCTCTTTCTTTTTCTCCTCACCCGTCAGCGGCGCCTCCTCCGCGGGTTCTGCAAGTTCTTCAGGTTCCGCGGGTTCCTCCGCGTCCGGAACAGGTTCGGGTTCCGTTTCGGTCACCGCTTCCGGCTCCGGCTCGGATGTAGCCTCGGAGATTTCCTCCGAGACAGGACTGGGTCCTTTCTCCGGTTCTTTCTCCGGTTCTTTCTCCGGCTCTGCCTCGGGGGTCAGTTCCGGTTCGGTGACGGGAATCACCTCGGGCGCGGGTTCCGCATCGGTTCCCTTATCGGGTTGCGGGTCGGGCTTCTCCGGCATCTCGGGAAGCGGCTCGGATACCTCCTCCCTGAGATCCGGAATAATCGGTTGCAGGGGCGCTTCCGGCGCGGCAGGCTCGGTTGGAGCCACGGGAACTTCGGGAACAATCTCGGGCTTCGGGGTCTCCGTTTCCCGTTTCGGTTCTTCAGCCGGTTCCTCCGTTTTCTCGGCTTTTTCCGTTTTTTCTTCGGTTACAAGGGGTTCTTCAACTGCGGCATCCTCTTTTTTCTTTTTTCTGCCGAACAGTTTATCCAAAAATCCCATCCCAGTCTTCTCCTTCCTTCTTTGAAATCTCGTTGATATTCAGCATCAGCACCTTGGAGATACCGTGTTCGGGCATCGTCACACCGTAGAGTCTGTCCGCCGCCGCCATGGTTCCGCGACGGTGGGTAATCATAATGAACTGCGTTCCGTGTGAATAGCGCTTGATGTACTGTGCCAGACGTTCGACGTTCACCTCGTCGAGCGCGGCTTCAATCTCGTCCAGAATGCAGAACGGCGTGGGGTTGACCTGCAGAATCGCAAAGAACAGCGCAACACCGATGAACGCCTGCTCGCCGCCCGAAAGTTGCATCAGATTCTTGATGATTTTTCCGGGAGGTGCGGCTTTGATTTCAATACCGCTTTCCAGTACGTTTTCGGGGTCCGAAAGCGACAACTCTGCAGAACCGCCGCCGAACAGTTCGGCAAACACACGTCCGAAATTCTCATTGATTCGGTTAAAGGATTCCACAAAAGCGGTTTTCATATCCGTTTCGAGGTCCGCAATGACAAGAATTGTCTTTTTTCGGCTTTCTTCCAAATCGTCAAGGTCGGCTTTCATCTTCTCGTAACGGGTCCGCACGTCCTCGTATTTGTTCACCGCATCGAGGTCAACACTGCCCATGGCGCGCAGTTTGTTCTTGCATTCGGTCTGAAGCGCAAGCATTTCGGGTCTGGTTTCCTTGGACAGGGGCGGATAACCGAGCGCGAGCGCGTCGTTGCGCGTCATCTCGTATTCCTCCCACAACTTGCCTGCCAACTTGTCCTGCGAATCGCGCAGACTGTTCAGTTTTGCCTCGCACTTGGTGTATTCGCGCAGAATCAACTCCTTTTGATTCTGCTTGTCCCGCAGGCGGTTGTTGACGTCGGTCAACTTGCGCTCAAACTCCGCTCCGCCCTGCTCAATCGCGGTGCGACTTTCGGTAATTTCCGCAAGCGTGGCTTGCGCCGTTTCCAGTTCCTCTCCCTCGCGGCGGATTTCTTCCTCCGTCTGCGCAATCTGCTCCTCGCGGGCACGAATCTTTTCAGCCAACTCGTCCCGTTCCTGCGTCAGCGCGGCAATCCGGTCCTCGCAATCCTGTCGTAGCGTGTTCTCGGTCTCAATGTCTTTCTGTGCTTCGCTGATTCGGATATACAGGTCGGTGATTTTCCGCGCGTTGCCGTCTTTCTCCAGAACCGTATCGCCGTGTTCGGATTCCTTTTCTTTCCGATAGTCGCGGATTTCGGAAATGCGGTGCGCAAGGCTTTCCCGCTCGGCATTCAGCCTCGTCAGGTCCTCCTCGTAGCGCGCCCGCGCTTCCTCAAACTGCTTCATATCGTTTTTGAGTTTGTCAAGCAACGTGTTGTTGGCATCCAGTTTCGCCCGCAACTGCTCCAGTTGCGCCGCCTCGGTGTTCCGCAGAACGCCAATCAGTTCGCGGCGGTCCTCGGCGGAATTGCGGCGCTCTTCCAGTTCTTCCGCTTCGCGCGTCAGTTCGCCGAGTTGTTTTTCGAGTTTTGCAACGGTCGCTTTCTTTTCGCCCAGTTCCGCTTCCAGTCGCTTGACCTCGCTCCCGCGCGAGAGAATGCCGTTCCCCGTGCGGACCGAACCGCCCGTAAACGAACCGCCGACGTTGATTTGCTGACCGTCCAGTGTCACCGCGCGGACGCGGTAATGCGTGGCGCGCGCCATCACGTTGGCATTGTCGATGTTGTCAAAGACCACGGTTCTGCCAAGCAGAGAGGACAGCACCTCGCGGAATTTTCCGTCACAGGAAACCAGACTGTCCGCAACGCCGATGTAGCCGCGGTAGCCTGCCGCTTCGGTCATCTCGCGCGTGGGCTGAGAGGCTTTCATGGAGGTCAGCGGGAAGAACGTCGCCCGCCCCGCTTCTCCGCGTTTGAGGGCGTACATCGCCGCTTTTGCGGTTGCCTCGTCCTCCACCACGATGTTCTGCAGATTTGCGCCGAGCGCAATCTCCAGCGCGGTCACGTAACGGTCCTCAACCGAAATGACCTTGGAAAGCGGACCGTAGATTTTTCCGCAGGGCGCGCCGTGGGTGTCGGTAATCTTCCCCTCGTCATACTGCTTCATGACGTAGCGGACCGCACCCGAGTAGCCCTCGAAATGCTCCTCCATAGAGCGGATGGTCGCAATCCGCTGCGCCAGTGAATCCTGACGGAATTTTGCGTCGTTGCAGTCTTTCTCCGCCGCACGGACCAACACCGCAACGCGCCCCGCTTTTGTTTCGGCGTCGGCAATCTCCCCGTCGATGGAAGCCAGTTCCGCGTCATATTTCGCCACAGTCTCTTCCTTCGACTTGCACTGTCCGCCGAGCGTTTCCGAAATCTTCCGGTAGCCGTCCATCTCCTGCAGGGCAGAACTGTTCTTATCGAAATCGGTGGTTTTGGCGTTGTCAAGGACCGAGATGCGAATCTCCACGTCCTTTTCCTCGGCTTCCAAGTCGCGAATATCGGTAAGCGCCTGTGCGATTGCCGCCGAAAGGTCGGCTTCCTTTTTTCCGAGCGTCAACTGCGCGGCGTTCAGCCTGTCCTGCTCCGCGCCGAGGTCGGCGACACGGTTTTCCAACTCGCCGATTTTCTGCGCGTGCGCGGCACTCGATGCGGTTTCCGCCGCAATGGACTTTTCGGTTCCCGCCAAGGACCCCTGCGTTGTTGCAATCAGGTCGCGGGCGTGCGCGATGTTGTTCTGCGCAACCGTGCGCCGCCGCTCCAGTTCGTGGCAACGGTCGGTCTGCTCGCGAATCCGCCCGAACAGTTCCTCGCTTCTCTGACGGCTTGACTGCGCCGCCTCGGACAGTTTGGCATACTGCGTATCCAACGCCTGAATGCTGTCCTCCGCCGTTTGCAAATCAAAGGACGCACGCGACATGGCTTCCTCCGCCGCATTCAGTTCGTCACGGATTTTCTCGGTGTCGTAGAGCCACAGACTCACGTCGGCGCGCTTCTTGCTGTCGTGCAATTCAATGGCTTTTTTGGCGCGTTCCGCTTCCTTTTTCAGCGGTTCGACGCGCGACGCGACCTCGGAAAAGATGTCGGACAGGCGGCTGATGTTGTCCTCCGCCTCCGCCAACTTCCGCTCCGCCTCGGTTTTCTGGTGGCGGTATTTCGCGATTCCCGACGCGTCCTCAAACACACTGCGGCGCTCCTCGCTCTTGCGGGAGACCATCTCGGCAATCTTCCCCTGCCCGATAATGGAGTAACCGTCGCGCCCGATACCCGTATTCATGAACAACTCATAAATATCTTTCAGTCGGACTGCCTTGCGGTTGATGAAGTATTCACTGTCCCCCGCGCGGTAGTAGCGTCTGGTAACGGTCACTTCGTCAAACGGGCAGTCAAGCCGCGCGAAATCGCCCCGATTGTCAAAGGTGACCGACACCTCGGCATACCCCATCGGGCGGCGACTGTCGGCACCGCCGAAAATGACGTCCTCCATCTTGCTTCCGCGCAGGCTCTTGGAAGAAATTTCGCCCAAGACCCAACGCATGGCATCGGCAATATTGGATTTTCCGGACCCGTTCGGTCCGACAATGACCGTGACACCCTGTCCCTCGTCGGCGGCAACGTTCACGTCAACACCGCGGTCAAACAGCAGTCTCGTCTTGTCGGGAAAGGACTTAAAGCCCTGCATTTCCAGTGATTTCAGATACACAGCAGATGTTCTCCTTCTTTTATTCCATCGGTTGGAGGCACGGACCCGCAATGCGCGCGTCCTCTCCGACCGAACCAATCACAATTCCGTACTCTTTCTCCAGCCTTGCAAGGTTCCGTCTCCCCTGCCCGACCGTTTGCGAAATCCGTCCCGCAGGAACCGTCAGCGCCGCCCGCCGCCCGACCATGCCCGCACGGGTCACGGTACGCGCCAGTTCGCGATAGCGGACTTCACCCAAGACCAACTCGCCGAGCGCCGGATGATTCGGTCCCGCCACGGCACAGCGCGGGTCGGTCAGTTCCTCCGATGCGCACAGCCCGACGCGCAGACACTTCACGCCGTTCGCTTCCAATATCTCATACGCGTCGGCGGAGCGTTTCACGGCTTCGTCAAGCGTCAGCGGATGATAGTCGCCCCGTGCGGTCATTCCCGCAAGCGATGTTCCCGCAAAAACGACCGTCGGGTAAATCCTTGCCGCCCCCGCCCCGAACGATACGATGTCGCGCGCAGTCTGTTTCTCCGTTTCCGCGTCCGAACAGGGCAAGCCAATCATCATCTGTCCCACCAATTCAAAGCCCGCTTCGCATATCAGACGGCAGGCTCGCGCGGAATCGGCGGCGGTATGCCCCCGCCCCGATGCCCCAAGAACCGCGTCGGAGGTGCTTTGAATTCCCAGTTCCACGGTCCGCACGGGGTAGCGGGAAAGAATTTCCAGTACCTCGCGGTCGATGAAATCGGGTCTGGTCGAGAGGCGGATGGACGACACCCGCCCGCTCTGCACGAATTCCGCCGCGGTGTCCAGCAGGCGGACCATCAGCCCGCGGTCAATGCCCGTAAAGGACCCGCCGAAAAAGGCAATCTGGCAGTCACAATCCTGCGGAATCGTGGCAAGCGCCTCACGAATCCTGTCGGGGACCGCCGCTTCGTCGAATTCCGTGCATCCCGAAATGGTTCTCTGGTTGCAGAACACGCATGCGTGCGGGCAACCGAGGTGCGGGATGAACACGGGGATGTTCCGATGCTTCCGCATTCTGTCGGTCAGCATTCCACACCGAACAACTTCAGGGCATCTGCGGCGGCGCGTTGTTCCGCCGACCGCTTGGAGGACCCGCTCCCCCGCCCGATGCGGTTGGAATCAAGGTACAACTCCACTTCAAAGCGTTTGTCATGGTCGGGTCCCGTTTCGCTGACCACGCGATATTCGAGCCGTTGCGGTCCGTCCATCTGCAGAAAGCGCAGAAGCGCGGTTTTCGGGTCGGTCCCGCCCCCGGGGGGAAGCGTATCCACGGTCCACCGGATGAACGGAAGCAGGAATTCCCGCACGCATCGCAGTCCGTCCTCGCCTGCGTCCAGATAGATTGCCGCCAGCAGGGCTTCAAACGCATCGGCAAGCAGGGCGGGATTGTTCGCGCCGCCGCTGTTGAGTACGCCGCGCCCCAGTCTGAGGTACTCCCGCAGACCGATTTTCTCCGCGTAAGAAGCAAGTGCCCCCTCGCAGACCGCCGCCGCGCGAATTCGCGTCAGGTCCCCCTCGCTTCCGTTCGGGAAGCGGTTATAGAGGTATTCCCCCGTCAGAGCCGACAGCACTGCGTCGCCGAGGAACTCCAACCGCTCGTTGCAAAGCAGGTGGTGGTTTTTTGCGCCCGTCTCATTTGCATAGGAGGAATGCGTGACCGCCCGCAACAGCAACTCGGGGTCATGAAAGCGGTATCCGATTCTTTCCTGCAACTGTAAGGTATCCGTAAACACTCCTCCTTTCTAATGCTAAGAATAAGACCTCGGGCGTTGCTCTGTAAACGCCGTTTTCTTAACGAATTCATCCCGTCCTTTTAAGACAGCAGATTTATCCCCCTCATCAGTCGCTCACGCGACAGCTTCCCCCCAAGGGGAAGCCTTTTTGCGAAATCCGTTTCATAATTTACAAAAAGAGGAAAATCCAATATTTCAATCGTTAGATGCAATGCAAAAAAACGCAATAATAGGATTTTTCGGGGGATTTCAATGTAGAATATCCGTATTTGCAATTTTCGTAATTTGCAATGGGATAAAAGCGAACATTTCAAAAGAGATTCTTAGGGCTATACACTGCGTAAAGCAGGCTTCCCCTCGGGGGGGAAGCTGTCGCGTGAGCGACTGATGAGGGGGGATAAATTCAGTCTCACCAGACAACCGACCCAATAACACCCGAGGTTTAGGTCCTTACTCCTCTGTTTTTTGCTTTTCCCGTTCGGCGCGCTTGCGCTCGGCAAAAGCACGGGCGCTGTCGGCAAGGTCGTAAATCGCCTCGGAGCGCTTGTAATCCATCGCCTGACGGATTGCATTCATGATGGCGCGGTCATCCGACGAGCCGTGCGCCTTGATGACCGGCTTGGAAATACCGAGAATCGGCGCGCCGCCGCGTTCGGACGGGTCGTATTCTTTCTTCATCTCGGTCAAAGGCTTTTTCAGCGCCAGTGCCGCCAATTTTGCGGGAGCCGAACTCATAAAAATGCCCTTGACCCGCTTGAGCAGGAATTTTCCGACGCCCTCTATGCTCTTGAGATAGATATTTCCCGTAAATCCGTCCGCCACCAACACGTCGCAGACGTCAAACGGCGCGGTTCCGCCCTCCACGTTTCCGACAAAGTTGATTTCCTCATTTTCGGAAAGCAGACGGTACGCCGCCTGTTGCAACTCGGTCCCCTTGCACGCCTCGGTGCCGTTGTTCAGAAGTCCCACGCGCGGGTGCGCAATACCGTACATTTTCCGCATATACGCCGCGCCCATCGCGCCGAACTGCTCCAGATTTTCCGGCGTGACCGTCACGTTCGCGCCGGTGTCCAGAAGCAATACGGGATTCTGGAACGGCAGAACCGTTCCGATTCCCGCCCGCAGAACGCCTTTGACCTTGCGGACAATCAGCGTCGCACCCGTAAAGAGCGCACCCGTGTTACCCGAGGAAATGAACGCATCGCCCTTTCCCTCGGCAAGCATCCGCAGTCCCACCGCCATCGAACTGTCGCTTTTGGCGCGGACCACCGACAAAGGGTCATCCTCCATCGTCATGTACGAATCGGTATGCACGATGTCAAACCGCCGGATGTCCAGTCCCGCTTCCGACGCGACCTGTTCAATCTGCCGACGGTCACCGACCATAATATAGGTCGCGTGCCACTGCGCCGCCGCCATGCAAACGCCCTTGACAGCGGCACTCGGGGAATTGTCCCCGCCCATTACATCAACAATAATTTTCATAGGTTCGGTCCTTTATATACAGCGTGTCTTTGCGAGAGCCTCAAGCGCCCGCTCCGCCAATTTCTCGTTTCTTGCCGACTTGCCGCCCCTGACCCGTGCGTCAAGCGGTCTGACAATTCCGAAGTTCGCGTTCATCGGAACAAATTTCCCGATTCCGCCGCGGCTGACGTATGCCGCCATTGCGCCAAGCATCGTTTCCTCGGGGAACACAAAAGCCGTCTCCCCCAATGCGCGCCGCGCCGCGTTGATTCCCGCAACCAGTCCGCTCCCCGCAGATTCCACATAACCCTCCACGCCGGTCATTTGTCCCGCAAAAAAGACGTCCGGACGGTCCGTCATTGCGTAGGTCGGGGTCAGAAGCCCGGGGGAATTGAGGTAAGTATTGCGGTGCATCACACCGTAGCGCAAAAATTCCGCATTTTCAAGCCCCGGAATCATACGGAACACCCGCCGCTGTTCGGGGAAAGTCAGGTGGGTCTGGAAACCGACCAGATTGAACATGGTCCCGGCTTCGTTCTCTTTGCGGAGTTGAACCACCGCATAAGCCTCTTTGCCGGTTCGCGGGTCGGTAAGCCCGACGGGTTTCATCGGTCCGAACCGCAGGGTATCGTACCCCCGCTTTGCCATGACCTCAACCGGCATACACCCCTCAAATACATTGATTTCCTTTTGCGATTCGCGGTCAAACTCTTTCAGTGCCGCTTCTTCCGCCGAGGTCAGCGCCTGCCAGAACGCATCGTACTGCTCACGCGACATCGGACAGTTGAGGTAGTCCGCATCGCCTTTTCCGTAGCGGGACGCGAAGAACGCAATATCGGTATCGACCGACGCAAAATCCACAATCGGTGCCGCCGCATCAAAGAAATGCAGACTGCCGCACCCGAGGTCCTGCGCGATATAGTCCGCCATCGCGTCGGATGTCAGCGGTCCCGTTGCAATCACGGTCACGCCCTCCGGTGCGACTTCGGTCGCCTCCCGCTCCTCCACGGTAATCTGCGGGCAGGAGCGTACCTTTTCGGTTACATAACGCGAAAACCGCTCCCTGTCAACCGCGAGCGCCGACCCGGCGGGAACGCGCGTTGCGTCCGCCGCCTCCATGATGAGCGACCCGCACCGCCGCAGTTCCTCCTTGAGCAGTCCCACCGCATTGGAGAGACTGTCCGAGCGGAGCGAATTGGAGCAGACCAGTTCCGCAAATTCCGCGGTGTGGTGCGCGGGGGTCATCTTCTGCGGTTTCATTTCAACCAGACGGACCGTCTCCGCGCCCGCGCGCACCGCCTGCCATGCCGCCTCGCACCCCGCAAGCCCCGCGCCGAGAATCGTTACTTCACGCGTCATGATTCCTCTTTTTCCTCCGAATCCTCACCCTCCGGAATCTCGCGGCTGTAGCCGCACGCCTTGTCGTGGCAGACCAGCAGATTCTTGCCTTTCTTGCGGTAGAGCAGTCCCCCGCACTGCGGGCATTTCTCGTTCACGGGCATATCCCACGACGAAAAATCACACTCGGGATAGCGTTCGCAACTGTAAAACACGGTATGATTTTTGCCGAATTTGGTCACAATCTTCGCACCGCATTGGGGGCAGGCAACACCCGTGTCGCGGACCCGCGGTTTGGTGAATTTGCACTCGGGATACCGGCTGCAAGCCCAGAAACTGCCGTATCTGCCCGAACGCAGAATCATCGGCGCGCCGCATTTTTCGCATTTCATATCGGTTTCAACCGGCTCTTTTTTCTCTTCCTCGACCGTTTTTTCCTCGCCGCTCGCCGTCAGCGGTTTGGTGTTGCGGCAGGTTGGATAGTTCGGGCAGGCGGCAAATTTGCCGAACCGCCCGTTGCGGATGACCATCTTGCTCCCGCACTTCTCGCAAATGATGTCGGTTTCTTCCGGCGGGACCTCAATGCTGTTCTGCCCGATGGTTTCCTCGGCGTGTTCCAATTCCTTGGAGAAGTCCGCCCAGAAATTGCTCAGAACCGCCTGCATCGTTGCCTTTCCCGCTTCGATTTCGTCCAGTTCGTTTTCCATCTCCGCCGTGAAGCCGTAGTCCACGATGTCCGCGAAATACTCTTTCATCAACTTGTTCGTCACCTCGCCCAGCGGGGTCGGAACAAACGCCTTGCCCTCCCGTTTGACGTAGTTGCGGGACAGAATCGTGGTGATGATGGTTGCGTAGGTACTCGGTCTGCCGAGTCCCTGTTCCTCCAGCATTTTGATGAGCGACGCGTCGTTGTACCGCACGGGCGGTTCGGTAAAGTGCTTGGTGGAAACTGCGTCGTCCGCATCCATCAACTCGCCCTCCGAAAGGTCGGGCAGACGGATGTTCTTCACTTCCGCCACATCGTCCGCCGCGCGCGCGGAATCCTCCTCTGTCTCCTCGTAGACTGCCATATAGCCCGGGAATGCAACCGAATAGCCGCTGGTGCGGAAGATATAGCCCGCACAGGTGAAGTCCACCGACACCGTGTCCAGCACCGCCGACTCCATCTGGCTCGCGATAAAGCGCTCCCAGATCAACTTGTAGAGTTTATACTGGTCATTCGACAGCAGTTTGCGGATTTTGGTCGGCTCCAAATCCACTCTCGCGGGGCGAATCGCTTCGTGCGCATCCTGCGCGCCCGCCTTGGTCTTATAGACTCTCGGCATTTCGGGATAGTATTTTTCGCCGTACTTACCCGTGATAAAGGTCTTTGCCGCCTCCTGTGCGTCCGCCGAAACACGGAGCGAGTCGGTACGCATATAGGTAATCAGACCCTGTGTGCCACCGAATTCGCTCCCGAGGTTCACGCCCTCGTACAACTCCTGCGCCACTTTCATGATTTTCTGCGACTGGAAGCCGAGTTTTTTGGAAGCCTCCTGCTGCATGGTCGAGGTCGTAAACGGCGGTGCGGGCGCCTTATGCCGCGATGCACGTTTGACCGACGAAACGGTATACTGTTTTCCGCTGACCGCATTCACCACGGTCATGGCTTCCGCCTCGGAATTCAGCCGGACTTTTCCCGACGCATCTCCCCAGAAATGGACGGGAATCGACTTCCCCGCCGTGTGCAGAACCGCGTCAATCGTCCAGTATTCGACCGGAACGAACGCGCGAATCTCCTCCTCCCGCTCCACGATGATGCGGGTTGCGACCGACTGCACCCGTCCCGCGCTCAGACCGCTTTTGACGTTCTTCCAGAGCAGTGGGCTGAGTTTATAGCCGACGATACGGTCGAGAATCCGGCGGGTCTGCTGCGAATTGACCAGATTCATGTCGATGGTTCTCGGCGCCTTGATTGCCGCCTTGACCGCCGTTTTGGTCACCTCGTTGAAGCAAATCCGATGGGTCTGCTCCACGGGAATTCCGAGCGTTGCCGCCAGATGCCACGAAATGGCTTCTCCCTCGCGGTCAGGGTCGGTTGCAAGAAAGATTTTGTTTGCCGCTTTCGCTTCTTTCCGGATTTCCTTAATGAGGTCGCCTTTGCCGCGGATGCTGATATAGTGTGCGTCAAAACCGTTCTCAATGTCCACGCCGAGCGAACTTTTCGGTAAGTCCCTGACGTGACCGATTGACGCGATGACTTTATAATTACTGCCGAGATACCCCTTGATGGTCGTTGCTTTCGACGGGGACTCCACGATTACCAGATTACTTGCCATGTTCTTGTTTTCCTTTTCAGATTTTTCGGTACAATCCGCCGGGTTGCTTTGCAACGCACCCGCGCAGTTCGAGCAGCGTCAGTTCCGAGAGCGCCTGCCCATAGGAGACTTCCGCATCCACCAGTTCATCGAGCGACACCGCTTTCCCCGCCGCGATGAGTTTTCCCATCAGAACGGTTCCGACGGCGGAAAGTCCCTGTGGCAAATCCGCAGACGGCACCGTCTCACACCTGCTCTTTTCGGGGACGGTTTTTGCCGCCTCCCGCGGTTTCGGTGCCTCGGGAACCACCCGTGCGCGTGTGCCGATGGGTTCCGCCGCCGACGCGTCGTCACGACGTTTCAGAATCACGGTCCGACTGCCAAGAACCCCGTAACGCTCCAGTGCGGCGGTATTCACCGCCGAGTGCGATTCCGCCTGTCGGAGCCGTTCGGGATGCAGGCGGTCCGCAAACGTATAAAGATAGCCATTCAGAATATCCTCGGTACAGGAGGCGAAATGCGCGCCGTCCCGCAACAGACTTTCCGCGCCCGCTTCCCCGATACCCTCGGCACCGGACGGAATCGCATAGACTTCTTTGCCCTGCATCACCGCTTCCTTTGCGGTAATCAACGACCCGCTTCCAAGCCCTGCCTCAACCACCACAACACCCTGCGACAGGGCGCTGATGATTCGGTTTCGGACAGGGAAATGATAGGAAATCGGACGGGACCCGGGCGGATACTCCGAGAGAAGCAGTCCGTGTCGCCCGATTGCCGTCATCAGCGGCGCGTGCCCGGACGGATAGGCTCTGTCAAGCCCGCAACCGAGTACCGCAATCGGAAATCCGCCCGCTTCGAGCGTTGCCGCCGCGCAAACGCCGTCGATTCCCGCCGCCATTCCGCTGATGACCGTCATGCCGACCGCCGACAGTTCATAGGCTATTTTATACGCGGTCCGCATTCCGTATGCACTCATTCTGCGCGTGCCGACCATCGCGATTGCGGGGATACGGTCAAGTTTCGGAACCGTTCCCGCACAATAGAGCAGGAGCGGCGGATTCTTGATTTCACGCAACAGTTGCGGATAAAGCGGCGAAGAAAAAGTCAGAATCCCGATATTCATCCGTTCGCAGGCATCCACAATCCGCGTTGCTTCTCTGAGGTCCTTGTTCGACAGCGCGACCTTGATTCGTTCGGGAACGCAGGTCAGGCGGTCGAGTTCCTCCGCCGATGCCGAAAAGATATTGTACGGCGTGTCGTACATCCCGAGCAGGGTCCGGAATTCTCCGTTCCCCGCGCCGAACACCTCGGCAAGCCAGACCCAGAACAGGGATTCGTCACTTTTCATCCCGTTTTGTCCTCCGTCCCGTTTTCTTCGCGAATTCCCACATCAAAACCGATGCGGCAACCGCGGCATTCAGGGATTCCGCCCGTCCGCTCATCGGGATGAACACCCGCCCGTCCGCGGCATTCAGCACCGCTTCCGACAGCCCGTGTCCCTCATTTCCGATGACCACGCAGTCTCCCTCCGACGTCTCGAATTCTCCCAGTCTCCGCGCCCGTTCGTCGAGCGCCGCCGCAAACACCCGTCTTCCGTGCGCACGCAACTGCCCGATGACCCCGCACAGGTCGCCCACGCGGTCAATCCTCTGACCGAACAGGGTTCCCATGGAGGCTCTGACCGCTTTCGCGTTGTAGACGTCCGCGCAGTCCTCGCTGAGAATCAGCCTGTCCACGCCGAATGCCGCCGCACTGCGAATGATTGCGCCGACGTTTGCGGGGTCCCTGACCGATTCGAGCAGGACGACCGTTTCGTCCGCGGCGGGAATTTTTCCGTCACCATATATTGTAGCGATTTTTTTGCATTTGTCAAGATATTTCGCAACACATATCACGCCCTCGGGCGATTTTTCTTCGGAAATCCTGTCAAACACCCGGTCCGAGAGGGTCAAAACGCGTTCCGCACAGTCTGCCGGTGCCTTTCCCGTGTCGTGCAGAAGCCGGTCCCTCAGCCCGTCGGCGTTGCTCTCACGCAGAAGCATCAGAGGCAGAAAAAGCCCGTTCCGCACCGCCTCCGTTGCCAGTTTCACACCGTCAAAACGGAAGCATCCGCCCTCTTCGCGCGCCCGTCTGTCGGTCAGTTTTCCGACCTCAACCACCGTTCGGTTTTGTCTCGATGTGATGATTTCAGCGCCAAGCGCCACCTTTTCCGCCCCCTTCCGACGTCTTTTTCCATGCTTTTCAAACCGCTCTATCTATGACAAAAACCCGATGAAATCATCGGGTTTTTATTGCAAACGCTCAGAGCGCCGCTTTCGCCTGTGCGACGAGTGCCGCAAACGCTTCCTTATCGGAAACCGCGATTTCCGCGAGCATTTTGCGGTTGAGGTCAACGCCGGCTTTCTTCAGACCGTGCATCAGCGTGGAATAGTTCATGCCGTTGACTTTCGCCTCTGCGGAGATTCTGGTAATCCAGAGAGAACGGAAGTCTCTCTTCTTCATCTTTCTGCCGGCAAATGCGTAGTTGCCGCTCTTCATGACGGCTTCTTTTGCCATCTTGAAATGCTTCGACTTCGCGCCCCAGTATCCTTTCGCCGCTTTCAGCGTTGCTTTTCTTCTCTTGCGCGTCATCAGCGCACCTTTGATTCTTGCCATTTTTCAATTCCTCCGTTTCGACTTACTTAACCAATGCTTTGATGTTGTCCGCCATCTTGCCCTGCACCATCACGCTCGAACGCAGATGTCTGATGCGCTTCGCGCTCTTCTGACCGGTCTTATGCCGATGCGAACTGTGGAACATTTTCACCTTACCGTTAGCAGTAACGGAGAATCTTTTGGCAGAAGCCTTATGCGTCTTGATTTTTCCCATTTTGAAAACTCCTTTTCTTCTGTTTCCGTCCCCGACGGAACCTGATTTCATACAATTCCGCGCCGCGGCGCAGAGAGAATGAACAAACCGACTGTCTTATTTTGCCTTGACGGGCGAGATAATCATGCTCAGAAACCGTCCGTCCTGAATGGGTGCTTTGTCTACCGAGCCGCAATCCGCGCAGGCGGCCTGAAATCTGCCCAGCACTTCGCGTCCGATTTCGGTATGGCTCATTTCGCGACCTTTGAACTTCATCACGACCCGAACCTTGTTCCCGTCTCCGAGAAAGCGTTGCGCGTGTCTGACCTTTGTCTCGAAGTCATGCGTGTCAATCCGACAGGAAAGCTGAATTTCTTTCAGTTCCACCGTTGCCTGCTTCTTCCGCGCTTCTTTCTCGCGTTTATCGCGTTCAAAGCAGAATTTCCCGTAGTCCATGATTTTACACACGGGCGGAACGGCTTGGGCGGACATCATGACCAGATCCATACCGCGGTCGTAAGCCTGTTCCAGAGCGCGCGATGCGCTCATGATGCCGAGCGTTTCGCCGGCAGGACCAATCAGGCGGACTTCCTTTGCGGTAATCTCCTCGTTGAGCAGGGTCTCTTTTTCTTTCGCGCTAATGGTGCAACACCTCCATGCAAAAAATAAGCCGTACAAAGACGTGAGTCTCCGCACGGACTTCTCCCGCACGCGGGCGGGAAATGCACCTATCAACCCACGGTCACAACCGGTGCCGGGGTGAGAGCGGAGCGCTCTGCTTTGTTTTACCCG
>CAZVYZ010000004.1:0-67108 GCA_964630695.1 uncultured Ruminococcus sp.
CGGAAGCATGCCGAATTATCGAAGAGAAGCGTATTAACACGGTGGTTTGTGTTTATACCATCATGATCGACGGTAGAAACAATCTGCCGTCGATCTTTTACATAATCCAAGGAGGATCAGGTATTATGAATTACAGAAAATTTTGCAATTACCTAACCGCAATCGTGAATGCGGAAAATGCGAGACAAAACGATCACGACAATGAAGCATCCGCCACCTTTGAACAGAATCGTATATGGGCCTTGAATCGTCTGAAGGAAATCTTCCACGATGAGGACAACAACCTTGAACGATGGCTGAAAGGCGAGTGCTGTATATTCCGTATGAATCACTCTGAACAGCCGATGTCGGTTAACATCGGAAAGGACATTGAAGCGTTATACAACTTCCTGTGTTTCTGTTATAAGCTCAACACGAACCAACGGATAAGCGATGAATTTCGAGATTATCTCGCACTGTCGATTACACGAAGCTGTTCGGATTGCTGGGAGGAATGCTGATGTGAATAAGTTCAAAATCTCGGAAATCAGGAGCTGTAGATCAGACGTGCTTCAGCCACCATACCTTTTTTTATCACGAGGACAAAATGAAAGTACAAAAAAATGAAATATACTACGCCGACCTCAATCCAGTTCAAGGAAGTGAACAGGGGGGGATTCGTCCCGTACTGATCATTCAGAATGATATCGGCAACAAAGCCTCACCCACAGTGATTATTGCTGCTATCACAAGCAAGGGAAAGAAAAAGGGGCTTCCCACACATGTAACGATTAAGCTCGAAGACGGAAGCCTTCCGAAAGAGTCGATGGCTATGTTGGAACAGATTCGAACGATAGACAAGGACAGGCTGATCAAATATGTTGGTCGCATTGATACCGGCTCTGCGAATGCCATTGAAAGAGCATCTCTTGCCAGCCTTGGAATCGACATTTATAAGACCTATCAAAGACTTTATACTTAACAAGAAACGGGTGCGATGCTTTGCACCCCTCTACATCATGATTTCTGTTCATATGGCAGAAGAAAGGAAAATGCTATGAGCGAAAGACTATATCTTTCAATTTTAAAAGATGAACCGGAGGTATTAACGGTAATTGAAGTTGCCAGAATTCTGCGCATTGGAAAGAACAAGGCGTATAATCTGGTGAACGGTGGAAGGCTGTCTTCCATCAAAGTCGGGGGTAAAACAATCGTCCCCAAAATGTGTCTTGTAACATTTCTTTTGGACACAAATAATTATCAATTGAATCCCGAATAATCTCCGGTAATCGCTGGATTAATGAGTGGAAATGTGATATACTTCATAGTGCCGACAGCGCTATGAAGTCATTTGCCAACAACAAAAAAGAAAGGAAGATATACATGAAAAGAATAACCGGTCGGCTGACCGAAAAGAACGGCAAATGGTACGCTGTAATCAACTTATACACTGCAGAAGGAAAACGCAAAGAGAAATGGCAAGGCCTTGACCTGGAAGCCAAAAAAGGAAGCAAGACGGAAGCCGGACACCGCTTGAACGAACTACTCTCCAAATACAACTCCGGCGATCTGTATCTAAAAGAATCGTTCACGCATGCAGAGCAGGAGCGAATGAGACTGGCGGATCAGAAGGTGGACGAATACATTGTGGAATGGCTTGAAAGCCACAAATGCAATATCTCCGTCCTTACGTATAACAGCTACAAAAGAATGACGGACGGAAGGATCGTACCGTACTTCAAGAAGTTGGGCATTCCCCTCAAAGAACTGACCGGCGATGAGATAAATGCATTCTACATCTCGCTCCGGAATGACGGGCTTACCGGTGCAACCGCACAAAGGTATCATTCGATGATGCATCTTGCGTTCAAGCAAGCCGTTAAACGCCGTGTGATCCCGACCAATCCTTGCGACCAAGCAGACAGACCAAAGGCAGTGCAATACATAGGAACGTACTACAACTCTGCGGAGATCAAGCAGCTCCTTGAGTGCTTGGAAGGCGATCCTATGAAGATAGCAGTCATACTGACCGCTTATTACGGGCTTCGTAGAAGCGAAGTGCTGGGACTGAAATGGGATGCGATAGACCCTGTCGAAGACAAAATCTATATCAGGCACAAGATCATCGAAAACAAGCTGAACGGCAATGAAATCGAAGGTCTTGATGTCATGAAGACAAAATCCTCATACCGCTCTCTCCCGCTGATGCCATTCATCAAAAAGGCTTTAGAGGAAGAAAAAGCGCGGCAAGAGGAAATGCAACGAGTCCTGCGCAAATCGTATAACAGAAAATATCTGGATTATGTGTGCGTAGATGCGATGGGGGATATTCTGAAACCACAGTATGTCACAGAACACTTCAAGGTGATTCTCGAACGAAACGGGCTGAAAAAAATCCGCTTCCACGATCTAAGGCACTCTTGTGCTTCGCTGATGCTGGCAAACGATATTTCCATGAAAGAGATTCAGGAATGGCTTGGCCATAGCAATATCAGTACCACGGCAAATATTTATGCGCACGTGGACAGCGAAAGCAAGCGAGAGAGTGCCAAAATCATCGACAAGGTTCTGTCATCAGAAGAAGCCGTATAAGCAAAAAATAGGGTCAGGACTGCCATCCTGACCCCAAAGTGGCGGAGAGTGTGAGATTCGAACTCACGCGCCGTTGCCGGCAAACGGTTTTCAAGACCGCCTCGTTATGACCGCTTCGATAACTCTCCGTGTATCAAACTGACCGCAAGGTCAGCAAATACCAAAGTATGAAATTGAGAAAATTGCGAGAAAACTGCGAGATGCCCATCTCGCAAAGTGCAAGAAAAAGTGCGAAAAAACCAATAAAATCAAGGGTTTTGGGGAGTTTGCTGTGATCAGAACGATAGTTTTTCAAGACCGCCTCGTTATGACCACTTCGATATCCCTCCGTATATGAACTGCCGTTCGGCAGATTTCATCGGATATTCATTTTTTTTAGAAATATTTTTAGAAATGCTGTTTTCGGTTGCTTTCGGAGTGCCCGAAAAGTCAGTGTTTACAAGGCTTTTCCGAGTTTTTGCGTCTGCATTGCTCGCAAATTTTCAAGACCACCTCGTTATGACCGCTTCGATAACCCTCCGTGTATCAAACTGACCGAAAAGTCAGCAAATACCGAAATATGAAATTAAGAAAATTGCGAGAAAACTGCGAGATGCCCATCTCGCAAAGTGCAAGAAAAAGTGCGAAAAAACCAATAAAATCAAGGGTTTTGGGGAGTTTGCTGTGATCAGAACGATAGTTTTTCAAGACCGCCTCGTTATGACCGCTTCGATACCTCTCCTTCAAGCCTTATCATTGTACCATAAAAAGATTTTTTTGTCAACCCCTTTTTGCGATTTCCTGTCTCTACATCTTTGTTTTTTATCTCCGATTTTTCTTTTTTCGATTTACAAAGGATTTACACACGCAAAACCTCAGTATGGTAGTTGCAGGCGCGGAAATCTGCTATAATGTGCTTGCAAAACAAAAAAAGGAGTGATTGAAAATGAAAAGAAAGTTTGCAAAAGTTCTGTCGGTTCTGTTGTCCGGTTTGGTGTTGCTGTCCGCGGTGTCCTGCGGGAAGAAAGAAAAAAACATCACGGTTGTGATTCGTGAGCAGGGAAGCGGTACACGCGAGGCTTTTGACACGGTCGTCACGGATGGGACGCACTTTCTGGAAGAAAAGGTTGACGGCAAAAAGGTTTACCGCTCGACGCAAAATGCGGTAACACAGACCAAAACGGGCTTGGTCCTTTCCTCGGTCGCATCCGACAAAAATGCAATCGGGTACATCTCCCTCGGTTCCGTTGACGATACCGTCAATACGGTGCGGGTCGGCGGTGTTGCGGCGAGCGAGGCAACGGTTCTGGACGGCTCGTATGCCATTCAGCGACCTTTCGTGGTCATGACCAAAAAGGGTGTGACGATGACTGCCCGCGCGGCGGATTTCATGGCGTATCTGCACAGCGACGCGGCGGAGGCACACGCCAAGGAGGCGGGGTGCATCTGGCTTTCAGACCCGTCCAAACGCGCCAACGCAGGTGCCGAGCCGATTGCCGTGACCGATTTTACCAAGCAGGCGTCGGTTCCCGCAGGAGATAAAATTGTGATTCGCGGGTCGACCTCCATGGAAAAGGTCATCAATGCGGCGGCAAAGGGGTATGCCGAGGTTTACGGTGCGAATGCGGAGGACCTGTTCGACATTGAATTGGAGGGGTCTTCGGTCGGGCGCAAGGCGGTTGAAAACGACACGACCGGAAACGTCATCGGACTTTCCTCCGCGTCGGTGGCGCAGGATAACATCAACAGTTTCAACCTGTGTCTGGATGCGGTTGCGGTGATTGTCAACAAGGACAACACCGAGATTACCGACATGACTCTGGAGCAATTGTATGCAATCTTCTCGGGAAGTGTTACGAAATTCAGCGCGCTGAGCAAATAATATGACGGCAAAAACGAAAGAACGGCTCGGGCAGGGACTGTTCGCAACAGCGGCGGTCCTCTGCGTGATTGCGGTGGTTGCGATTTTCGCATTCCTGATTGTTCGGAGTGTTCCCGCTTTCCGAAAAATCGGTATCGGAAATCTGCTTTTCGGTCGGAACTGGTCGCCTGACCGTCTGGACACCTACGGAGAGCCGCTGTCAGGCAGTTACGGAATTCTGACAATGGTCGTGGGAACCTTTGCGGCAACGCTCGGTGCCATGATAATCGGCGGGATGATTGGATTCTTTACGGCGGTCTTTCTCGTGTTCTGGTGTCCGAAACGGTTGCGCGGACCGCTCGGAACGGTGATTGACCTGCTTGCGGGGATTCCCTCGGTGGTCTACGGATTCTTCGGAATCGCGTTTCTGCTTCCGATTCTGTCAGGAATTGCACCGAACAACGGAAGCGGACTGCTTGCGGTATCCCTGATTCTCGGGATTATGGTCCTGCCGACCGTGGTATCGCTCTCGCGCGTGGCGCTGGAAGCGGTTCCGAGGTCCTACTACGAAGGCTCGGTGGCGCTCGGTGCAACGCACGCGGAGACGGTATTCCGCGTGATGGTTCCGGCGGCAAGGTCCGGAATCCTTGCGTCGTTGGTTCTCGGGACGGGACGTGCGATGGGAGAAACGATGGCGGTTGTGATGGTTGCGGGAAACGCTGCGGCATTCCCGCAGGGGCTGTTCTCCTCATTCCGCGTCCTGACCGCAAATATCGTCATGGAGATGGGATACGCAGGTGAGGTTCAGGAGGGCGCGCTGATTGCCACCGGCGCGGTGCTTCTGGTTCTGGTACTCGGAGTCAATCTGCTGTTCGGCGCGGTTTCGGGGAAAGCGGTCCGCAAACTGAGCACAAACGGCAGGGCAACCCGCCGGAAAATGCCGTGGATTTCGCCCAAACTCGGTCGTGGATTCGCAATCGGTGCGGGGGGACTGACCGCGTCGGCACTCGTGCTGATTCTCGGGTTCATTTCGGTAAAGGGCTTGCCGGTTCTGATTCGGGACCCCTCCATTCTGTATGGTCCGTTTGCGTTCGGAAGCACCGACATCACCGTCCTCCCCGCGCTGATAACCACACTGTGGGCAGTGGCAATCAGCCTTGCGGTTGCAATCCCCGTCGGAATCATGACAGCGATTTTCCTGCACGAGTATGCGGGTCGGGACTGCCTCGCGGTCCGTATCATCCGCGGTGCAATCAACCTGTTGGCAGGTGTTCCGTCCATCGTCTACGGACTGTTCGGAATGATGACCTTTGTGCCGCTGTTCGGCGGTTCTGGAAGCATCCTTGCGGGGTCCCTGACCGTTTCCATGATGCTGTTGCCGACCGTTGTGCGGACAACGGAGGAAAGTCTGCGGACGGTTCCGGACGCGTTGCGGGAGGGGAGCCTTGCGCTCGGTGCGGGAAAGTTGCGGACGGTCTGCCATGTGGTTCTGCCGTCCGCACTCCCCGGGATTCTTTCGGCAGTCATTCTGTCGATCGGACGGGTCCTCGGGGAATCGGCGCCGTTCCTGTATACGATGGGGTCGGTTATCAAAGCGATTCCGCACGGACCGCGTGACAGCGGCGCAACGCTTGCGGTGGCGTTGTATCAACTCTCGGGAGAGGGCTGGTATCTGGACGAAGCCTATGCAACCGCGGTCATTCTCGTTGCGTTGGTACTGATATTGAATCTCGCGGCGCGGAAGTGCGCGGCGGGACTCGGAAAGAAACAAAGAGGGGAATCTTATGGTTGAAGCAAAACGGCTTGTATGGAGAAGAGAGACAATTCGGGAAACAGAGGAAACCGTGGTCGGGCAGGACATTTCGGTCAGCGACGCGAACTTGTGGTACGGTAACTTTCAGGCGCTCCGCAGAGTCAGCATTGAAATTCCGGAGCGCAGTGTGACCGCGCTGATTGGTCCGTCGGGGTGCGGCAAGTCAACTTTTCTCAGGTGCCTGAACCGCATGAACGACCTCATGCCGAACTGTCGGACTGAGGGGCATTTTCTGGTCGGCGGGACCGATATTTACGGGCGGGTCGACCTGAATGCCCTGCGCCGTCGGGTCGGGATGGTATTCCAGAAGCCGAACCCGTTCCCGATGAGCGTATATGACAACGTTGCATACGGACCGAGGACCGTCGGCATCCGCCGTCGGGCGGAATTGGACGAAATCGTGGAACGCTCCCTGCGGGCGGCGGCAATGTGGGAGGAAACGCGCGACTGCCTCGGGAAATCGGCACTCGGACTGTCGGGCGGGCAACAGCAACGGCTTTGCATCGCGCGGGCATTGGCGGTCAAACCGCAGATTCTGCTGATGGATGAACCGACCGCCGCTCTGGACCCGATTTCAACCGGAAAGATTGAGGAACTGTGCCGGGAATTGCGGAAAACCACAACCATTGTAATGGTTACACACAACATGCAACAGGCAACGCGTATCTCGGATTATACGGGTTTCTTCCTTTTGGGAGAGTTGATTGAAACGGGGACAACGGACCGGATTTTTCACGCTCCCACCGACCCGAGGACCGAGCGATATGTAACGGGTAGTTTCGGCTGAAAAAACTCTTGCAAATTCATCCGAAGTATGACTTGCAAATTCATCCGAAGTATGATATAATAGCGTTAGAATAATGCGAGCGGGGAGAGACGGAATGAATAAGAAAATGATTTACGCGGTTGAGGATGACGAGGGAATCGGCGAGGTCTATCGCGGTGCGTTTGAGGAGGACTACGATATTCGCCTGTTTGAGGACGGTCCCTCTTTTCTGGACGCGTTTCGCGCAGAAAAACCGGACATCGTAATTCTCGACATCATGCTTCCCGACATGGACGGCTACACGGTCCTGTCGGAAATCCGAAAACTCGACGAGCGGATTCCGGTTATCATCGTCAGTGCCAAGTCGGATGAAATCAGTTTTGTCAAAGGGCTGAACAAGGGGGCGGACGACTATATTGCCAAACCGTTTTCCATTCTGGAACTGATGGCGCGGGTGAAAACCAACCTGCGGCGAGCCAACCTGTATGTTTCCGCATCGGGTGGCTTTTCGGTCGACCGCAACACCTACCGCGCGTTTTATAACGGAAAAGACCTCGGGCTGACGCTCAAGGAGTACAAACTGCTTGCGCTTCTGCTCGGTCAGGCAGGTGTGACGATTGAACGGGATACGCTGTTCCGCTCGGTTTGGGGCGAGGACTATGTCGGGGAGACGCGCACGCTGGACATGCACATTGCAACATTGCGCGAGAAAATCAAGGAAGCGGGCGGCTATGACGCCATCGTGACGGTGAGAGGCATCGGCTACCGCTTTGAAACGAAACCGGAATGAGAAAACGTATTTTTATCCGAATCCTGCTGCTGTCGCTGTTCTGCGTATTCACGGTGTTCGGCGCGGGCGCGATTGCGGTACGAAAAAGCGGAGATACCGCGGCGCGGGAGCGTTTACGGGCGGAGGTCGGTTTGCTGACAACGCTTTTGCGGACCGATACCGATTTTGAGGACGTAAAAGCATACGAAACGGATGGCACACTGCGCGTGACGTTGTTCCGTGCGGACGGAACGGTGCTGTTTGACAGCGGTCCCGCCGATGCGGACGAACAATTTGACGCGTGTGCCGAAATTTCGGCGGCATTGGCGGGTGAGCCGACGGTCACAAGCCGGTATTCGCAAGCCGCTGGAGCAGAGATGCTTTGCTATGCGGAAACGGTGGAGGCAGCAGAGGCAGGAGGCGGTGACCGTTTGGTCATTCGCGTGATGTCACCGGAGCGGGAACGGACCGCGTTCGTTCGTGCGGCAGTCCCGTTTCTGATTGCGGCGGTGTTGGCGTCGCTTGCGCTGTCGGCAGTCTTTGCGGGCAGGATGTCAAAAGGATTTTCCGAACGGATCGAGGGCGTGGCGGAAAGCCTGCGGGCATTGGAAAACGGGGAATACAAACCGATTGTCCCCGACCGACGGGAACCGGAATATGACTCGGTCATCTGGGAAATCAACGAACTGAACAAAAAGACCTACGCCATCATGCAGGCGCAGGTCGGAGAGCGCGAAAAACTGGCAACGGT
This sequence comes from uncultured Ruminococcus sp., assembly GCA_964630695.1. GTDB lineage: Bacteria > Bacillota > Clostridia > Oscillospirales > CAG-272 > UMGS1865. The sequence continues at coordinate 8,511 of CAZVYZ010000004.1, forward strand.
ACTTGACATCGTTGCACAGGGGATTGTCGCGCTGGATTCGGCGTTCCGCGTGGTATTCGCAAACCGAAGCGCGCTGAAACTGTTCGGCGGAGATGAGAAGAACATCGGCGCGGGGCTGTTTGGGCTGATTGAAGATGACGGGTTGTGCCGTCGGATTCATGAGTACGCAGGCGGCGGCAGTTTTGAATACCGCTATGGGGAACGCCAACTTGTGGTGACCCTGCGTGCCATTACAGACCACGCACTGGCACGGGAGATTGCGCAAATCGTGATTGTAACTGACGTAACCGACGCGCGGGATATTGCCAAAGAAAAGAGCGACTTCTTTGCCAACGCGTCACACGAACTGAAAACGCCGATTACCGTAACTTTGGGACTCTCCGAATTGATTCTTGCCAAAGACGGTGTGGATGAGGGCATCCGCGCACAGGTAGAGCGGATTCACAAGGAAGCGTCCCGCATGTCCGAACTGATTACCGATATGCTCCGTCTCTCACGGCTCGAACAGCACGGAGAGATTAAGCGGGAACCGGTCAATCTGCGCGCGATTGCGGACGAGGTGATAGCGGAACTGAATCCGCGCATTGCCGAAAAGGGGCTGACCGTTGCGGTTTCCGGTGAGGGGACGGTTCATGCGGCACCCGAGCGGATTTACGAACTGCTGACCAACCTTTGCTCCAACGCGGTAAACTACAACGTGGACGGCGGGCATCTGGAAGTCGCGATTGCGGAACGGGACGGACACACGGTCCTGACGGTCCGCGATACCGGAATCGGAATTCCGAAAGAACACCTGTCCCGCGTTTGCGAGCGGTTCTATCGTGTGGATAAGTCCCGCTCCAAAAAGACCGGCGGAACCGGATTGGGGCTTGCCATTGTCAAGCACATCTGCGTTCTCTACGGCGCGGAACTGAAGATTGAAAGCGTCGTCGGACAGGGAACTGTCGTAACGGTAACATTCTGAAATCAAAAAAGGACAACGCCGCAAAACGCGACGTTGCCTTTTTTATTTCGTCTTTTTTTCACGCTTTTCCCACCATCTTTTCAGGGCGAGCGTTATCGCGATACAGAGCGGGAAGAACGGGGTAAAGGGTCCTGCCCAGAAAACCAGAACCGCCGTTGCCATAACCGCCGCCCAGTTCCAACCGAAAATCAGTTTCAGAAGATACCCGACCCAAACGGGGGAGTAGGCAACGGCTATTACGGCAAGCAACAGTACAACCGTCCGCCAATCGCGGCATTCGCCCCATATCCAACGGAAAAAGGCTGCGACCTTTTTGCGGAGTTTGGAAAACATCAGCCTTTCGGGAAACTGTCTTTCAAGCCGACCGCGCGGTTGAACGTGTGCGGATTCTTCGTATCGGCGCAGAAGTAGCCGAACCGCACGAACTGGAATTTCTCGCCGGCTTTTGCATCCGCCAATGCCGGCTCCGCTTTTGCATGCTTCACCTCGATCAACGACTCGGGGTTGATGAAATCGGTGTATTCCTTGTCATCCGGTTTGTCGGCAGGGTTCTCCAGTGTAATCAGATTGTTGTAAAGATGCAGGGTGATATCCTGTGCGTGCGGCGCAGAGAGCCAGTGAATGGTTCCTTTGACCTTTCTGCCATCCGCAGGGTTGCCGTTTCCGGTTTCCAAATCCGCCGTGCAACGCAACTCGGCAATGTTGCCGTCCGCGTCATGCACAACTTCGTTGCATTTCACAATATAGGACCCCATCAGACGGACCTCGCCGCCCTCTTTCATGCGGAAGAACTTGGGCGGGGGAACCTCGGCAAAATCGCTTGCATCAATATACAGTTCCCGCGTGAACGGCACTTTGCGGGTCCCCGCATTCTCGTCTTGTGGATTATTGGGCAGGTCAAAATACTCGGTTTTATCTGCGGGATAGTTGGTAATCACCACGCGCAGCGGTTTCTCAATCGCGATACGGCGGGGTGCGGTGCGGTTCAGTTCGTCGCGCAGGCAAGCCTCCAGTTGCCGGATGTCAACCAACGAGCCTGCTTTCGATACGCCCGTGCGGTTGATGAAATCCAGAATCGACTGCGGGGTATAGCCGCGTCGCCGCATTCCGCAAAGCGTGGGCATACGCGGGTCGTCCCAACCGTCCACAATACCGGTTTCGACCATCGACCGCAGGAAACGCTTGGACAGGACCGTGTAGGTGATGTTCAGCCGCGCAAACTCAATCTGGCGCGGGAAGCCTGCGGGATTGCCCTCGATTTCCACATTGTCGCGGACCCAGTTGTAAAGCGGGCGGTGAATCTCGAACTCCAGCGAGCAGAGGGAGTGCGTGATGCCCTCCAGCGCGTCCTGAATCGGGTGCGCGAAATCGTACATCGGGTAGATGCACCATTTGTTGCCCTGACGGTGATGCTCCGCGTACTTGATGCGGTAGATTACAGGGTCACGCATGCAGAAGTTGCCCGACGCCAAGTCAATCTTGGCGCGCAGGGTGTACTTGCCCTCGGGAAATTCGCCGTTCTTCATGCGTTCAAACAGGTCAAGGCTCTCTGCAATCGGTCTGTCACGCCACGGGGAGACTGCGGGGTGCGTCAGGTCACCGCTGTATTTCGGGTCGCGGAATTCCTCCGCCGACAACTCACAGACGTAGGCAAGCCCTTTTTTGATGAGTCCGACCGCCAGTTCGTAATCCTTTTCAAAGTAGTCCGAACCGTAGAAGAAGCGGTCGCCCCAATCGAAACCGAGCCAGTGTATGTCCTCTTTGATGGCATCGACATACTCGGTGTCCTCCTTGGCGGGGTTGGTGTCGTCCATGCGCAGGTTGCAGACCCCACCGTACTTGCGCGCGGTCCCGAAGTCCACACACAGCGCCTTGCAGTGACCGATGTGCAAATATCCGTTCGGCTCGGGTGGGAAGCGCGTATGCACTTTCATATCGGGATGCGCTTTCAAATCTTCGTCGATAAAGTCCTGTATAAAATTCTTTTCCAATTCTTCCATAGCGGTAAAACCTCACTTCAACGTTTCCATCATCCGCGCAATGCGGGCTTTGACCCGTTCGGGTCCCATGACCTGCATCACGGCATACATATCGGGGGAATTCAGCCGCCCCGTAACGGCAACACGCAAAAACATACTCACGTCGGCAACGCTTCCGCGATAAGCGGCAGGGTCAGCCTTATACACTTTCATATCGGACGCATATCCGATGGATTCCGCCACCGCCTTGATCTTATCGAACCAGACATTCATGTCGTCGGCGGGGTCATAGGAGACGAGGAAGCGCTCCAGTGCCGCGCGGATGTCGGCGCGGTCAAACTGTTCCGCATAAGCATCCTGAACCGTAAACAGGCTGTCATAGAAGAAATCCATATAGCCCTTGACATCCGCCCAAGTTGCAAAGTCCTTGCGGGGCTTTTTGCCGCCGCGACCGATGGCAAAAATTGCTTTTGCATAGTCGGGGTCGGAATCCAGTAACTGACCGAATGCGGGGTCAAACTGCCGCGCCCATGCGCTTGCCTGCCCGTAAACTTCCTCTGCTGTCATGCGGGAGATGACGTTTTTGCTGACGTCGTTCAGTTTGTTGAAATCAAACAGGCACCCCGAAGAACTCATTTTTTTGACGTTGAACGGGAATTCGGTGTAGGGCTTGTCCGGATTCTGCGAATGCCATTCCTCGTAGTTGGAATTGAGCAGGGTCATGATATACTCGCAAACGCAGGCGGGAGCGTAGCCCATGCGGCTGTAGTCATCCATGTTCGCGCCCATATCGCGCTTGGAGAGTTTCTTCTTGTTACCGTTCTCGTCAAGCCGCATAATCTGCGCGATATGCAGATATTTCGGCAGACGGAAACCGAGATAACGGAACAGCATCAGGTGCTTGGCAAGGCTCGGGAGCCATTCCTCACCGCGGATGACGTGCGTAGTGCCCATCAGATGGTCGTCCACCGCGTGGGCGAAATGGTAGGTCGGAATGCCGTCGCTCTTGAGCAGGACGAAATCCTCGTCGTTTTCGGGGATTTCCAACTTTCCCTTGATGAGGTCGGTAAAGGGAATCTTCTTTTCGGGGTTGCCGTCCGCAAGCAGACGCAGGACAAACGGGTCACCGTTTTGCAGATGCCCTTTGACTTCTTCCAATGTAAACTGCCGCTGTTTTGCCTGTTCTTCGGCGCGGTTTTCACTCTCGTTTCCCCAATCGCGGGCTTTGATTTCCGCTTTCTTGTCGAGGGCGTTCAGTGCTTCCAGTTCCTCTTTGGTGGTGAAAACGGGGTAGGCAAGACCGCGTTTCACAAGGTCCTTGGCAAAGACGTGGTAAATCGGTCCGCGCGCGCTCTGCTTATAAGGACCGTATGCGCCTTTGTCGGTAACGGTTCCGTCCTCACCGAGAATCGCGCCCTCGTCAAAGTGAATCCCGTAGTGTGCCAAGGTGCGAATCAGCCCCTCCGCAGCCCCCGGGACTTCGCGTTTTGCGTCGGTGTCTTCAATCCGCAGATAGAACACGCCGCCCGATTGGTGCGCCAGACGTTCCCCGATGGTGGAGGGGAACAGACCTCCGAAATGCACGAATCCCGTGGGACTCGGGGCAAAGCGGGTCACTTTGGCACCCTCGGGAAGATTCCGCGGCGGGTATTTTGCTTCCATATCCGCAGGTGTTTCGGTTACGTTCGGGAACAGCAGTTCCGCCAATGCTTCAAAATCCATAGTTGTGGTTTCCTTTTCATTCATCTGTAATTCCGATTGCCGCAAGCGCATCGCCGAGCCTTGCGGATTCTCCATGCCCGGGGTAAATCATGATGTCGGGCGGAAGTGTTGCCAACCGACCGAGCGACGCGCGCAAATCCGCACCGTTTCCGCTGTAGAGGTCGGTTCGACCGTAGTTCTCGGCAAACAGGGTGTCTCCCGTCAGCAAATCGCACCCGTCGTTTATCAGAAAGCAGGCACTGCCTGCAGTATGCCCCGGGGTGTGCAGGACCGTGACCGTCTCGGAGCCGATTGCAATGCGGTCACCGTCCCGAAACGTGTCCTCCGGTGTTCTCCAAACGCGCCGCTGTCGGAAGAACGCTTCAAACGCGTTTTTGCGCGCGTCGGAGGGGAGGTCCAAGTCATTTTCGTGAATGCCCGCGCGGACACCCGTCCGGTCGCGCAGGGTGTCGAGCGACAGAATGTGGTCGAAATGCCCATGCGTCAGAAGAATCCGCGAAATATCCGCGCGCTCATCTCGGAGCGCGTCCAGAATCGTATCGGCATCGGGACTCGGATCCACGACCGCCGCCGCGCCGTCGCGTGCAATGAGCAGGTAGCAGTTTGCACCGAACGACCCCGGGTAAAGCCTGTGAATTCGCATACGGAACCTCCTTTCCGAATATCCATTCTATTATACACTATTTTCGTGCTTTTTTCAAGGGGAATGTGACAAAAAACAGAAAAAGGCGCAACGTCTTTCAAGCAAAACGGACTTTTTCCGATATTTTCATTTTAACTCTTGACTTTTGCCCCCGAATTGGTGTATAATGATAAACTGAAGTATTATTTGCTTTGAGGTGGCGCCATGAATGAGACGATGAGAAAACTCGGGGCGGAGCGTTCCGCAATCCGTGAACTGTTTGAATACGGAAAGAAGCGAAGCGCTGAGATAGGCGCGGACCGCGTGTTTGACTTCAGCATCGGAAATCCGAGCGTTCCGACGCCGCCTGCCGTCACCGATGCGTTGACCCGTCTATTGCGGGAATCCGACCCGACCGGACTTCACGGCTACACCTCCGCGCAGGGGGACCCCGACGCACGGCGCGCGATTGCCGCGCATCTGAACCGTACTTACGGTGCCGATGCAGACCCCGACCGGATTTATCTCACGGCGGGTGCGGCAGCATCGCTGACCGTCAGTCTGAATGCGCTTCTGAATGCGGGGGACGAGGTCATTCTGTTGGCTCCGTTCTTTCCCGAATACCGCGTGTTCGTCGAGCGCGCAGGTGGGCGGGTCAAGGTCGTTCAGCCCGACTCCGAGACTTTTCTGCCGGATTTCGACGCGCTGGAGGCGGCAATCGGAGAGCGCACCCGCGCGCTGATTCTCAACTCGCCCAACAACCCGAGCGGTGCGATTCTGTCCGAGGACGGCTTGCGGCGGCTTTGCGGGATTCTGGATGCCGCGCAGAAACGGTACGGGCATCCCGTGTGGTTGCTGTCGGACGAGCCTTACCGCGAGTTGGTCTGGGACGGGAGCCGGATTCCGTTCGTCACGCAGTTCTACGGGAACAGTCTGGTGCTGTATTCCTACAGCAAGTCGCTCTCGCTCCCGGGGGAGCGCATCGGATATATTCTGGTCTCCTCCCGCGCGCAGGACGCAAAGGGAATATACGAAGCAATCTGCGGGGCAGGGCGGGCGCTCGGATTCGTCTGTGCGCCGTCGCTGTTTCAGCATCTGCTGCCGGCATGTGCGGGACTATGCGCCGATTTCTCGGTCTACCGCACCAACCGCGCACTGTTGTACGAGGGCTTGACGGCGCTCGGCTTTGAGGCAGTCCGACCGCAGGGGGCGTTCTACCTGTTCCTGCGCGCACCCGAACCCGATGCAAAGCAATTTGCGGAGCGGGCAAAGGCGCACGAATTGCTGTTGGTCCCGTCCGACAGTTTCGGCATGGGCGGATATGTCCGCATTTCCTACTGCGTGCCGACCGAACGAATCCGCGGCGCACTTCCCGCGTTTGCGGAACTTGCGAGAATCTATAAACTGAAGCCGAAACTGAAACCGACCGAGGAAAAAAGAATATGAACACATTGGAAGAAGCAAGAGAGACAATCAACCGCGTGGACAGCGAAATGGCGAAACTGTTCACCGAACGGATGCGCGCCGCAGAGCAGGTCGCGGCTTACAAAAAGGAACACGGTCTGCCGATTACCGACGCGGAGCGGGAAGCGACCGTTGTCAGACACGGAGCAGAGAAAGTCGAGGACCCGATTCTGCGGGAGTATTATGTCCGTTTCATTCAGGAGACCATGGCGCTCTCCCGCGCGTATCAGACCCGACTGCTCAACGGAATGCGGGTTTCCTACAGCGGGACCGAGGGGGCTTTTGCCCACATCGCAACGGAAAAACTCTTTCCGAGCGCCGAAAAAATCGGATTTCCGGATTTTGAAAGCGCTTACCGCGCGGTCGAGAGCGGAGACTGCGACGCGGCGGTCCTGCCCGTAGAGAACAGCACCAACGGCGAGGTGGGACAGGTGATGGACCTGATGTTTTCGGGCGGACTCTTCATCAACCGGATGTTGGACCTGCCCGTCACGCAGGATTTGCTCGCCAAACGCGGAACGGCGATTGAGGAGATTCGGACGGTCATCAGTCACCCGCAGGCGCTCGGGCAATGCGCCGCACGGATTCGCGAAATGGGGTGGCAGACCGAGGAATATCCGAATACCGCATTGGCGGCAAAATTTGTGGCGGGAACCAATGACCGCACGGTTGCGGCAATTGCAAGCGCCGAGGCGGCAGAGCGGTTCGGTCTTGCCGTACTGGAGCGGAATCTGAATGCAAGTCGCAGTAACACCACGCGGTTCGCGGTCTTTACAAGAGCCGAGAACACGCAGAGTAAGGGGACCTGCTCGGCGCTGATGTTCACGGTCCGCAACGAGGCGGGCGCACTGGCGCGGGCGGTCGACGTCATCGGTCACTACGGATTCAATATGCGGACCCTGCGCAGTCGTCCCATGAAAGAACTGCTCTGGCAGTATTACTTCTACGTGGAGGCGGAGGGGGATTTGCACACGCCCGACGGGCAGAATATGCTCCGTGCGCTGTCGGTCTTTTGTGATAAACTGAAGCCGGTCGGCTGTTATACCGTTTCGTAAGGAGGAGCCGTGAAAATGCGGACAGAACTTGGCGACAGAAGTTATGAAATCACGGTGGAATCGGGGTCCCTCAGCCGCGCGGGGGAACGGATGCACCTTTCCCGCCGCGTGCTGATTGTCACCGATTCGGGCGTGCCGACGGAATATGTGCAGACGGTTGCCGCGCAATGCGCCGCGCCGACGGTCGTAACCGTCCCCGCAGGTGAGGATAGCAAGAACCTGACGATGTTCGGGACCCTGCTCTCCCGCATGCTTGCGGAAAACTTCACCCGAACCGACTGCGTGGTTGCGGTCGGCGGCGGCGTGGTCGGGGACCTCTCGGGATTCGCGGCGGCGTGCTATATGCGCGGGATTGACTTTTACAATATCCCAACCACACTGCTCGCGCAGGTGGACTCCTCCGTCGGGGGCAAGACTGCGGTCAATCTAGACGGCGTCAAGAACTGCGTGGGAACGTTCTGGCAGCCGCGGGCGGTCCTGATTGACCCTGCAACGCTTGCAACCCTGCCAAAGCGGCAGATTGCAAACGGTATGGCGGAAGTGGTAAAGATGGCGCTGACCTCGGATGCGGAACTGTTCGGGATGCTGGAGGCGGGACTTGCCGACACCGAAACGGTGATTACGCGCTCCCTGCAAATCAAAAAAGCCGTTGTGGAAGCGGACGAGCGGGAGGGCGGACTTCGGCGCGTGCTGAACTTCGGACATACGCTCGGACACGGAATCGAAAGTGCGGCGGGATTGCACGGTCTGCTTCACGGCGAGTGTGTGGCGCTCGGAATGCTCCCGCTCTGCGCCCCCGAGGTGCGGGCGCGGCTGTTGCCGTTGTTGAAGCGGCTCGGACTTCCGACGGTCCTGCCGGTCCCAACCGAAACGGTCCTTGGGGCAGTTTGTCATGACAAAAAATGCGACGGCGGAGCGGTTTCCTATGTTTACGTTCCGCGCGTCGGAGAATACGAATTCCGGCGGGCGGACATCGGTGCTTTTTGCAATGCCGTGCGACCGTCGCTGGAAGCGATGCGGAAAGGAGACGCGGAATGAAAAATACGTTCGGTCAACAGGTGACGGTCACACTGTTTGGGGAGAGTCACGGCCCCGAAATCGGCGCGGTGCTGGACGGCATCGCCCCGGGAATTCCCGTGGATGAAGACTTCATTTGCCATCGACTCTCCCTGCGCCGTCCTGCGGGGGACGGGCTTTCCACCGCACGCGCCGAGAGCGATTCGTTCCGCATTGTCAGCGGCGTATTTGAGGGAAAGACCACCGGAACGCCGCTTGGCCTCTTGATTCCGAACCAAGATACCCGCAGTCGCGACTATGACCGCGGCATGGCGCGCCCGGGACACGCGGACTACACGGCGGAATGCAAGTATCACGGGTTTCAGGACTATCGTGGCGGCGGGCATTTTTCGGGACGTCTGACCGCACCGTTGGTTGCGGTCGGTGCAATTCTCCTGTCGGCACTGTCAAAAAAAGAAATTACAATCGGGACACATATCGCGTCACTCGCGGGCATTCCGGACCGCCCGCTTGCCGCCGACCCGACAGCCGACCTGAACGCACTGAACGAAACACGCTTTCCGGTTCTGGACGGCATGGCGGCGGAGCGCATGAAGAATGCCATCCGTGCCGCTGCGGCGGACGGGGACAGTGTGGGCGGAATCCTCGAAACCGCCGTTGTCGGAATGCCGGCGGGGGTCGGGGAGCCGTGGTTTGACACGGTGGAGGGATTGCTTTCGCACGCGCTGTTCGGAATTCCCGCCGTTAAGGGTGTGGAGTTCGGCGCGGGATTCGGGTTTGCAACCCTGCGCGGGTCAGAGGCAAACGACGGAATGCGCATCGCGGACGGTCGTGTGGTCCATACGACCAACCGCAACGGCGGCATCTGCGGCGGCATCACGAACGGCGCGCCGCTCCTGTTCCGCTGTGCGGTCAAACCCACGCCGTCCATCGCACGGGAGCAGGAAAGCATTGACCTCGGAATGCGGGAAAACGTGCAACTGGCAATCAAGGGCAGACATGACCCCGCAATCATCCATCGTGCACGGGCGGTTGTGGACAGCGTGACCGCGTTGGTCCTTGCCGACCTCCTCACCGTGCGGTTCGGAACCGACTTTCTGGCGCCGTAAAGGAGGCTGATGCAATGCAATACGGATGTATCGGGGAAAAACTGGGACACAGTTTTTCGGCACAGATCCACGCCATGCTGAACAGCCACCCCTATGAATTGCGGGAACTTACGCGAGAGGACCTGCCCGGGTTTCTGCAAAAAAAGGACTTTCGCGGCATCAATGTCACAATCCCTTATAAGCAGGCGGTAATCCCGTTTCTCGATGCGATTGACCCCATGGCGCAGGAGATTGGCGCGGTCAACACGATCGTTAATCGGGACGGCAGGCTCTGCGGCTTTAACACCGACTTTTACGGACTGAAAACACTTCTGGAAGCAATCGGCGTACCCTTGCAGGGCAAGACAGTTGCAATCCTCGGCACGGGCGGAACCTCACTGACTGCGCGTGCGGTTGCAAAGGCGATGGGGGCTGCGGATATTCTGCGGGTCAGCCGCAGAGCAGGGGTGGACCGCATTCCCTATGAGGACTTCTACCGCGGCCATGCCGCACAGGTGCAGATTCTCATCAACACGACACCGGTCGGGATGTACCCCAACACCGACGGCTGTCCTGCGGATTTTGACCGTTTGCCTGCGTTGGAAGCGGTAGCGGACCCCATCTATAATCCGCTCCGCTCCAATCTGATTCTGGGGGCGCGGGCGCGCCGCATTCCCGCACAGGGCGGACTTCTGATGCTGACCGCGCAGGCGGTGCGCGCGTCGGAAATCTTCACGGGACAAGTCTATCCTGCGGGAACGGCAGAACGCATTTGCGCACTGCTGACCGAACAAAAAGAGAACCTTATCCTCTCGGGAATGCCCGCAAGCGGAAAAACCACGGTCGGGCGTTTGCTGGCACGGAAAACCGGCAGACCGTTCCTTGATTTGGACGATGAAATCACGCGGCGGCGCGGCAAAACACCCGCGGAACGGATTGCCGAGGAGGGGGAAGCGGCATTTCGCGATACCGAGACCGCTGTCCTGCGCGAGGTTCTGGCGGGGCTTTCGGGCGCCGTTCTGGCGCTCGGCGGCGGAACGGTTCTGCGGGACGAAAACGTCGGAATGCTCCGTCAGAACGGGAAAATCTTCTTTCTTGACCGTCCCGTGGCGGACCTGATGCCGACCTCCGACCGTCCGCTTTCCGCTACGCGCGAGGCTTTGGAGAAGCGGTATGCGGAGCGCATTGACCGCTATCTTGCCACGGCGGACCTCCGCGTCTCGGGGTTCAGAACGCCCGAGGAAGCGGCGGAAATCATCGAAAGGAGCCGAAAAACGGTATGAAACTGTATGTTCTGAACGGACCGAATCTGAATCTGCTCGGTGTGCGGGAGCCGGACCAATACGGTTCCGAAAGTTTTACGCATCTGAACGAGCGGATTGCAAAACACTGCGCGGAGCGGGGAATTGAAGTGATTCAGAAACAATCCAATCACGAGGGGGATTTGGTGGATTGGATACAGGAAGCCTATTTTGCGCACGCGGACGGGCTTATCATCAACCCCGGGGCGTACACGCACACGAGCATCGCGCTTCTTGACGCGCTCAAGGCAACGAAGTTGCGGGCGGTTGAAATCCATATTTCCAAGGTGGAGGAGCGCGAGGCATTCCGACAGGTCAGTTACCTGCGCGCCGCCTGCGAAAAGACGATTACGGGACACGGGACCGACGGTTATCTGGAAGCGATTGATTATCTGGCGGGGGACCGCACATGAGAGTACGGGTTCATGCGGGACGCGCGGCGGGCGAGGTCCGTGTTCCGCCCTCCAAAAGCATTGCGCACCGGATGCTGATTTGCGCCGGACTTGCCGACGGGGTCAGCGTTATCCGACGCGCAGGGGATTGCGAGGACGTTCTCGCAACGCTGGACTGTCTTTCTCTGCTCGGCGCGGACTGCCGGCGGGAGGGGGATGCGGTAACGGTTCGCGGCGGACTGCTCCGCGCGGCACCGACCGGAGTGCTCCCTTGCCGCGAAAGCGGGAGTACCCTGCGCTTTCTCATCCCGCTTGCGCTGACGGCGGATTTCCCCGTTGTCTTTACAGGCTACGGACGGCTTCCCGAGCGCCCGCAGACCGTCTATGAAACAATCTGCGCCGAGCAGGGACTGACGTTGATACGCGAGGGGCAGACACTCCGCGTCTGCGGTCCGCTCCGCGGCGGCGATTTCCGCGTGGCGGGGAATATCAGCAGTCAGTTCATTACGGGACTGCTGTTCGCCCTGCCGATGCTTCCGGAGCCGAGCAGAATCACCCTGCTTCCGCCCGTGGAAAGCCGCTCCTATATCGACCTGACGTTGGACGTACTCAAAACGTTCGGCATTCGCGCAGAATGGGAGAGCGAAACCACGCTTGCCGTGCCGTGCGGACAGCACTTCACTCCGTGTGACTGCGAGGCGGAGGGCGACTTCTCGGCAGGAGCATTTTGGGAAGCGCTCGGACGTATGGGAGACAATCGGATTCGGGTTCCAAACCTGAACCCGCACTCCCGACAGGGGGACCGCGTTTGCACGGCGTACCTCGATGCACTCCGTGACGGTCCCGCGAGACTTTCGCTTGCCGACTGCCCCGACCTCGGTCCGATGCTCTTTGCCTATGCCGCGGCGATGCACGGCGGGACTTTTACCGAGGTCGGACGTCTGCGCATCAAGGAAAGCGACCGTATCGGCGCGATGCGCGAAGAACTTGCAAAATGCGGCGCGGAACTGACCGACCTCGGCAACACCGTAACCGTCAGGGGCGGGGCATTACACGCGCCGTCAATCGACTTTGACGGACACGGCGACCATCGGATTGTCATGGCACTGGCAGTCCTCGCAACGCGCACAGGCGGCGAAATAGAGGGCGCCGAAGCCGTGCGGAAAAGTTATCCGTCCTTTTGGGAGGACCTCGGCGCGCTCGGAATCCGCTGTAAGATAATATAAGGAAACAATTATGGAACTCAATCAAAATACCCGAATTCTCATTGTCGGTCTTGGCGTCATCGGGGGCGGTTACGCCAAAGCGCTGACCAAGCAGGGGTATCACGTCACCTGCATTACAAAAGAACAAAAAGACATTGACTATGCGGAAGCGCACGGCATTATCCGCTCCGGCTACACTGAGCCGCGCCCCGAAATTCTTGCGGCGGCGGACCTCGTGGTATTGGCGCTTTATCCGCATATCGCCATTGAATGGATGAAACAGAACCAACGGTACCTGCGCGCCGGAACGCTTGTGACCGACGTGACCGGTGTGAAATCGCGTTTTCTCGCCCAAATGGAGGACGTTCTGCGCCCCGATATTGAATTCGTCGCCGCGCATCCGATGGCAGGGCGGGAATCCAGCGGTGTGGAGTACAGCAACGACGAGGTGTTCCACGGCGCGAACTACATTGTGGTGCCGACAGAGCGGAATACGCCCGAGGGCATCGCAACCTGCCGCAGACTCGGGGAAATCCTCGGCTTCGGCAGAATCACCGAACTGGATGCCGGCGCGCATGACCGTATGATTGCATTTCTTTCTCAGTTGACCCACTGCATTGCCGTAGCGCTGATGGACTGCAACACCGAAGAGGGCTTGGAAAACTACACGGGGGATTCTTTCCGAGACCTGACGCGAATCGCAAAAATCAACGACGAGATGTGGAGCGAACTGTTCTTATGGAACCGCGAAGCCCTGCTGGAACAGATGGACCGATTTGAAGAAACCCTGAACCGCTTCCGCGGATTTCTGGAGAACGGCGACCGGGAGGGTATGCGCGACATGATGCGAATCTCGACCCGCCGCCGTGCGCTGTTTGATAAACGAAAGGAAAAACCATTATGAATATGCACTTTTACCGCAAACTCCCGATTCCGAAAGAAATCAAGGAGCAATACCCCGTAACGCCGGAGATGACCGCCACGCGAGACAACTGGGTCGAACAGATTAAAGCGATTCTGGACGGCAGAGATGACAGGCTTCTGCTTGTCATCGGTCCCTGCTCGGCGGACGCAGAGGATACGGTCCTGCGCTATATCTACCGTTTGCGCGAGGTACAGGACCGTGTATCCGACCGCATTCTGATTGTTCCGCGCATTTACACCAACAAACCCCGTACCACGGGTGACGGTTACAAGGGAATGCTACATCAGCCCGACCCCGAATCCGAGCCGGACCTGCTCCGCGGCTTGGTTGCCATCCGCAAACTCCATATGCGTGCGATTGCGGAAACCGGCTTTGGCTGTGCGGACGAGATGCTGTACCCCGAGAATCACCGCTATCTTTCGGACCTGCTGGCTTATGTCGCGGTCGGGGCACGGTCGGTGGAGGACCAACAGCACCGCATGACCGCAAGCGGGCTGGACATCCCCGTCGGTATGAAGAACCCGACAGGAGGAGACATCACCGTGATGATGAACTCCATCACCGCGGCTCAGCATTCGCACATATTCCTCTACCGCGGATGGGAAGTCCGGAGCGAGGGGAACCCTTACGCGCATGCGATTCTGCGTGGTTATGTCAACAAACACGGGCAGTCGCTTCCGAACTATCATTATGAGGACCTGATTCATCTGGCGCAGTCCTACGAGGAAAGCGGACTTTCCAATCCTGCGGTCGTGGTGGATACCAATCACGCGAACTCCGGCAAACAGTATCTCGAGCAGCCGCGGATTGCCAAAGAGATTCTGCATTCCCGCCGCTGTTCAAACGAGGTCCGCAGACTGGTCAAGGGGCTGATGATTGAAAGTTATCTGGAAGACGGTGCGCAGAAAATCGGCGCGGACGGATGCGTCCCGGGGAAGTCCATCACTGACCCCTGTCTCGGTTGGGAAAAGACCGAACGGCTGATTTCCGAACTCGCGGAGCAGTGCTGACAGAGAAATGCCCGAAAAAATTTCCTCTCATGGCAACTATATGTTGTAAATACCACTTGACAAAAACACAAGATGTGGTATAATAATATCGCTGTCTCTCAAAAGCGGCACAAGATACGGAGAGCAATCGCGCAAATCCCGATGTTTTGCGTGTTCCGATAACACAGTCGATACTATTAAAGGAGGAAAACATGAAAGTCATCAAGAGAAACGGGTCCGAAGTCGCATTTGACATTTCCAAAATCATTACCGCAATCACCAAAGCAAACGACGCGGTGGACGACTCCGAGCGCATGACCCCCATGCAGATTCGTCGGATTGCCGAGGCGGTCGAACTGAACTGCATCCGCATGAACCGCGCCCCCGGGGTGGAGGAAATACAGGACCTTGTGGAAAAACAGATTATGGCGCACGGCGCATATGAAGTCGCAAAGGTCTACATTACCTATCGGTATACCAGAAACCTCGTCCGTCGTTCCAATACCACCGACGATCGGATTCTGAGCCTGATTGAATGCTGCAACGAGGAAGCCAAACAGGAAAACGCCAATAAGAACCCGACCGTCAACAGCGTTCAGCGGGACTATATGGCGGGCGAGGTCAGCCGCGACCTGACCGAGCGGTTGCTTTTGCCGCAGGATATTGTGGACGCACACCGCGAGGGAATCATCCATTTCCATGACGCGGACTACTATGCCCAACATATGCACAACTGCGATTTGGTCAATCTGGAGGATATGCTCCAGAACGGAACCGTAATCTCGGGAACCATGATTGAGCGCCCGCACAGTTTTTCCACTGCCTGCAATATCGCAACGCAGATTATCGCGCAGGTTGCGAGCAACCAGTACGGCGGGCAGAGCATTTCGCTGACGCATCTGGCACCGTTCGTGCAGGTCAGCCGCGAGAAGATTGCGAAGAATCTGCGCGAAGAACTGAATGATGCAGGCACGGAAATTTCGGAAGAAAAATTTCATAAGATGGTGGAGAGCCGCCTGCGCGAGGAAATCCGCCGCGGCGTGCAGACCATCCAGTATCAGGTTGTCACGCTTCTGACCACAAACGGACAGGCTCCCTTTGTTACGGTCTTTATGTACCTCGGAGAGGCAAAGGACGAGCAGGAGAAGCACGACCTTGCCATTATCATCGAAGAAACTCTGCTTCAGCGCTATCAGGGCGTGAAAAACGAAGAGGGTGTGTATGTCACACCCGCGTTTCCGAAACTGATTTACGTTCTGGAGGAGCAGAACATCCACGAGGATTCGCCGTACTACTACCTGACCAAACTGGCAGCAAAATGCACGGCAAAGCGGATGGTTCCGGACTACATCTCCGAAAAGAAAATGCTGGAACTGAAAGTGGACAAGAACGGACAGGGACACTGCTACACCTGCATGGGATGCCGCAGTTTCCTGACGCCGTATGTCGACGAAAACGGCAAGCCGAAGTATTACGGACGCTTCAATCAGGGCGTTGTGACCCTGAATCTGGTGGATGTTGCGCTGTCGTCGGGCGGGAATATCGAGAAATTCTGGAAGATTTTTGACGAAAGACTGGAACTTTGCCACAAGGCGCTGATGTGCCGCCATGAAAGACTGAAAGGGACCCTTTCGGACGCGGCGCCGATTCTGTGGCAGTACGGCGCGTTGGCAAGACTGAAGAAAGGTGAACCGATTGACAAACTGCTTTACGGCGGGTATTCCACCATTTCCCTTGGCTACGCGGGACTTTACGAGTGCGTAAAATACATGACCGGCAAGAGCCACACCGACCCGAGTGCAACGCCGTTCGCTCTGGAGGTCATGAAGTACATGAACGCCGCCTGCAAGAGATGGAAGGAAGCACACAACATCGATTTCAGTCTCTACGGAACGCCGCTCGAATCCACGACCTACAAATTTGCGAAGTGCCTCCAGAAGCGGTTCGGCATCGTCCCCGGTATCACCGACAAGGGATATATCACCAACAGTTACCACATTCACGTCACCGAGCAGATTGACGCGTTCTCCAAGCTCGCATTTGAAGCGCAGTTCCAGGCGCTGTCCCCGGGAGGCGCCATCAGTTATGTTGAAGTCCCGAATATGCAGCAGAACCTTGAGGCGGTGTTGCAGGTCATGAAATTCATTTACGACCACATTATGTACGCCGAACTGAACACCAAATCCGACTACTGTCAGGTCTGCGGCTACGACGGAGAGATTAACATCGTCGAAGAGGACGGAAAATTGATTTGGAAATGCCCGAAGTGCGGAAACACCGACCAGAGCAAGATGAATGTGGCAAGACGGACCTGCGGATATATCGGAACACAGTTCTGGAATCAGGGCAGAACGCAGGAAATCAAAGAGCGGGTGCTTCATCTGTAATATGAATTACTGCGAAATCAAGAAATGCGACATCGCGAACGGAATCGGCGTGCGGACCACGCTGTTCGTCTCGGGATGCACCAACCATTGCGAGGAATGCTTTCAGCCCCAGACGTGGGATTTCGGCTACGGAAAGCCTTTTACGGAAAAGATCGAGGATGAGATTATCGACTCCTGTAAGCCGTACTATGTAAACGGTCTGACCCTGCTCGGCGGGGAGCCGTTCGAGCCATCCAATCAGCGCGCGTTGGTTCCGTTCCTGCACCGCTTCCGCGAGGCGTGTCCCGACAAAACGGTCTGGGCGTTCAGCGGATTCACGCTGGACAAAGAGTTGCTCACGGACGGGTCCCACCCGAGATGCGAAGTCACCGACGAAATGCTCTCGCTGATTGACGTATTGGTGGACGGGCGGTTTGTCAAATCGCTCAAGGATATCTCCCTGCGGTTTCGCGGGTCCTCCAACCAACGCGTGATCGACCTGAACAAAACAAGAGAAGCGGGAAGCATCGTTTTGTGGAACGACTGACGCGGAAAATAGGAAAAAAAGCCCCCGAACGGCATGGAAATGCCGCTCGGGGGCTTGACCTTTTCCGACAAATATGATATAATATAAAGTGGAAAATCAGATAGAAACAAAGGATAATCACTATGAAACTGGTTGTAAAAATCGGGACGTCGACCCTGACTCACAGTTCCGGATGCCTCAACATCCGCAGAATCGAAGCGTTCGTCAAAGTTCTGTCGGACATTGCCAATGCGGGAAACGAAGTCATTCTGGTCTCCTCCGGCGCAATCGCGATGGGAGTCGGGAAACTCAACCTCGGAGAACGACCGCGCGACATTGCCGGCAAGCAGGCGGCGGCAGCGGTCGGGCAGTGCGAACTGATGTATACCTACGATAAACTGTTCGCAGAATATAACCGTACCGTGGCACAGATTCTTCTGACCGCGGACGACCTGAAAATTCCCGAGCGGCACAGCAAATTTGAAAATACGATGGAGCAGTTGCTGGCATGGCACGTCCTGCCGATCATCAACGAAAACGACACGGTTTCCACCGATGAAATCCGCATCGGAGATAACGACACGCTGGGCGCAATCGTTGCGGCAAGCGTTGGGGCGGACCTTTTGATTCTGATGTCGGACATCGACGGGCTTTACGATTGCGATCCGCACAAGGACGCAAATGCGCACCTGATCCCCGAGGTACGGGAACTGACCGACGATATTCTGGCGCTCGGCGGCGGTGCAGGCAGTGCGAGAGGGACCGGCGGCATGGTGACCAAACTCCGCGCCGCGCAGATTGTAACCGAAGCGGGTTGCGACATGGTGATTGTGAACGGGGAGAATCCAGACCTGCTCTATCGCGTCATGGACGGCGAACGGGTCGGAACCCGATTCTTTGCGGGGGAGAAAACGAATGGAAACAAGTGAAATACTGCGGCGGGCGAAAGCGACGGTTCCGGTCCTGCGGGAGTTTGGCTCCGCAGACCTGGACCGCGCGCTCCTTGCTATGGCGGATGCGCTGGAGGCGGGCGCGGACGGAATTCTGGAAGCCAATGCCGCGGACATGGAAGCGGCAACAGGGAGCATCGGCGAGGTGATGCTGGACAGGCTTCGCCTCACGCGGGAGCGCGTAGGCGCAATGGCGGAGGGCATCCGCAGTGTTGCGGCACTGCCGTCTCCCGTTGGTCGGGTGCTGGAGCGGACGGTCCGTCCGAACGGACTGGAAATTGAGAAAATCGCAGTTTCAATGGGCGTACTGGCAATCATTTACGAGAGCCGACCGAACGTAACCTCTGATGCGGCGGCGCTTGCAGTCAAAAGCGGAAACGTCTGCATTCTGCGCGGCGGAAAGGAAGCCTACCGCTCCGCAAAGGCAATCAGCGTTGCGTTGCGGGCGGGCTTGGAGCGTGCGGGACTGCCGATGGACGCGGTCCAACTGGTGGATGACACATCGCGGCAGAGCGCAAAGGAACTGATGCAGGCAACCGGTTATGTGGACCTGCTGATTCCGCGTGGCGGGGCGGGATTGATTCGCGCCTGTGTGGAAAACGCAACGGTCCCGACTTTGGAAACGGGAACAGGCATCTGCCATGTCTATGTGGACCGGGATGCGGACCTCGGAAAAGCACTTGCAATCGTGGAGAATGCCAAAACGAGCCGCCCCTCTGTCTGCAATGCAGAGGAGGTTCTGCTCGTCCACCGCGACGTTGCAAAGACCTTTTTGCCGATGCTGAAAAAGCGGCTGTGCGATGACCGCGCGGCAAAGGGGCTTATCCCCGTGGAATTGCGCGGAGACGCGGCAACGCAGGCAATTATTGACGTAACGCCTGCGGGTGACGCGGACTTTGATACCGAATTTCTGGATTATATTCTTGCGGTCCGCGTAGTGGATTCCGTCGGAGAGGCAGTGGCGCATATTGCCGCGCATTCCACCTCCCATAGCGAAGCAATCGTCACCGAAAACCGCAAAACCGCCGATTATTTTACCGCCAACGTGGACAGCGCGGCGGTCTACGTCAACGCGTCCACGCGCTTTACTGACGGCGGAGAGTTCGGACTCGGCTGTGAGATGGGAATTTCCACGCAAAAACTCCACGCGCGCGGTCCGCTCGGACTGAACGAACTGACGACCTACAAATACATTATCCACGGCAACGGACAGGTCCGCTGAGAAAGGAATCGGAATGAAAATTGCATTTATCGGAACGGGAAACATGGGCGGTGCGCTGGCAAGAGCCGTTCGGACGGCACTCCCCGACGAGATTCTGTACCTGTCGGACCATTCGGGGGAGAAAGCCGAGGCGCTGGCAAAGGAAATCGGTGCGGAAGTGCTTGACAATGAAACCGCCGCAAAGCGGGCAGACTATCTCTTCCTCGGGGTCAAGCCGCAGATGCTCGAAAATCTGGCAAAGGAGATTGGAGCGATTACGAGCGTCAGACACAACGAACTGACACTCGTCAGCATGGCGGCAGGCGTTCCGATTGAACGGATTAACAGCCTGTTCGGAGAGAAAGTCCCCGTCATTCGGATGATGCCGAACACGCCGGTCGCAGTCGGCAAGGGTGTGGTACTGTGGTGCGCAAACGAATTGGTTCAGACCGTCCAAAAGCAGTATTTTCGCATCATGCTTGCAAAAGCAGGCATACTGAGTGAATTGCCCGAGGGGCTGATTGACGCAGGCTGTGCGCTCTCGGGATGCGGTCCCGCGTTTGTCTGTCAGTTTCTGGAGGCAATGGCGGACGGCGCGGTTGCGTGCGGTCTGCCGCGCGGGCAGGCGATGGAGTACGCAGCGTATACCATGCTTGGGACCGCCGCGCTCCTGCTGGAAACCGGAAAGCACCCCGGGGAACTCAAGGACGCGGTTTGCAGTCCCGCAGGTTCCACAATCGCAGGTGTTCGGGCGCTTGAGAACGGTGCATTCCGTGCGGACGTCATGAATGCGGTGATTGCGGCGTTTGAGAGAACCGAAGAACTCGGAAACAAGAGGTAACCATGAATCTGCTGTATCTGAAATATGCCGTCGAGGTTGCCGCCTGCGGCTCCATCAGCAAGGCGGCGGAACGGCTGTATATCGACCAACCGAACCTGAGCCGTTCCATCAAGGATTTGGAAACCTCCATGGGCGCGAAACTGTTTGAGCGAAGCGCACGGGGCATGAAGACAACTCCGGACGGCGAGGAATTTCTGAAATACGCAAAGGTCATCCTGTCCGAAGTGGACGCAATGGAAAATATGTTCCGTTCGGGAAACAAGCGGAAGCAACGGTTTTCGCTGTCGGTCCCGCGGGCAAGTTATATTTCCGAAGCCTTTACGGCGTTTTCAAAACGGTTTTCGGACCTCGCGGAAGTTGAGGCGTTCTACAAGGAAACCAACCCCATGCGGACCCTCAAAAACATTCTGGAGGACGGGTACAATCTCGGTATCATCCGCTATGCCGCGCAATATGACAGATATTACAAGGAAATGCTTGAAGAAAAGGGACTTTCCTATGAGTTAATCTGCGAATTCCGGTTTGTCCTGCTCGTCAGCCGCTCCTCGCCGCTTGCGACGAAAGAGACGATTCAAGAAGCGGACCTTGCGGACCTGACCGAGGTGGTGTACGGCGACCCTTATGTGCCGTCCATGCCGTTGGAGGAAGTGCGGAAAGAGGCTTGGTCCGATGTCAGCCCGCGGCGGATATTCGTATTCGAGCGGGGGAGCCGATTTGATATTCTGGCGGGGAATCCCCATACGTTCATGTGGGTTGCGCCGATTCCGCAGGCGGTTCTGGACCGTTACGGACTGGTTCAGCGCGTTTGCGCGAATCAGCGGAAAATTTATAAGGATATTCTGATTCGCAGGAAAGAATACAAACTGTCGGAACTTGACAATGCGTTCATTGCCGAACTTTGCAGAACGAAACGGGAAGTGTTCAGGGAAAGGGAGAACTTATGAAATGGCTGATTGCGTCCGATATTCACGGCTCGGCGTACTGGTGCCGGAAGTTGCTTGAGGCTTACCGCACGGAGGGCGCGGAGCGGATGCTGTTGCTCGGCGACCTGCTTTACCACGGTCCGCGGAACGATTTGCCACGCGAATACGCCCCGAAAGAAGTCATTTCCATGCTGAACGGCATGAAGAATGACATTCTGGCGGTGCGGGGCAACTGTGAAGCGGAAGTGGACCAAATGGTTCTGGAATTTCCCGTGCTTGCGGATTACGCGATTCTGGACCTCGGTCGGCGCATGGTGTTTGCCACGCACGGTCACGTCTGGAACGAGGGGCATCTGCCGCCTTTGCACGAAGGGGATATCCTCCTGCACGGGCACACGCACGTTCCGAAATGCGCGGTCCACGAGACCTTCGTCTGCATGAATCCCGGGTCGGCTTCCATCCCGAAGGAGGGGAGTCACCACGGGTACATGACGCTGGAGGACGGCGTATTCCTCTGGCGCGATTTTGACGGAACGCTCATGGACGAATACGGCGCGCCGGACGGCGACGTCTGAATCCGTAAACGATATATTGATATATACAATACAGATATGTGAAATCGGCAATTGCAAAACGGGACGTTCTGTGATACAATAAGACTGTATTACTGTGATTCCGCAAACGGGACGGAATCGCAAGAAGCAGGAGGCGGTGATGGAACTTTCACGCGCGACAATCGGCAGACTGCCGATTTATCTGGACTATCTGAAGCATTTACCGACAGAAACCCAAACCATTTCCGCAACGTCGATTGCCAAGGCGCTGAATCTTGGTGACGTGCAGGTGCGAAAGGACCTTTCGGCGGTTTGCGGACTCGGCAGACCGAAAATCGGCTATGCGGTTTCGGAACTTACCCGTGCATTGGAGGCAACCATCGGGGAGCAGGCGGGTTGCGAGGCGGTCATCGTCGGCGCGGGAAAACTCGGCATGGCACTGCTCGGCTTCGGCGGTTTTTCGGAATATGGGCTGACGGTCACGCACGCATTCGACCTTTTGCCGAACGGTACGCCCGCGGTGCGTCCCGTGGACGAGTTACCGTCCTACTGCCGCCTGCATCAGGTGGAAATCGGAATCATTACGGTCCCGCCAACGGCGGCGCAGGGGGTTGCGGACCTGTTGGTCAAATGCGGCGTGCGGGCAATCTGGTGCTTTGCACCCGTTCGGCTGACCCTGCCGCAGGGAGTTACGGTACTGTACGAAAACATGGCGCTGTCGTTGGCGCATTTACATCAGAAAGTGAAAAATCATAATAAAGGGGGATTCCGGAGTGACGAGGGAAAGAGCAATGGTTGATTCGGTGGAGACACTGGAGGCGGCGCTGAAATCGGTTCGCGCCGCGCAGAAACGCTATGCGACTTACACGCAGGAGCAGGTGGACGCAATCTTCAAGGCGGCGGCAATCGCCGCGAACCAAGCGCGGATTCCGCTTGCCAAAATGGCGGTTGAAGAAACCGGCATGGGTGTGGTGGAGGATAAGGTTATCAAAAACAACTACGCCGCCGAACACATCTACAATGCTTACCGTCATACAAAGACCTGCGGCGTGATTGAGGAGGACAAGGCTTACGGTGTGAAGAAGATTGCGGAGCCGATTGGGGTGATTGCCGCAGTGATTCCCACAACGAACCCGACCTCCACCGCGATTTTCAAATGTCTGTTGGCACTCAAGACCCGCAATGCGATTCTCATCAGTCCGCACCCGCGCGCGAAGAAATCCACCGCGGCGGCGGCAAAAATCGTACTGGACGCGGCGGTTGCCGCAGGCGCACCCGAGGACATCATCAGTTGGATTGACGTTCCGTCGCTCGATATGACGGGTCTGCTGATGAAAGAAGCGGACATCATTCTCGCAACGGGCGGTCCCGGGATGGTCAAAGCGGCATATTCCTCCGGAAAGCCTGCGCTCGGAGTCGGAGCGGGTAACACGCCTGCCATCATCGACGACAGCGCCGACATCGTGCTTGCAGTCAGTTCCATCATCCATTCCAAAACGTTTGACAACGGCATGATTTGCGCCTCGGAGCAGTCGGTCATCGTGCTTGACGGCATCTATGACGCCGTGCGGGCCGAGTTCGCCAAGCGTGGCTGTTACTTCCTTTCCTCCGATGAAACCGAAAAGGTCCGCAAGACCATTCTCATCAACGGTGCGTTGAATGCGAAAATTGTCGGTCAGAGCGCCGCGACCATTGCGTCCTTGGCAAACGTAAAGGTCCCCGAGGGAACCAAGATTCTCATCGGGGAGGTGGAAAGCGTAGAACTTTCGGAGGAGTTCGCGCATGAAAAGTTGTCTCCCGTTCTGGCAATGTATCACGCCAAGGACATCGGGGACGCATTTGACAAAGCCGAACATCTGATTGCCGACGGCGGCTACGGTCACACCTCGTCCATCTACCTGAACACCGAAACCGAACAGGCAAAGTTGAACGAATTTACCGCACGGATGAAAACCTGCCGGATTCTGGTCAACACCCCCTCATCACAGGGCGGAATCGGAGATTTGTACAACTTTAAACTCACGCCGTCGCTGACCCTCGGTTGCGGCTCGTGGGGCGGCAACTCGGTGTCGGAGAACGTCGGGGTCAAACACCTGCTCAACATCAAGACCGTTGCCGAAAGGAGAGAGAATATGCTTTGGTTCCGTGCGCCCGAAAAAGTCTACATCAAAAAAGGCTGTCTGCCCGTTGCGTTGGACGAACTGAAAAACGTGATGCACAAGAAGCGGGCGTTCGTCGTAACCGACAGTTTCCTCTATCACAACGGCTACACCAAACCCATTACCGACAAACTCGACGAAATGGGAATCGCGCACGCCACGTTCTTTGACGTGGCACCGGACCCGACCCTCGCCTGCGCCAAAGAGGGGACCGCGCAGATGTGCGCCTTTGAACCGGACTGCATCATCGCACTCGGCGGCGGCTCTGCCATGGACGCGGCAAAGATCATGTGGGTGATGTACGAACACCCCGAGGTCGACTTCATGGACATGGCAATGCGGTTTATCGACATCCGCAAGCGGGTCTACACGTTCCCGAAAATGGGAGAGAAAGCGTATTTCATCGCAATTCCGACCTCTGCCGGAACCGGCTCGGAAGTCACGCCGTTCGCGGTCATCACGGATGAGGAGAGCGGCATCAAGTATCCGCTTGCCGACTACGAGTTGATGCCGAACATGGCAATCATCGACACCGATTTCCATATGAGCGCGCCGCGCGGGCTGACCGCCGCCTCGGGAATCGATGCGGTAACGCACGCACTGGAGGCGTATGCGTCGGTCATGGCAACCGACTACACCGACGGGCTTGCCCTGCAGGCACTGAAGACCATCTTCCGGTATCTTCCGAGAGCCTACGACAACGGACAGACCGACGTGGAGGCGCGCGAAAAAATGGCGAACGCCGCCACCATGGCAGGTATGGCGTTTGCAAACGCATTTCTCGGTGTCTGCCACTCCATGGCACACAAACTGGGCGCGTTCCACCATCTGCCGCACGGCATTGCAAACGCACTGATGATTGAGGAGGTCCTGCGCTTCAATGCCGCCGAAGCCCCCGCAAAAATGGGAACGTTCTCACAGTACGACCACCCGCACACGCTGGAGCGTTACGCGCAGGTTGCCGACGCGTTGGGACTGGGCGGAAAGAGCGACAGCGAGAAACTTGAGAATCTGATTCGCGCCATCAACGAACTGAAAGTGCGCGTCGGAATCAAGGCAACCATCCGCGACTATAACATTGACGAAAAGGATTTTCTCGACCGTCTCGACGCAATGACCGAGCAGGCGTTCGACGACCAATGCACAGGCGCAAACCCGCGGTATCCGCTGATGCGTGAAATCAAACAGATGTATCTCAACGCCTACTACGGCAACAGGCATTTTACCGAACAACCGATGCCTGCAACCGCAGAAAAGGCGACCAACCGTAAGCCCGCCGCAGGCGGCAAAAAGAAAGGCTGAGGAGGGGCAGAAGATGAAACTGGACAGAATCATTGCGGTCAGAAATCACAAAACCGTCTACCGCGACGGTGCGCTTTGCATGAAAGTGTTTGACGAAACCTACTCCAAAGCGGATATTCTTGCGGAAGCGCTGAATCAGGCACGGGTTGAAGAAACGGGACTGCACATTCCGCAGATCCGCGAAGTCACGGTCATTGACGGAAAATGGGCAATCATCACCGATTATATCAAAGGAAAAACTTTGGCGCAACTGATGGAGGAACATCCCGAAAAAAAGAACGACTATCTGAATCTGTTTGTGGACCTCCAATTGGAAGTGCAGTCCAAATCCTGCCCGCTTCTGCCGAAACTGCGCGATAAGATGAACAGAAAAATCAGCCTGACCGATTTTGATGCAACCACGCGATACGAGTTGCATGCACGTCTGGATTCCATGCCCAAGCACGCAAAACTCTGTCACGGAGATTTCAATCCCTCCAATATCATCCTCACGGATGACGGAACGCCCTACATTCTGGACTGGGCGCACGCCACGCAGGGGAATGCTTCGGCGGACGCCGCCAGAACCTATCTGCTGTTCTGGCTCGCGGGGGATATTGACGGCGCCGAGCGTTATCTCAAACTGTTTTGCATCAAAAGCGACACGGCAAAGCAGTATGTGCAGAAATGGATGCCAATCGTCGCTGCGTCCCAATCGGTCAAAGGAAACGAGAAGGAACGCGAATTTCTCCACTCATGGGTCAATGTCGTTGACTACGAATAAGAACCGTCTACCGTACCGAACCTACAATATTTTAATATAGAAAGAGAGAATTCATCATGAAAGTTACAGTTTGCATCGGGTCCTCCTGCCATATCAAGGGGTCCAGACAGGTCGTGGAAGAATTGCAGTATCTGATTGCCGGAGCAGGGCTTGAGGATAAGGTCGAATTGGGCGGAACTTTCTGCATGGGAAGATGTCAGGATGGGGTTTGCGTGACCGTGGACGGCGAGTTCCATTCGGTCAGCCCCGATACCGTTAAGGAATTCTTTGAAAAAGAGGTTAAGGGAAAGGTTACGGCATGATTTTCGTTGAAGTCTGCGTCGGAAGTTCCTGTCATATCAAAGGCGCGCCGGAGCTTGTGGAACTGATGCAAAAATACATCGCGGACGCGGGGTTGGAAGATGAAATCGTTCTCTCCGGCAGTTTCTGCTCGGGCAGATGCAACCGCGTTGGCGTGACGATTACGGTCGGAGAAGAAGTCTATACGGGAATCACGCCCGAGGGCTTCCGCGATTTCTGGAACGACACCATTCTGCCCGCCGTTGAAAAGGCAAAGGAGGGATAAGCATGGCAAGTTGTCTGACGCTGAAAAAATCCAACTGCAAGAACTGCTATAAATGTATCCGGCATTGCCCCGTCAAGTCCATCCGTTTTTCGGGCAATCAGGCGCACATCATCGGAAACGAGTGCATCCTCTGCGGTCAGTGCTTCGTGGTCTGTCCGCAGAATGCCAAGCAGATTGTGGATGAGACCGAAAAAGTCAAGGTTCTGATTCAGTCGGGGGACCCCGTTTACGTCAGTCTGGCACCATCCTTTATCGCCAACTACGCGGGAGTCGGCATTGCGGGCATGCGGAAAGCGCTGAAGAAACTCGGATTTGCGGACGCGGAGGAAACGGCAATCGGCGCAAGCATCGTCAAAACCGAATACGAAAAAATCCTTGCACAGGGGGACCGCGACATTGTAATCTCCTCCTGCTGCCATTCGGTCAACCTGCTGATTCAGAAGTATTTTCCGCGCGAATTAGAACTGCTTGCCGACGTCCTGTCCCCGATGCAGGCGCACTGCAGCGACATCAAGCGGCGTGTTCCGAACGCAAAAACCGTTTTCATCGGTCCTTGCGTGGCAAAAAAAGACGAGGCGCAGTATTACGGCGGCATTGTGGATGCGGTTCTGACTTACGAGGAACTCACCGCATGGTTTGACGCGGCGCATGTGCGGTTGGAGCCGGATATGGATCACACAGAGGAAAGCCGCGCGCGCTTCTTCCCGACAACGGGCGGAATCCTCAAAACGATGGCGCAGAACGCCCCGGGATACACCTACGTGGCAATCGACGGCGTGGAAAACTGCATTGCCGCCCTGCGCGACATAGAAAGCGGAAAGATTCACAAGTGCTTCATTGAGATGTCGGCTTGTATCGGCAGTTGCGTCGGCGGACCGGTTATGGAGAAATACCACCGTGCGCCCGTTGCGGACTACATGGCGGTGGCGCAATATGCGGGAACGCGGGACTTTGCAGTTGCACAGCCCGAGCGCGACACGCTTCGCAAGCACTTTGAACCGATTGAGCGCCGCAACGGAACGCCGAGTGAGGATGAAATTGCGGAAATCCTGCGCAAAATGGGCAAAACAAAGCCCGAAGATGAATTGAATTGCGGTTCCTGCGGGTATGATACCTGTCGGGAAAAAGCGATTGCAATCTATCATGGCAAAGCGGAAATTTCCATGTGTCTGCCGTACCTCAAAGAAAAAGCCGAAAGTTTTTCGGACTGCATCGTCAACAACACGCCGAACGGACTGATTGTGGTCAACGATGCGTTGGAGGTCCAACAGATTAACGCGGCGGCAAGAAAAATCATGAACATCCGCTCCGCGTCGGACATTCTGGGAGACCAAGTGGTCCGGATTCTGGACCCGACTGTCTTTCTCAAGGTTCTGGAGACCAAACGGAGCATCCGCGACCAACGCGTCTACCTCGCCGAATACAAGAAGTACGTGGAACAGACGGTTGTGTACGACAGCACCTACCAGATGTTGGTCTGCATTATGCGTGACGTAACCGACGAGGAAACCGAACGCGAAAAGAAAGAGGACATCAGCCGCCGCACAGTGGAAATTGCCGACAAGGTGGTTGACAAGCAGATGCGGATTGTACAGGAGATTGCATCGCTGCTCGGAGAAACGGCGGCGGAAACCAAAATCGCGCTTACCAAACTGAAGGAGAGTATTTCCGATGAATGACCTTTGTGCCGACATCGGCTACAGAAGCATCAACCATATCGGGGAACAACTCTGCGGAGACCACGTGGACGTAGTGGAGCAGGGGGACAATTCCACGGTCATCGTACTGGCGGACGGGCTGGGAAGCGGCGTGAAAGCGAGCATTCTTTCCACGCTGACTTCCAAGATCATTTCCACGATGATGGCAGAGGGACTGACGCTGGAAGATTGCGTGGAAACCATTGCGCAGACGCTACCGATTTGCAGTGTCCGCGGGGTCGCGTACTCCACCTTTACCATTCTGCATCTGGTTGACAACCGCGAGATGGAACTGATTCAGTATGACAATCCGCTCGTCATTCTGTTGCGCGACGGCAAAAATTATGACTATCCAAAGACCGAAATGAATATCGGCGGAAAAAAGATATACAAATCGGTCGTCAAACTGTCGGAAAACGATATTTTCGTTGCCATGAGCGACGGTTGTCCGCATGCCGGAATCGGGCTTGCCTACAATTTCGGTTGGAAGCGGGATGACATCGTCAGTTTTATGGAAACAGTTGCCATCGCGGGTTATACCGCAAAAACGCTTTCCACCATTCTGATTGACGAAGTCAACAAACTCTACGAGCGTAAGCCGGGGGACGATGCCACCGCCTGTGTGGTCCGCATCCGACGGCGCGAACCGATGAACATCCTGTTCGGTCCGCCGTCCAACCGCGATGACTGCAACCGCATGATGTCGCTGTTCTTCTCCAAGGAGGGCAAGCACATCGTTTGCGGCGGAACCACTTCATCCATCGCGGCAAAATACCTCGGGAAACCGATTAAGGCGAGTTTGAACTTTGTCAAGAGCGATATTCCGCCGATTGCGGAAATTGAGGGTGTCGACCTCGTAACCGAGGGAGTTATCACCATCAACCGCGTCGTAGAATATGCCAAGGACTCGGTGGGGGACAACCAACTCTACGAAAAATGGAGTTTCGGACACGATGGCGCTTCCCTGATTTGCCGGATGCTGTTCGAGGAAGCCACGGATATTAACTTCTTTGTGGGCAGAGCCATCAATCCGGCACACCAGAATCCGGATTTGCCAATCAACTTCAACATCAAAATGAATCTGGTAGAGGAACTGTCCGCCTGCCTGCGCAAAATGGGCAAACGGATTAAAGTCAGTTATTTCTAAGCCCGCGGAGGGAACACATATGAGAAAATTTGATACCAAAGTCCAACATTTGAAGTACAAGGTACTCAGAGAGGTGGCAAGAGAGGCGTGGGCGGACCGTCTGGCACAGACCGCGATTGACATTCCGAAAACCATTGTACCCGGGAAGATTCCGACCATGCGTTGCTGCGTCTATAAGGAGCGCGCGATTCTGGCGGAACGGGTCAAAATCGCGATGGGCGGGGACCAAAACAATCCGAATGTGATTGAAGTCATCGACATTGCCTGTGACGAATGTCCGATGGGCGGCTACGAGGTGACCAACGCCTGCCGCGGATGTTTGGCGCACCGTTGCGAGGATGCGTGCCGTTTCGGTGCAATCACCTTTGACCAGAACCATGTGGCACACATCGACAAGAGCAAATGCAAGGAATGCGGCGGATGCGCAAAGGTCTGCCCTTACAGCGCGATTCACAACTATAAGCGCCCCTGCGAAACCGCCTGCAAGGTCAAAGCAATCTCCATGGGAGAGGAAAAACAGGCTTGCATCGACAACAACAAGTGCATTTCCTGCGGCGCGTGCGTGTACCAATGCCCGTTCGGCGCGATTACGGACAAGTCGTTCATTCTCAAGGTGATTGACATCCTGAAAAACAGCCACGAGAGCAAAGACTACAAGGTTTACGCCATCGTTGCGCCCTCCATTTCCAGTCAGTTCACCTATGCAAAACTCGGGCAGGTGATTACGGGCTTGCGCGCACTCGGATTCCACACCGTCATTGAGGCGGCGCTCGGAGCCGATATGGTCGCACAGGCAGAGTCCCGCGAACTTGCCGAAAAGGGGTTCCTGACCAGTTCCTGCTGCCCCGCATTTGTTGACTACATCCACAAGAATTTCCCCGATTTGGAGCAGTTCGTCTCGCACAATCTCTCCCCGATGGCAACCATTGCGAAGTATATCAAGGAGCATGAACCGAACTGCAAGACCGTCTTTATCGGTCCCTGCACCGCCAAGAAAATGGAAGTTCAGAAAGAGAGTGTTAGCCCGTACATCGATACGGCGATGACGTTTGAAGAATTGCAGGCACTCTTTGACAGTCGTGACCTTGACATTACCACGCTTGAAGAGGGGGTGTTGGACAACGCCTCTTACTTCGGCAGAATCTTTGCGCGCAGCGGCGGACTTTCGGACGCGGTTGCCCAGGGGCTGAAAGAGCAGGGAATTGACTTTCTGCTCAAGCCCTGCGCTTGCGACGGCATTGAGCAATGCAAGATTGCGCTTCTGCAAAAGAGCAAGGGCAAATTAGACGCAAACTTCATTGAGGGCATGGCTTGTGTCGGCGGATGTATCGGTGGCGCGGGATGCCTGACCCACGGTGAAAAGAACAAAGCCGAAGTCGATAAATACGGTAGACAGGCGCTTGAAAAGACCATTTCCGACGCGGTTTCGATGTTGAAGTAAAGACCTTGGAGGGAGAGGAGTCCCCTTTAAAAGGGACTCCTCTCCCTCCAAGCCTCCCTTTTCTCCCCGAACTTTCCCACGGGACCCCGCCACGACAAGAGCGAAAACTCGTTTCGCTTTTTGTGTGGGCGGGGTCCCGTGGGAAAGTTTTTGGAATGAAGGGAGAATTTTAGATATAACCTAAAAATTTTTTTGAAACCCCCTTGACAAAATGAGAATTTGTGGTATAATGTAAAGGAAAATGCTTTACACTTACACTCGGAAGTGCGGTGAATCGGATGTTTGAAAAGAATCTGGAAATCGGTTTCCTGTTGGATTTTTACGGAGATATCCTTTCCGAGCGGAAACGGACCGTACTTGACTACTATTATAACGACGACCTCTCGCTGTCCGAGATTGCGGAAGAAATCGGCATCTCCCGTCAGGGGGTACGCGAACTGATTAAAAAAGCAGAGGACGAATTGCTGTTTTACGAGGAAAAGTTGGGACTGGCGGCAAGGTTCCGGCAGGCAGGGGAGCAGGCAAAACGGCTTCTCGAACTGTTGCGCGAACAGGGCGCCGGCAGTGAGATTATGGAAGCGGCGGAGGACTTGGCGAAGTCGGTCCGCTGACGGAGGAGGTGAGTGGCACCGTGTTTGAAAGTCTCGGTGAAAAGTTATCAAACGCATTCAAAAAGTTCCGGAGCAAAGGAAAACTGACCGAAGCCGACGTCAAAGCGGGCATGCGGGAAATCAAACTCGCATTGCTTGAAGCGGACGTCAACTTCAAAGTGGTCCGTGACTTTATCAAAATCGTATCCGAACGGGCGGTCGGAAGCGAGGTTCTGGAATCGCTTCTGCCCGCACAGCAAATTGTCAAAATTGTAAACGAGGAACTGACCCGTCTCATGGGCGGCTCGCAATCCAAGTTGACGATTGCGTCCAAACCGCCGACGGTTATCATGATGGTCGGTTTGCAGGGCGCAGGTAAGACCACACACGCGGGCAAACTCGCCGGACTTTACAAAAAGCAGGGCAAGAAACCGCTGTTGGTCGCCTGTGACGTGTACCGTCCTGCGGCAATCAAGCAGTTGCAGGTGGTCGGTGAAAAACTGGAGATTCCCGTGTTTACCATGGGCGACCAAGTTTCCCCGGTCAAGATTGCAAAAGCGGGCGTTGAATATGCCAACCAAAAAGGGTATGACATGGTGTTCATTGACACCGCCGGACGGTTGCAGATTGACGAGGTTCTGATGGAGGAACTGGAGCAGATTAAGGAGGCGGTCAAGCCGACCGAGATTCTGCTGACGGTGGATGCCATGATTGGTCAGGAATCGGTCAATG
This sequence comes from uncultured Ruminococcus sp., assembly GCA_964630695.1. Classification (GTDB taxonomy): domain Bacteria; phylum Bacillota; class Clostridia; order Oscillospirales; family CAG-272; genus UMGS1865. The sequence goes on from CAZVYZ010000004.1 coordinate 40,991, forward strand.
TGGCGGAAACGTTCAACAATAAACTGGACATCACGGGCGTGATTCTGACCAAACTCGACGGCGACACGCGCGGCGGCGCGGCGCTTTCCATCCGCTATGTAACGGGGAAGCCGATTAAATTCGTCGGAACGGGCGAAAAACTCGACACCATTGAGCCGTTCTATCCGGACCGTATGGCGTCGCGGATTCTCGGCATGGGTGACGTGCTGACGCTGATTGACAAGGCACAGGCGGCTTACGACGAGAAACAGGCGGTTGAACTGGAAAAGAAGATGCGGCAGCAGACCTTTACGCTGGATGACTACCTCGGACAGTTGACGCAACTGAAAAAAATGGGTAACCTCGACCAATTGGTCGGCATGATGCCCGGGATGAATACCAAAGCGCTGAAAGACGCAAAGGTGGACGAACGGGTGTTGGTGCGGACCGAAGCCATCATCCGCTCCATGACCCCGCGCGAGCGGGAACATCCCGACATCATCAACGCCTCGCGCAAAAAACGCATTGCGCAGGGGTCGGGAACCTCGGTGGAGGAGGTCAATAAACTGCTCAAGCAGTTCGACCAGATGCTGAAAATGATGCGGCAGTTCACCGAAATGGGCAAGACCCGCAAAGGAAAGAAAATGCTCGGCAGAATGAAGATGCCTTTCTGATTTCACCGTTCATTCATAAAACCATATTTTATTTATTTTTCGGAGGAAAAAAACCATGGCAGTAAAAATGAGACTCACCAGAATTGGCGCAAAGAAGGCTCCGTTCTACCGCGTTATCGTCGCGGACAGCCGTTCGCCCAGAGACGGACGCTTCATCGACACAATCGGTACCTACAACCCGCTGACCAATCCCGTTGAGATTAAAATCGACGCGGAAAAGGCGAAAAAGTGGCTCGGAAACGGCGCACAGCCGACCGAAACCGTCAAAGCGCTTCTGAAAAAGAGCGGAATCGTTGACTGATTTCCGCACAGGAGTAACGCGGTATGGCAAATTTACAGGAAACCTTGCTCGATATTGCGAAAGCAATTGTCGATAACCCCGATGAGGTAAAGGTTGTAACCGAAGAGGACGAGCGGTCGATTACACTGACGCTCACGGTTGCATCGGATGATACCGGAATGGTCATCGGCAGACACGGAAGGATTGCAAAAGCAATCCGTACGGTCATCAAGGCTGCATCTGCCGGCAGCGGCAAAAAAGTGAATGTGGAAATTCGTTGAATCCGAAAAACCGAACGCCTGCCGTTCGGTTTTTCCGTTATCAGGAGGAAAAATGGAGGAATCGGATATTTTTCGCTTTCCGGAAGAATCCGCTCGTGAGGAACGTCTGCGCGGCATGACGGCGCAGGAACTCTCCGCGGCAATGTTCCGTCTTGCAAAAAATCTGCCGTCCGTCACGGATATGACGGAAGAGAAGCGGCAGGCAGTGGCGGTTCTGACCGTCCTTGAGCGGGAGACTGCCCGATTTCTCGCATCGGAATGCGGCAAGACCGACGTATTCGGACATTTGCGGAACAGCGACGGCTTTTACGCGGACTTTTGCGAAATGCAATCGGTTGTAAGAGAGGGAATCGGGCGTCTGGAGGCAATCCAACCGATGGAGGCGAATTGCCGCCCTGTGGACCGTTACACCGAGTGGGCGGTCACAAGACTTGCGCAAGGGTTGCATCCGGACCCTGCGGTGACCGAAGCCGCAAGCGCATTGTCAGCGCGGATTCGGCAGATTCAGGCGGAACAGGCACACGAAAACGAACGCGCCGCGCGTCTGCGGGAATGCCTGCGCGTTTTCCTGCGGGAAACGGTCCCCGCATACTGCGAGCGTTCTCTGACGCTCTCGGATGCGGCAAACGGCGGAAAATTACCGCGGGCAGGACAACTTTCGGCTTTGGTGGGAGAGTTGAAAACAGCAATCTCCGAGACTGTGCGCGCAATCGAGGCAATCTGACCGTCTGACAACTTGACAAAGCGCGGAAACTGTGTTACAATAGAGGTACAGTACAACGATTCGGAGGTTTACGCTATGAAGCCTTATTTGTTGGCGCTCGACCAAGGGACAACCGGTTCACGCTGTATTCTATTTGACAGAAACGGAGCGATTCGGTCCCGAATCCATCGCGAATTCCGTCAGTTCTACCCACAGGACGGTTGGGTGGAGCAGGACGCCACCGAAATTCTTGCATCGCAGATGGGCGTTGCGGTGGAAGCCATGCTCCGTGCGGGAATCGGCGCGGATGAGATTGCGGCAATCGGCATTACCAATCAGAGAGAAACGGTCGTCGTTTGGGACCGCACTACCGGAAAGCCAATCTGTCCCGCAATCGTCTGGCAGTGCAGGCGGACGGCGGAACGCTGTGCGGAACTGAAACGGCAGGGACTGGAGCCGATGATTCACGAAAAGACAGGGCTGATTGCAGACCCGTATTTCTCGGCGACCAAACTGCAATGGATTCTGGAGAATATTCCCGACGCACGCCGCCGTGCCGAGGCGGGGGAACTCTGCTTCGGCACGGTGGACAGTTGGCTCGTCTGGAATCTGACGGGCGGGAGCGTCCATGCCACAGACCCATCCAACGCCGCGCGCACCATGCTCTACAATATCCACACCGGACAATGGGACCGTGACCTGCTCGACCTATTCGGAATACCGGAAGCAATCCTGCCCGAGGTCAAACCGTCATCCGGCATTTTCGGTTATACGTCGGAGCATCTCTTCGGGGAGCGCATCCCGATTGCGGGGGTGGCGGGTGACCAGCAGGCGGCGCTGTTCGGGCAGGGGTGCTTTGAAGCGGGCGACGTCAAAAACACTTACGGAACCGGCGGATTTTTGCTGATGAACACAGGTTCGGTTCCGGTTGAATCCCGCGCGGGCCTTTTGACAACGGTCGGTTGGCAAATCGCGGACCGCACCACTTACGTATTGGAGGGGTCGGTCTTTGTATGCGGCGCGGTGATTCAGTGGCTGCGGGACGGACTGCATTTGTTTGAAAAAGCAAGCGACACCGAGCGCATGGCAACCGCGGTATCCGACAGCGCAGGCGTTTATCTGGTCCCTGCGTTTGTCGGACTCGGCGCGCCGTACTGGGACCCGTTCGCGCGCGGCTCGATTCAGGGACTGACCCGTGCGGTGACCGCGAACCATATCGTGCGCGCGGCACTGGAATCCATGGCATACCAGACCGCAGACGTCCTTGACGCAATGCGGCATGACATGAACGCCCCCATCGGAACCATCCGCGTGGACGGCGGCGCGGCGGCAAACGATTTTCTTCTGCAATTCCAGAGTGACATTCTGGGCGTGTCACTTTCCCGTCCGGACTGCGTGGAAACAACCGCCAAAGGAGCGGCAAGTCTTGCGGGATTGGCAATCGGATACTACCGTGACCTTTCCGAACTGAGAGAAACCTGGAGAGCCGGCAAGTGTTTCGCGCCGCAGATGCACGAAGAGGAGCGGAAAAAGCGGCTTGCGGGATGGCATCAGGCGGTAGACCGCTCCCGCAACTGGATAAACGGGTAGAATATTTTGAAGAAAATTGCAAAAAGGACTTGATTTTTCCGGTGGGATGTGATATAATATATCCGTTGCCCGCCGGTATGATGGAATTGGCAGACGTGCTGGACTCAAAATCCAGTGGTAGCGATACCGTGTCGGTTCGACCCCGACTACCGGCACCAAAAGAAACCTGCCGCCCAAAAGTTTATCGGGCGGCAGGTTTTTGTTTGTTTCGGAGGTGTCCGATGGATGACAGGATGTATCTTTGCATCGACCTCAAAAGTTTTTTCGCCTCCGTGGAATGTGCCGAACGCGGGCTCGACACCATGACAACGCGGCTTGTCGTCGCGGACCCGTCCCGCGGGCGGGGAGCCATCTGTCTGGCGGTCTCTCCCGCACTCAAGAATCTGGGTGTGCGGAACCGATGCAGAATCTATGAGATTCCCGATGGAATCGATTATATCACGGCGCTCCCGCGGATGAAACTGTATATGGAATACGCGGCGCGCATTTATTCGGTCTACCTGCGCTATATCAGCCCCGAGGACATCCATGTATATTCCATTGACGAATGCTTTCTGGACATCACTTCCTACCGCAGGTTATACGACAAAAACGAGCGGGAAATGGCAAAAATGCTGACCGATGCGGTGTACCGCGAAACGGGCGGCATCTGCGCGACGGTCGGAATCGGGACAAACCTCTTTCTGGCAAAGGTTGCGCTTGATATTACGGCAAAGCACGCGCCGGACCGCGTCGGGTATCTGGACGAAGCGGAATTCCGTCGGACGGTGTGGTATCACCAACCGCTGACGGACATCTGGAACGTCGGTCACGGCATCGCGAAGCGGCTTGAAAAAATGGGCATTTTCGACCTGCGCGGCGTTGCGGAATGTGAAGAAGCAAAACTCTACCGTGAATTCGGCGTCAATGCGGAATTTCTGATTGACCACGCGCACGGGCGCGAGCCGTGTACCATCGCGGACATTCACGCCTACGCCGCAAAAAGCGAATCCGTCTCAAACGGACAGATTCTGTTTGAGGATTACCGCTTTGAGGACGCGCTGACGGTACTCAAGGAAATGGTGGACCCTCTGGTTCTGGAACTGATTGAGCGGCACAAAGTCACCGATTCCATCAGTCTCTCGGTCGGTTATTCGCGGGACATGCGCGGGTCGGCGGGCGGTACGGTGAAAATCGGCGGCTACACCAATTCCGCCAAGAAAATCCGCCGTGCGTTCGTGGATTGCTTTCGCAGGACCGTCAACCCCAATTATCCGATTCGCCGCATCAACGTGGGGCTGAACGACCTGCAGGACGAATCCTATGCCACTTTGGATTTGTTTACCGACGTTGACTCGGAGAAGCGGGAACTGGAACTCCAGAAAACGGTTCTGGGACTGCGGAAAAAGTTCGGAAAAAACGCAATCCTGCACGGAATCAGTCTCGGTGAAAAGGCGACCGCAAGGATGCGGAACCGTCTGATTGGAGGACACAACAGTGGAGAAGAAACCAAGCAACCCTGACCGCGCGCGACAATTCATGCCGTTTGCGGCGTTGCGCGGGTTTGAAGAACTGATTCGCGAGCAGGAGAGGAAACCGGAGCCGCGGCGGACACTCTCCGAGGAGGATGCGGCGGCGCTCTCGCGCAGACTCTCGCAGGTCGAACGCGGCAACGTGGTGCGCGTCACGCATTACGACGGAAACGCCTACAAAACAACGGTCGGTATGGTATCGGATATTGATTTTGCGACCCGCAGTCTGCGAATCGTCAAAACCGTCATCCGATTCGACGATATATCGGGAATTTCGGAACTCAACTCCTGAAAGGAAACAGATATGAAAACGATTTACACGGTTACACTCAATCCTGCGTTCGATTTGCACTATCGGATGGCACATTTCGAGGCGCAGAAGGAAAACTACGTTGACAGCATCCTCTGCGACGCAGGCGGAAAAGGCATCAACATTTCCCGTGCGTTAAAAGTCAACGGGACCGACAGCACCGCATTCGTCATTCTCGGGGACGAAAACGGCGCGGCATTTGAGGCACAACTGAAGCGGGACGGTCTGCACTATGCACCGATTCGCACGGCGGGGCGCATCCGCGAGAACATCACCCTGCATCCCGCTGACAGTCGGGAAACGCGCATCAGTCTGGATACGTTTCGGGTAACCCCCGAAGTTCTGCACAGTCTGGAGAAAAACGTGCTTGATACCTGCCGTGCGGGCGACCTGCTTGCGTTTGCGGGAAGAAATCCAAAGGGCTTGGAAAAAGCGGAGGTCATTGTGTTTTTGCGTCGGCTCATTGCAAGCGGCGTGCGCGTGATTGTGGATTCCAACTCCTTTACTCCGGAGGACTTGAGCGAAATTCACCCGTGGCTCATCAAGCCGAATGAGCAGGAAATCGTCTCGTTCCTCGGAACGTCCGTTGAAAATGCACAGGATGCGGCGCACGCTGCGGCGGAGTTGGTGAAGCGCGGCGTGGCGGAAGAGGTCATGATTAGCCTTGGCGGAGACGGCGCGGTCTGGTCGGACGGGCAGGACGCGTTGATTCTGTCCGTGCCGAAACTGGCGCACCCCGTTTCCACAATCGGCGCGGGGGACAGCACGTTGGCGGGCGTTCTGCACGCAACCGCACGGGGTCTGGACCGTGAAACCGTCCTGCGCACGGCGGTCTCGTTCGGCACCGCCGCCTGCATGACCGAGGGAACCCTGCCGCCGAAACCCGAGGACGTCAGAGCGGTTTTCGAGAAAACAAGGGTGATGTAAGCCGTCGGAAATCGGAAAATCACCGCAAAAGTATTTTATTTACAAAAAAGGTGTTTACAAACGGCGCGATTTGTAGTAAAATAAAAGGGAATAGGACAACAGTAGAAGGAGCCTTGATTTATGGATATGCAACCGAAATACCGCAGGGTATTGCTCAAACTGTCGGGCGAGGCGCTTGCCGCGGGAGCCGACGGAATTCTGAACTTTGATTTTACCGCGCAGGTCGCCGCACAGATTAAGCGCTGCGTCGATGCGGGCGTGCAGGTCGCGGTCGTGGTCGGTGCGGGAAACATCTGGCGCGGCAGACAGGGGACCGACATGGACCGTGTCCGTGCGGACCATATGGGAATGCTTGCAACCGTTATCAACTCCATCGCGCTTCAGGATGCGTTCATTCACGCGGGTATGGAAGCGGTTGTCATGACCTCGGTTGACATTCATGCCTTTGCGGATACATACACGGCGCGCGACGCGATTGCCGCGTTGGAAGACGGCAAGGTCGTCATTTTCGGCGGCGGGCTTGGCGTTCCGTATTTCTCAACCGACACCACGGCTGTCCTGCGCGCGGCGGAAATTCACGCCGACTGCGTATTGATGGCGAAGAACATCGACGCTATCTACAGCGCAGATCCGAGAAAAGACCCGAATGCGGTCCGCTACAGCGAGTTGACCTACCGCCGGATTATCGACCAAAACCTCAAAGCGCTTGACCTCTCCGCCATGATTTTCTGCATGGAAAACGACGTGAACGGCTACGCTTTCGGACTTGCAGACCCCGAAAACATTTACCGCGTTGTCATGGGCGAGCCTGTCGGCACCCTGATTCATAACAAAGACTGAATACCCCAACACTCAGGAAAGGATTGGATGAGATTATGAAGTACAATACCAAACAGACCGAAGAAAAAATGCAGAAAAGCATTGCCGCTTACGAAAGCAATCTTTCCACCATCCGCGCAAGTCAGGCAAACGCCGCCATCGTGTCCAAGGTGACGTTTGAATACTACGGCGCACCGACCCGCATTGTGGACATGGCGTCTGTGACCGTGACCGACCCCAAGACCCTGACCATTTCTCCCTACGACCGCTCCACCCTCAAGCCGATGGTGAAAGCGATTCTGGCGTCTGACATCGGCATCACGCCGAGCGACGACGGCAGTGTGATTCGCCTGATTTTCCCGCAACTGACCGAGGAACACCGCAAGGAACTGACCAAGCAGATTCAGAAAATGGGTGAGGAAGCGCGCGTTGCCATCCGGAACGTCCGCCGCGAAGCGAACGATGACATCAAAAAGCAGAAAAAGGACGGCGAGATGACGGAGGACGAACAGAAAGCAAGTGAGAAATCCGTGCAGGACCTGACCGACAAGTACATCAAACAAGTAGATGACATTACCGCAAAGAAAGACAAGGAGATTATGCAGGTCTGACGGCGGCGTTTCTGCGATTCTCCGGCGGGCGCCGCAAAACGGTTCCCGCCGGATTTTTTGGAGTCAATCATGTTTTTCCACAAAAAGAAAAAAGAAGCAGCGGGGATTCCCGACCTCTCGGACGGGAGACTGCGGCACATCGCGTTCATCATGGACGGAAACGGCAGATGGGCGAAAAAGCGCGGGATGCCGCGCGAATACGGTCACAAACGGGGAGCGGAGAATTTCCGCCGAATCGGGCGGTACTGTGAATCCATCGGATTGCAATATATGACCGTTTACGCCTTTTCCACCGAAAACTGGAAACGTCCCGAGCATGAAGTTTCGGCGCTGATGGGACTTCTGGACGATTATATTGAAGAATTCTTCCGCGAAATGGACAAAGAGCGGATTCATCTGCGTTTCGTTGGCGACCTTTCGGCTTTTCCGGACGCATTGCGGGAAAAGATGGAGCGGATTGACCGCGAGACGGCAGACCGTTCGTTCCTGCTCAACATCGCGGTCAATTACGGCGGCAGAGCGGAAATCGTTCACGCCTGCAACGAACTGATTCGCAAGGGGAAACAGACCGTGACCGAGGAGGATATATCCGCGAGTCTTTACACGGCGGGATGCCCCGACCCTGACCTGATTGTCCGCACCGGCGGCGATTTGCGGTCCTCCAATTTCCTGCTCTGGCAGTCCGCATATGCGGAATACTATTTTACCGATACGCTATGGCCCGACTATACCGAGCGGGACGTGGACGAGGCGGTCCGCGCATTTCTCGGTCGCAAACGCCGCTTTGGCGGGGTAAAAAACGTCTGAACTGAAAACTGAAACTGAAAGGGATTCGCTATGAAGCAACGAATCATCACGGCGATTGTCGCCTTTTTCGTCCTGTTGCCCGTCCTGATTTTTTCCGATACGTTCATTTTCCCGCTGGGGCTTGCCGCCTGTGCGGTTCTCTCGGTCTGGGAAATGTTCGCCTGCGTCGGGCTGAAAAACGCATGGCTGTTTACCGTGCCGATGTATGCCATCGGTGCGGCGTTCCCGTTTCTCATCCGCTATTTGCAGGATAGCGGGTTGCTTGCCCCGATTGCAATCTGTGCGGCGGTGGTCTGGGCACTGTATGCCTTTACGGTCCTGATTTTTTCGCACGGCAAATATCCGCTTGAGGCAGTGTTCGTCGCATCGTTCAGCCTCCTGTATATTTTTGTCGGCTTCAATGCGATTCTCTTTATTCACGACTGCGAGCCGGGAGGAAAGTACCTTTACTATATCTGTTTCCTCGGCGCGTGGATTACCGACATTTTCGCGTACTTCTGCGGTCGCGCATTTGGGAAGCACAAACTCATCCCCGATGTCAGCCCGAAAAAAACCGTGGAGGGGAGCGTGGGCGGAACCGTTTTCTGCATTCTTGTCATGGTGATTTTCGGATTCGTGGTGGAAAAACTGGTGCCGCAGATTACCGCAAATCTCCTGATTTTCGCGGTTGCGGGCGTTCTGGTTGCCGTTGTGTCGCAAATCGGGGACCTTTCCATGTCGGTCATCAAGCGCAAATACGGCGTCAAGGATTACGGCTTCATTTTCCCCGGACACGGCGGGGTGTTGGACCGCTTCGATTCGGTCATCGCAGTGTCGGCTCTTTTGTTGGTGTTCTCCCTTTTCTTCAACTTTTTTGAATTGGCATGAAAGAAACGAATCCGATTTATCCGTCCGTTACCGTTCTCGGTTCCACAGGCTCCGTAGGGGAGCAGGCTGTGGACGTTGCCCGTCGGACGGGGGCAAAAATCAATGCCCTTTGCGCAGAAAAAAATGCGCGGCGGGTGGAAGAACAGGTGCGGGAATTCCACGTTCCCGTCTGCGCTATGGCGGACGAAGCCGCGGCACGCGACCTGCGGGAGCGGCTCGCCGATACCTCCGTGCGGGTTCTTTCAGGCTTGGACGGTATCTGTGAACTGATTGCCGAACCGCACGCAGGCGATGAGGTCGTGCTGAATTCCATCATCGGGGAAGCAGGACTGCGCCCGACCTTGGCGGTTCTGTCCGCGGGAAAGCGTCTGGCACTCGCAAACAAGGAGTCGCTTGTCTGCGCAGGGGAAATCGTCATGAAACTGGCAGAACAAAAAGGGCAGATTATCCTGCCGGTTGACAGCGAACACAGCGCCATCTTCCAATGCCTGCGGGCAGGGGACCCGAAGCAAATCAAAAAGATTCTCCTGACGGCTTCGGGCGGTCCGTTTTACGGTTATTCCAAAGACCGCCTCGCCGACATTACCGTGGAGCGTGCATTGGCACACCCGACGTGGAAAATGGGTGCCAAGATCACGATTGACAGTGCCACGCTGATGAACAAGGGCTTTGAAGTCATTGAAGCGGTGCATCTGTTCGGGGTCACGCCGCAGCAGGTGGAGGTGCTGGTCCACCGCGAAAGCATAATCCATTCGGCGGTCGAATATACTGATAACAGCGTAATCGCGCAGATGTCGGTCCCCGATATGCGGCTTTGTGTGCAGTACGCGCTGACGCATCCCGCAAGAGCAGAAGCGGTCATTCCCGAACTCGACCTGTTCCAAGCGGGAAAACTGACCTTTGCGCGTCCCGACACCGAAACCTTTCCGTTGCTTGCGCTTGCGCGTTCGGCAATTGCCTCGGGCGGAGCGGTCCCCGCAGTCCTGAACGCCGCAAACGAAGTTGCCGTGGCGGCATTTCTCGAAAAAAGACTTGGGTTCACGGGAATTGCGGAGGTTGTGACCGAGACCGTAGAGCGTTTGCGCGCACCGGCAAGCCGCGCGGAAACGGTGGAGGACATCTTTGCTTTTGACGCAAACGCAAGAGCCGTTGCGAACGAATTACCCGCTTTGCGGACCTGAAGCAGAGCGTTTTTAGGAGGATACCCGTGATAGTCCTGTATATTTTGCTGGCAATTTTCATTTTCGGCTTTCTGATTTTCATCCATGAATTGGGGCATTTCCTGGTCGCGCGGGCGTGCGGCGTGAAGATTCTGGAATTCGCCATCGGCATGGGGCCGCGCATTCTTTCGCACCGTTCCAAGAAAAGCGGCACGGTCTATGCGCTCCGTGTGCTTCCTATCGGAGGCTTTGTCAGTATGCTCGGTGAGAGCGGAATGGAACTCGCGCAGGGAAATGAGAGCGGGGAAACCGTGGTCGAGGACCCGAACAATCCGCTTCTCAATGACATCAAGCCGGCTGACGACGAAGCGGAAGCAGTCTCTCCCGAGGATGAAAAACACGCGTATTGCAATCAGAACGTCTGGAAACGAATCCTCATTTCGCTTGCGGGACCCGCGATGAATATTCTGCTCGGGTTCCTCCTCATGTTCATTATGGTCGGTTCCATGGGGCGGCACGGCTACCTCGGCAACACCGTGATTGCGGGCTTTCCCGAAGGAAATATCAGCCAAAGCTCAGGGCTGATGGTGGGGGATGAAGTCCTCAAAATCGGAAAAGCACCGGTTCATACGCTTTATCAGTTAAACTACGAAATCACCTCGCAGGGTTACAAAAAGGTAGATGTCACGGTTCGGCGGAACGGCGAAAAAGTGGTGGTGAAAGACGTCATTTTCCCGACCGGTGTGCAGAGTAAGACCGTGTTCGGACAAATGGATTTTCAGGTATACGGCGAGAAACTGACACCCGCAAAACTGGTCAAGCACAGTTTCTGGCAATCCTGTTCGGCGGTCAAAATGGTATATGACTCGCTGTTCGGGCTGATTGGCGGTCGCTATTCGGCGGACAGCGTTTCGGGTCCCGTCGGCATTACGGGGACCATCGCGCAGGCGGCGAAAAGCAGCGCCATGGACGTTCTGCATCTGATTATCGTCATCTCCATCAACCTCGGTATCATGAATCTGTTGCCGCTTCCCGCGTTGGACGGCGGACACATCCTGCTTTATGTGGTAGAAGTGATTCGCGGCAAAAAAGTCAAGCCACAGGTGGAGGGAATCATCAATTTCGTCGGTCTGATTGTGTTGCTGGCACTGATGGCGGTTGTTATGGCAAAGGATATTATCGCGCTGTTCTGAGGGAAACGACATGGAATATAACAAAATCAGAAGAAAAACACCGTCGGTCCGGGTCGGAAACCGCGTTATCGGAGGGAATTCACCGATTGCGATTCAGTCCATGACCAACACCGACACCTACGACCACGCCGCAACGCTGGCGCAGGTCCGCGCTCTGGAAGCGGCGGGCTGTGACATCGTTCGCGTAACGGTCCCGACCCCCGAGGCGGCGGATATTATCCTCGCCCTGCGTGAAGCGGGCGTGACGGTCCCGATTGTCGCGGACATTCACTTTGATTACAAGGCGGCTCTGCGTTGCGCGGAGTTGGGCTTTGATAAAATCCGCATCAACCCCGGCAACATCGGCGGGGAGGACCGTGTGCGGGCGGTCGCCGAGGCTTGCGGCACACGGAACATCCCAATCCGCATCGGTGTCAACGGCGGGTCGTTGGAAAAGCATATCTTGGCAAAGTACGGCGCGCCGACTCCCGAGGCGCTTTGCGAAAGCGCGCTGTACCATGCGTCGCTTCTGGAAAAATTTGATTTTCGCAACATCGTCCTCTCCATCAAGACTTCAACCGTGCATGACATGATTGAAGCAAACCGCCGTCTGGCTGCACTCTGCCCGTATCCGCTCCACCTCGGCGTGACTGAAGCGGGCGGCGGAGAGCGGGGACTGCTCAAAGGTGCCATCGGAATCGGCTCGCTCCTTTCGGACGGTATCGGAGACACCGTGCGGGTTTCGCTGACCGATGACCCCGTTCGCGAGGTTGCGGCGGCAAAGCAGATTCTGCGCGCGGTCGGTATCGACGGTCAGCGGGGCTTGGATATTATCAGTTGCCCCACCTGCGGGCGGACCAAGATTGACCTGATTCCGCTCTCCCGCCGCTTTGAGGACGCGGTGCGCGAGGAGGGACTGGAGGATCTGCCTCTGCGCGTGGCACTGATGGGATGCGTGGTCAACGGTCCCGGGGAGGCGCGCGAGGCAGACGTCGGCGTTGCGGGCGGCATTCACGAAGCCGTCCTGTTCCGCCACGGGGAGATTGTGGAGAAAATTCCGGAAGACGAGATTATTCCGCGTCTGATTGCGGAAATCAAGAAAATGGGGACCGGTCGGCATGAGTAAAACTTTACCCGAAATCTTTTCCAAATACCATGCGGACGAGCCTGACCTCGGGCTGATGCTGTCCGCCGACCCGAATTCGATTCGTCTGCGCTGTGATAAAGACCAACGGATTATCGAAATCCACGCCGATTTCGCCAATCCGATTCGCCGCGGGGACTTGTTCCGAATCGAAGCGGGCATTCGGAAAGCGTATGAGTTGAACTTCGTACGCTTTCTTCCGCATTACCCGAACGCTACCTTTACCGAGGCTTACGTGCCGGATTTGCTTGCGGAAACCAATCGCATGGGCATTGTGGCAAACGGCTTTTTCAACCGTTGCCATTACCGCCTTGACGGAAACCGATTGGATATTGAAATTCCGTTCTCCGACAGCGGCGTGGACCTTGTGACCAACGCCAAGACCCCCGCGCTGATGGAGGAAATCATCCGGAACGAATTCGATGCGGAAATCAAAATCAACATCCGACGGGAGGAGGGGTACGACCCGAGTCTGTATGCTTCCGACCTGCAGACCATGCAGAACGCCATGTCGCATGAGGCGGCGCAGGCGCAAAAGGAATACGTGCGGATGCAAAGCCAACAGGCAGCATATCAGGGCGGTCCCGCCGTGCAGGAGACCGCTGTTTTGCCGCGCATTCCGAGCATCTATACCGACATTGACCCGACCCCGCGCAAAATATCTGAAAATGTTTGGGAAATCGGGCATTCGCAATTCGATGTCAGCGAACCGAAAGTCCTGTTCGGCAACGCTTTTGAGATTACGCCCACTGCAATCGCGACGGTCAGTCACCCGCAGAAAAACATTGTCTTTCTCGGCGACGTGTTCAACTTTACCGCCGAGGAAAACCGCACGGGCGACAAAATGGACGTTACGTTTGACCTCTTCGACGGGAACAGTTCCATCGAACACCGCACGTTCGGTATGGAAATCGAGGATGCGAAATCACTCTCCGCGATTGTCAAAAACGGCGGGACCTATGCCATGCGCGGATACGTCAAACAGGTTACACGCAAGGGAAAGACCGACCTTGACTACAGTTTCTTCTATACCGACATCATGCAGATTTCCAAAATCACGCGCAAAGATACGGCAGAAAAGAAGCGCGTGGAACTGCACCTCCACACCACGATGTCGACCATGGACGCGCTGATTCCGCCCGATGTGGCGGTGAAAACCGCGCTGAAATGGGGACATCCCGCAGTGGCAATCACTGACCACGGCAACGTGCAGGGCTTTCCGGACGCCATGCTGGCGCTGGAAAAGGCAGCAGGGGAGGACAACCCGTTCAAGGTTCTTTACGGAATCGAGGCGTACTTCGTCAACGACACCGCAAGCGCCGTGATGGGAAACTGCAACCCCGACTTCAACGCCGAAACGATTGTGTTTGATATTGAAACCACGGGTCTTTCGGTCCGGAACTGCAAAATCACCGAAATCGGTGCCGTCAAAATCAAGGACGGAAAGGTCCTTGACCGTTTCAATACGTTTGTCAATCCCGAATGCCCGATTCCGCCCGATATTGTGGAACTGACGGGCATTACCGATGAAATGGTTGCCGACGCACCGCTTGTTGCCGACGCACTGAAATCCTTTTTCGCTTTCATCGGAAACGACCGCGTAAAGGAGGGCGAGCCGTATCCGCTTCTCGTCGCGCATAATGCCAACTTCGATATCGGCTTTATCCGCTACTTTGCCAAAGAAGCGGGACTGCCGTTTGAAAATCCGTATCTGGATACGGTCGGACTTTCAAAATTCATCAATCCCGAATTGAAATCACACAAACTGGATGTGGTTGCCAAATACTACGACCTCGGCGACTTCAACCATCACCGTGCCTGCGACGATGCGGAAATGCTGGCAATGATTTATTTCTGCATGATTGACCGTCTGCAAAAGATGGAGTTGAAGTCTCTGACCGATTTGCGCCGCGATATGACCGAAAAAGCGGACCCGCTGAAACTGCCGACCTACCATCAGATTATTCTGGTCAGGAATCAGGTCGGGCTGAAGAACCTCTACAAACTGATTTCCTACAGTTATCTGAACTATTTCCGCCGCTACCCGCGGATTCCGAAAACCGTCCTGGAAAAGCACCGCGAGGGCTTGATTATCGGCTCGGCATGCGAGGCAGGTGAACTGATGCGGGCGATTCTGGAAAACCGTCCCGACAACGAGATTGAGGAGATTGTCAACTTTTACGACTATCTGGAGATTCAGCCCATCTGCAACAACCGCTTCCTGATTGCCGAGGGAAAAGTGGCGGACGACGAGGGTCTGCGCGACCTGAACCGACGGGTCGTTGCACTTGGCGAGCAATACAACAAACCGGTTTGCGCCACCTGCGACGCGCATTTTCTCAACAAGGAGGACGAGTTGTTCCGCAAGATTCTGCTTGCGGGCATGAAGTTCAAAGACTACGACAAAGACGTCGGTCTGTATTTCCGTACAACCGACGAAATGTTGGAGGAATTTGCTTACCTCGGAGCGGATAAGGCTTACGAGGTCGTGGTCACCAACACCAACCGGATTGCGGATATGATTGAGCGCGTCCGCCCGATTCCGAAAGGCTCCTATACCCCAGAAATGGAGGGCGCAGAACAGGAATTGCAGGATATGTGCTGGGCGAGAGCCAAAAAGATGTATGGCGACCCGCTTCCGGAAATTGTAACCGCAAGACTGAACAAGGAACTGACCTCTATCATCAAAAACGGCTTTGCCGTGCTGTACCTGATTGCGCAGAGATTGGTCCATTTCAGCGAAGAGCAGGGGTATCTGGTCGGTTCGCGCGGTTCTGTCGGCTCCTCGTTCGTCGCAACCATGGCGGGTATTTCCGAGGTCAACCCTCTGCCGCCGCATTACTACTGCCCGAACCCGAACTGCAAACACAGCGAATTCTTCACCACGGGCGAAGTCGGCTCGGGCTTTGACCTGCCCGACAAGATGTGTCCGATGTGCGGCACCAAGTACCATGCCGACGGACACGACATCATGTTTGAAACGTTTCTCGGCTTCTACGGCGACAAATCCCCCGATATTGACCTGAACTTTTCCGGAGACGTGCAGGGCCGCGTCCACAAATACACCGAGGAACTGTTCGGAGAGGGACACGTGTTCCGAGCGGGAACGCTCGGAACGCTTGCGGACAAGACCGCTTACGGTTACGTTGCAAAGTACATCGAGCAGAAAGGGGTCAGTCTGCCGCGCGCCGAAATGAACCGTCTGGTCAACGGCTGTACGGGCGTCAAGAAACTGACGGGACAGCACCCCGGCGGTATCATTGTGGTCCCGCAGAAATACGAGGTTTACGACTTCACGCCGGTTCAGCATCCCGCCGATGACCCGAACTCCGACATCATCACCACGCACTTCGCGTTCTCTTATCTCCACGACACCATTCTGAAACTGGACGAACTCGGACACGATATGCCGACCAAATACAAGTGGCTGGAAACGTTCACCAACACCTCGGTCAACGACGTTGCAATGAATGACAGTTCGGTTTATGAACTGTTGGAATCCACCAAGCCGCTCGGCGTGACGCCAGAGGACATCGGATGCCAGATTGGGACCTACGGTCTGCCGGAGTTGGGAACGCCGTTTGTACAGCAGGTTCTGATTGACGCAAAACCGCATAACTTTGCGGACCTCCTCCAGATTTCGGGGCTGACGCACGGGACCAACGTGTGGCTGAACAACGCGCAGGACCTCATCAAGGACGGCACCTGTGACATTTCCCGCGTCATCGGGACCCGTGACGGCGTTATGTTGGACCTCATCCGTTACGGACTGGAAAACGCACACGCATTCAAAATCATGGAGGCAGTCCGAAAAGGAAAAGGGCTGACCCCCGAGTGGGAAGCCGAAATGCGGGAGCACAATGTTCCGGAATGGTACATCCTCTCCTGCAAAAAGATTCGCTATCTGTTCCCGAAAGCACACGCGGCGGCATACGTCATGTCGGCAATCCGTCTGGCATGGTACAAGGTTCACAAGCCCGTGGAATTCTATTGCACCATGTTCACGGTCGCGCCGAAGGGCTTTGACGCAAGCGTCATCATCAAGGGCATTCAGAACGTCCGCGCGGTTATGAAAGACATCCAACAGCGCGGCAAGGACGCGTCTCCGAAGGAGCAGGACAGCATTCCCGTGCTCCAGTTGGTCAACGAAGCCATGTCGCGCGGAATCCGCTTCCTGCCCGTGAGCCTTGCGGTATCGGAAGCCTATGTGTTCCGCCCCGAAAACGGAGCCATCCGAATGCCGTTCTCGGCGCTCCCGGGGCTTGGCGACGCGGCGGCGGACAGCATCATTCAGGCGCGAAACGAAGAGCCGTTCTTCTCGGTGGAGGACCTCCAGACCCGCGCAAAGGTCTCCAAAGGCGTGATTGACATCCTGCGGGAGGCGGGCGCGCTTGACGACGTGGACGAAACCGACCAGTTGACCATGAAATTCTGACAAAGCCTGCAAGTCTACAGCCGATTGAATTGGAAATTACGCAGAAAGGAAAAAATATGAAACGGATACGATTAACAGTCCTTGTGTTCATTCTATGCTTCGCGTTTTTTCCCGGGTGTGCAAGTAATCATACCATCGTGACTTTGAATGATAACGAATATCCGAGCGGTTGGACGCCGCAGTTTGAGGTAACGGCAATCAATGTTGTATCCGAGGAAGCGCGGAACAACACAACGCCGACAAACTGACAATTTACAAAAAGCAAGGCGACACCCGATCGGGTGTCGCCTTGCTTTTTGCGATAGAATTTGTTTGCTATCGGTTTATTTCAGATTTTCCATCACACGGTCGACCCACGCAAACGCGGCGGTCTTTTCCTCATCCTTGAGTTTGGTTCCGAAAATCGGGAATCCGCCGTCGATGTAAAGGACCTCGTCCACTACGTTGGTTCCCGCTTCGGTCAGAATCTCTTTGAGTTTCTTTGCAACCGCTTCATCACCGTCAATCATCAGTGCAACATTCTGTGCGCGGACCTTGGTCAGTTCCTTGCAGAACAGGCGGACCGTGTCGTTGATTTCCTTTTTGGCGGAGATTGCCAACAGGACGATGCGCTCCTTGTCGCAGGGATATGCGGGCGGGATAACGTCAACTGCGTTGAATGCCAACGAATAGTGGTCCTTGATTTCGTTTGCGAGATTCAGGACTTTTTTCTTTCCGGACCCGCAGAGAACTCTCATTTTGATAGCCATTTTTCATTCCTCCGTATGGATATTTCGGTATCATCTGTATTATTATACCATATTTTCTCGCAAAATGGAATAGCAAATCAAGAATTTTTTCAAATTTGGAACTCTTTTTTATAAGTCGACCGCCCACGGGTATATTTTTGTCTCCGTTCTCATACGCTGATTATCGGAAAGGGGTGGAAATGATGAAACACACACTCAAAAAATCGGTTGCCGCTCTTCTGGCAATTCTCATCCTGATGTCCGGCACACTGCAGACAGTCTTTGCCGAAGAAACCGCTGTGCCGACTTCCGCCGAACCGACCGATGGGGTCGCAACGGAAAAGGTCCTGTCGGACCTCGGCGTGGAAGAGGGCAGTCTCGAATTGCCCTGCAAAAGCGCGATTCTGATGGAGGCAACGACGGGAGCGGTTCTCTACACGCAGAATGCGGAGGAATCCATGCCGCCCGCATCGGTGACGAAAGTCATGACACTTCTGCTCCTGATGGAAGCAATCGACACAGGGGTCATTCACCTCGACGACAAGGTAACGGTCTCCGCAAATGCGGCATCCATGGGCGGCTCGCAGGTCTACCTGAAAGAGGGCGAGCAGATGAAGTTGGAGGACCTGCTCAAATCGGTCGTGATTGCCTCTGCAAACGACGCGGCGGTTGCGCTTGCGGAATATCTGTACGGAAGCGTGCAGGCATTCGTCGGCAAGATGAACGAGCGCGCCAAGCAACTCGGCATGACCGGAACCACGTTTGAGAACGTTACGGGTCTGGATGACACTGCCGAGCATCATGTGACCAGTGCGCAGGATATTGCAATCATGTCCCGAGCGCTGATTGCGCACCCGACCATTCTGCAATACAGTTCCATCTGGATGGATACCATCCGTGACGGCGCTTTCGGACTGACCAACACCAACCGTCTCGTGCGCTTTTACCCGGGCTGTACGGGACTGAAAACCGGCTCTACATCAAAAGCGGGCTTCTGTATCAGCGTCACGGCGGAGCGGGACGGCTTTTCACTGATTTGCGTAATTATGGGTGCGGAATCGCGGGATGTCCGGAATGCTTCGGCGGTGTCGCTTCTCGACTGGGGCTTCGCAAATTACGGACTCTTTCATGCCGAGGGCGGCGATACGGAAACGGTTCCGGTCACCGGTGGCGTCAAAAACAGTTGTTCCCTCCGATACGATGGCTTTTCGGTGGTCCTGCCAAAGGCGCAGATTGCGGGTGTGGAGCAACGAATTATGAAACCGGAAGCGGTTGCCGCTCCGATTGAAAAAGGGAATGCCATCGGCTCGGTCGGGTACTACGTAGACGGCAAAGCGGTCGGGCAGGTCCCGCTGACGGCAGGGGAGGAGATAGAGAAAATCGGCTTCTTTGACATTATCGGCAGAATGGTGGCGCGATTCCTGTTGATATAAGGCGAAAAAACGCGGAAATCTGTCCCATATCCTGATTTTTTTACGAAAATCCATTGCATTTCCGAGGAAAATGGTGTATAATGAGGACGTAAAAATTTTTCCGAAAAGGACGGTCAGATAATCCCATGGCTATCAAACTGAACGATCATTATCTTTCGAGTTTTATTCGCCCGCATGAATATGAGCGCATCGCACCCGAGGTCCGGTGTGCAGATGCCATGCTGCGCAACAAGACAGGCGCAGGAAACGATTTTCTCGGCTGGGTCAACCTGCCCGAGAACTATGACAAAGTGGAGTTCGCTCGCATCAAAGCGGCGGCGGCAAAGATTCAAAAGACCTGCGATGTGCTGGTTGTTATCGGCATCGGCGGCTCCTATCTCGGCGCGCGTGCGGTCATTGAATATCTCAAATCCCCGAACTACAATCTGGTGAAAAAGGGGACTCCCGAAATCTACTTCACAGGCAACTGCATCAGCGCCGACGCGCTGAATGAGGTGCTGTCCCTGTGCGAGGGCAAAGACGTTTGCGTCAACGTCATCTCGAAGTCGGGTACCACAACCGAACCGGCAATTGCATTCCGCGTATTCAGAAGCCTGCTGGAGAAGAAATACGGCAAAGAGGGCGCGCGGGAGCGAATCTTCGTTACCACCGACCGTGAAAAAGGCACGCTCAAGCATTTCTCCACCGACGAGGGCTACGAAACGTTCGTGGTGCCGGATGACGTCGGCGGCAGATACTCGGTCCTGACGGCGGTCGGTCTGCTTCCGATTGCCTGCGCGGGAATCGACCTTGATAAACTGATGGCGGGTGCGGCACACGCAAGCCACGCGTACAATGACCCCGACCTCAGCAAAAACGACTGCTACAAGTATGCCGCAATCCGCAACCTGCTTTCCCGCAAGGGCAAGAGCATTGAGATTCTGGCAAGTTACGAGCCGTTCTCCGCGATGTTCAACGAATGGTGGAAACAACTTTACGGCGAGAGCGAGGGCAAGGACCAAAAGGGCATCTATCCCGCGTCGGTCATCTTCTCAACCGATTTGCATTCGCTCGGTCAGTTTATTCAGGACGGCAGCCGCACCATGTTTGAAACCGTGATTGACATTGCCGATACGGGAAGCAGTTTTGAAATTCCCGAAGACCCCGACAATGTGGACGGCTTGAACTTCCTCTCGGGTATGGATTTGAACAAGGTCAAAAAGACCGCTATGCAGGGTACGGTTCTGGCACACGTTGACGGCGGTGTCCCGAACATCCTGCTGGAGGTCAGCGAGAGAAGTGAATATGTTCTCGGCGAACTGATTTACTTCTTTGAACTTGCCTGCGCAATTTCGGGATACCTGCTGTCGGTCAATCCGTTCGACCAACCCGGGGTGGAATCCTATAAAAAGAACATGTTCGCGCTCCTTGGGAAGCCGGGTTATGAAGATATGAAGAAAAAACTTGAGGAAAGATTGAATTTTTAATGAAATCAAGGCAAATCAGCCGAAAAGGTCTTGAC
This sequence comes from uncultured Ruminococcus sp., assembly GCA_964630695.1. GTDB lineage: Bacteria > Bacillota > Clostridia > Oscillospirales > CAG-272 > UMGS1865. Next base: position 61,923 of record CAZVYZ010000004.1, read on the forward strand.
TTTTCTTCCGTTATTTGGTATAATGAAAGTACGGAGGGAAGGGCTTCTTCCAACCGATTTGTGGGAGGTAACAATCTATGCTGAAATTGATCGTTGGAGTAAAAGGAACCGGAAAGACCAAAACGCTCATCAACCTCGTCAACGGTGCGCTTGAGGTCACCAAAGGGGACGTTGTATGCATTGAAAAGGGTACCAAGTTAAGATATGATATTAAACCGTCCGCGCGTCTGATTGACGTTGACGAATACAAAATCGCCGATGCGCAGTCGCTCTACGGGTTCATCGCGGGCATCATGGCAAGCAACCACGACGTGACCGATTTGTTCATCGACGGCACGCTGAAAATCTGCAACCATGACATCGCCGCGTTTGAAACGCTTACACATGAACTGGCAGTGTTCGTCGAAAAATTCGGTCTGAACCTGACCATGACGGTTTCGATGCGCGAGGAGGACGTTCCCGAAAGCATCCGTCCCATGCTCTGATTCTCAATGCTTCATTTGCCGCGGTTCCGCATGGCTATGGCGGAGCCGCGGTCTTTTTGACAAAAGGGGTTACACATGATTCTGATTATTGCGGAAAAGCCGAGCCTTGCGCGCAACATCGTTGCGGGAATCGGTCAGATGCAGAAACGGAACGGCTATTTTGAGGGATGCGGATACCTTGTCACGTGGGCATTCGGGCATCTCTTTTCGCTGTGCGACATTGAAGCATACACGGGCGGCGCGACCGACGGGAAACAAAAGTGGACAATGGAGAACCTGCCGTGCTTCCCCGAGACTTTCCGCTTTGAATTGCGGAAAGGGGAGAACCGACAACCGGACAGCGGAGTCGTCCGTCAGTTTGAAGTCATCCGCGCACTCTGCAACCGCCCCGACGTCGATACCGTGGTCAATGCGGGAGACGCAGACCGCGAGGGAGAAATCATTGTACGGCTCTGCATGGAGAATGCCCTGCAAGCCCCGAAAACACTCCGCAGACTCTGGCTGCCGGACCAGACCCCGCAAACCGTTGCCGCGGCGTTACAGGATATGAAAGACGAGCGGGAATACGACCTGCTTGCGTCCGAGGGCTTTGCGAGAACCTATATCGACTGGCTCTACGGGGTCAATCTGACGCGCTACGCAACGCTCAAAACAGGGACACTGTTGCGCGTAGGGCGTGTCATCATTCCGATTGTCAAAGCGATCTATGACCGTGACCTCGCCATCCGCAACTTTGTCCCCGGAAAATATTACGCAATGGTCAGCCGTGAGGAAACGAGGGGAGAGGTCGTTGAACTGACCTCCAAAAACAAATTCGACGCGGACAAACTTGGCGATGCACTGGCAACCTGCGCCAAGTATAATGCGACGGGGGCGGTCGTAACAGCAGTCAAGAATAAAAAGGACAAGTTGTTCCCGGGGAAACTCTACTCGCTCTCCAAACTTCAGAACGTCCTCGGAAAAAAATATAAAATGTCCATGCAGGAGAGCCTTGCTCTGGTGCAGGGGCTTTACGAAAAGGGCTATCTGACCTATCCCCGAACCAATTCCGAATACCTCGCAACAGCGGAGAAAGACAAGATTCGCCAGATTCTTGCGGGATGCAGAAAAATCGGCTATCCCGTAACGTTCAAGGACAGCAAAACCATCTTTGACGACAGCAAAATCGAATCGCACTCCGCGCTGACACCGACCTACAAGATTCCGCAGAAAACCCAACTATCGGAGCGGGAGATGCAGGTCTATTCCACGGTTTTCCGCCGCTTTGTCGCGGTGTTCTGCGAGGAGGACTGCGTGGTGTCGAGAACCGAGATTACAATCGACGTCGGCACGTTGGAAACCTTTGTACTCAAGGGTATGACGGTACTGGAAAAAGGATGGACAAAGTACGACGATTTCACACAGAAAGACAAAATCCTGCCGAAACTGGAAAAGGGCGACGTCGTGAACATCGACTTCAAGCCCGTGGAAAAGGAAACGACACCGCCGCGCCACTACACCATCGAGACACTCAATAACTACCTCAAGAACCCGTTCAAAGAGGAAAAAAGCGCCGCAAAGGACGCGACGGAAGCAGGGGAGGACAGCATCGGTGCAGACGATGCCGCCGATTACCGTGCCATTTTTGAGGGTCTGGAACTCGGTACCGAAGCGACGCGGACGGGCATCATAGACAACGCGCGCAAAAGCGGGTACATTGACCTCAAAAAGGACGTTTATTCCATTCTGCCCGGAGGAGAGTTTCTGATTGAATCGTTGGAGCAGATGCAAATCAGTATGGATAAATATAAGACCTCACAACTCGGACAGGCGCTGAAAAAGGTCTATCACGGAAAAATGACGGTGGAAGACAGCGTCAAACTTGCAGAAGCGGAGATTGCGGAGGTGTTCGCAAAAAAGACCGACATTTTGCCGTCTGCTGACCGTGACACAGGATTTTTCGGTGACGTTGTCGGAATTTGCCCACATTGCGGAAAAAATCTGATTCGATTTCGCAAAAGTTACGGTTGTTCCGGTTATAAAGACGGATGCAAATTCAGCGTCAACATCTCCATCTGTAAGCGTGTGATTCCGCTTTCACAGTTGAATAAACTGTTGACGGACGGCAAAACGGACCTTCTTGACGGTTTTATTTCGCCGAAAACAGGAAGAACCTTTGACGCGTATCTGAAGTTGGATACCGAACGCGGAGCCGTATTCGAGTTTGCGCCACGCACCGCCGCATCATCCCCAAACCGAACGTATGGCACTCCCATCGGAGAGGAACCGCCGTTGCCGGAACCACCTCCGGGGTATTGAAGCATAAAACAGAAAACAAGCGGACGATTGTCTGCTTGTTTTCATATTTCTGTTTGGATAACGAAAAAACAGGTTCTATCATATGGTGTCATACCTTTTCAAACCTTTTTCACTCTCCTATTATACAAAACTTTGTTTTTGTATAATTGCCCCGCGCCGCTCCGAGCGGCGCGCGCTTCCTTGCTTGCCTGCACGGTGCAGGACTTTACAATGTAGCGCACAATCCGCGAATCGCTTTTGAAATGTTACGGCGATATGGTCATTTGGTAACGCCGAAAAAGGACCGATGACACATATGTGTGTCATCGGTCCTTTTTTCTATTTCCCGCAACCTGCGTTTGGTTACGGCTTCAATCGGTACTCCCGCCCAACGCTCGCATATTTGGCGGGCGCAAGCGTATTATACGGCAACTGCTCCCACGAATCTTCCCCGACAAATGCGCGGATAGCAGCAAGGTTTTCTTCGGTGTCGGTGATGTTCGGAATCAGCGGTGTGCGAAACGTGTGCGGTTTGCCACTCGCTTTGAGGTACTCTGCATTTTGCAGGATTCTGTCATTACAGACTCCTGTATAGGTCTTGTGCTTTTCACAATCCATCAGTTTGAGGTCCATATAAACGAAATCGCAACGGTCAATCACCGCGCAAAAGGCTTCCGCTTCGGCATATCCCGAAGTTTCGATGGCGGTATGAACCTTTCCGTGCAATCGGTCGAGCAATTCTGCGGCAAACTGCCATTGCAAAAGCGGTTCTCCGCCCGACAGCGTGACCCCGCCGCCCGTTTCGCGGTAGATGTCGGTCTGCCTGAGCAGTTTTTCCGCAAGCGCCCCACTCTCCCACTCCACGCCCGCAACGCTGACGAGGTTTTTCGGGCAGATATGCAGACACCGCCCAAGCCCTTGACAATCCGGATGGTTACACGGTTTTCGGCACAATCCGCAATGCAAACATCCATTCTGCTTGATATACAATTCCCGTTTGGGTGACAGTCCCTCCGGATTATGACACCATATACACCGCAGAGGGCAACCCTTGAAAAAGACGGTTGACCGAATCCCGCCCCCGTCGTTGAGCGCAAACTCTTTGATATCAAAAATCAATCCATACATACTAAAACCTTGGGCTTTGCCCAAACCCACTTAGAACCTTCCCCCAAGAAGGTTCTAAGAACTCCAAGAACTTTCACTAAGAAGGGAAATTACATAATCCCTTTTGGTTCAGCGTACCATGTTCGCACTATAAAAGTGAGTTGAAAAGGTTTGGGGAGTCCAGAGGGGGCTTTCCTCAAAAGCCCCCTCTGGCGCATCCCCCGCGTCCCCCGCGTCCTCTATACCTCGTACTCCTGCCGCGCGATCACATGGTCTTGGAACTCCTTGTCGAGTTCTACGAAGTAGGCGGACCAGCCCCAGATGCGCACGACTAAATGTTGGTGCGCTTCGGGGTGAATCTGCGCGTCCTTCATCGCGTCAAGGTTCACCGCGTTCAGCTGAAGCTGATGACCGCCGCGGTCGATGAAATGCTTGACCAGCATCGCAACCTTGCGGCAGTTTTCCTCCTTGGAAAAGATGCCCGCCGCAAATTCGAGCGTCAGAGGTCCCCCATTGATTGTCCGTTCGATGTGCTGTTTCGTGAAGGATTGAATGTCGGTCAGCGGTCCGGGTACCTGCGTGAAGAGGTTTGGCGAGAAGTTCGTGCCGAACGGATCCCCTGCGTGCCGACCGTCCGCCGTTGCGCCGAGGTCGCGGGAATGCCACAGATAGTACATCGCCGTTCCCGTCCCCGCGCGCCAGATGCCGCCGAGACAGTTCTTCTTTCCCTCCAGAGCATCCGCAAAGGCATCGAGGATCAGCGTGCCGAGACGGTCCGCGCGGTCATCGTCACAGCCCATCTTCGGGGCTTCGTAGCGGAGCAGATGCAACAGTTCGGGGTCGTCCGCGTAGTCGGTGTCAAGCGCGTGCAGGAGACGGTCGGGCGTGACGGTCTGCTTGTCGTAGACATATTCCCTGACCGCCGCCAGAGCGTCTGCCGCAGAAGCAATCCCGCAGCCGTGCAGCCCGAAATTGTTGTATTTCTTTCCGTCCCGCAAGAGGTCGAGGAACGGAGACGGGACAAACCACACATCGTGAATGCTTTCCGTGATGCGGTCACATTCCGCCTTGATTGCCGCCTTGACATCCGCAAGCAGAGTATCCCAATCCTTTTTAGCGGGCAGGTCACGGCGCAGAACCTCGTCCACCAACTTCGGGAAGTTCACCGCGCCAATGTTGGCAATGTCGTTTCCCACATTCGGGATGATGAACTCCCAACAGGCGGCAACCACATAGTTGACCGCATCCTTGTAATCGTAACCTAACTTTTGCAGTCCCTCAATCACCACATCGTCGTTGGAATACTGCGGGAAGCCA